>JADGOE010000041.1 GCA_017883135.1 Acidimicrobiales bacterium
CAAGACGCACGGCCTCGGGTTCCTGATCGTGGTCCTGCCGATCGGCGGCCTGCTGACCCAGTACACGATCACCGGCTACGACGCCTCGGCGCACCTCTCCGAGGAGACGAAGAGCGCGGCGGACACAGCGGCCAAGGGCATGTGGCGGTCGATCTTTTGCTCGGCCATCGGCGGCTGGATCCTCTTGCTGGCCTTCCTCTTCGCCGTCCAGGACGAGGGCAAGGTCACCGCCGCCGGCGGCGGGGTGGCCACCATCTTCGCCCAGGCCCTCACCTCCCGGTGGGGCGGCACGGTCCTGCTGATCTCCGCACTGGGCCAGTTCTTCTGCACGATGGCCTGCATGACGAGTTGCTCCCGGATGCTCTTCGCCTTCAGTCGTGACGGAGCAGTACCGGGCCACAAGCGCTGGTCGAAGCTCAGCGGAAAGCGCGTACCGGTTGCCGGTGTGATCCTCACCACTGTGATCGGGATCATCCTCACCTCGCCGGCCCTGATCAAGGTCGACGTCGGCGGTGCCGCGGTCCCGGTCGCGTTCTACGCCGTCGTGTCGATCGGTGTCATCGGACTGTACTGGTGCTTCTCCATCCCGATCTGGCACCGCCTCAAGAAGGGCAACTCCTTCGTGCCGGGCGGGTGGAACCTCGGCAACAAGTACAAGGTGCTGTCGATCGTGGCGCTGATCGACGTGGTCCTGGTCACCGTGATGGCGTTCATGCCGACCTCCAACCTCGGTGTGCCGTGGACGAACGGGTTCGCCTGGAAGTACGTGAACTACACGGTCCTCATCGTGCCGGCTGCCATGATCTTCCTGTGGATCTACTGGCACCTGTCGGTCAAGAACTGGTTCACCGGGCCGAAGCACACGGTAGATCTCCCTGTCGAGGGGACGCAGGTCTCTTCGTAACGCGAGCAGGGATCTGACAGACAGCCTTGCTTCTTGCATGCGAAGTTGATCGGAGTCGAAGAGGTCGGTGCGAACCCACGCGGTGACAACGGTTCCGGTTCGGTGGTCCTGATCACCTGAGGTTGCCTGCCGGAACTCAACCGGGAGGAGGACCAACCATGTACCAGACCATCATCGTTGCGGTTGACGACTCGGACCAGGCCGTTCGAGCGGCGACAGCAGCCGGCGTCCTGGCCAAGTATTCCGGTGGACGAGTCGTCGTGTTCCATGCCCGCGAGCACCAGGACGTCATCGGCAAGAGCGGCGGATCGTTCGACGTCGAGTACCACGAAGAGGCAGACGCCATCGTCAAGAAGGCGGTCGCAGTGGTCGATGCCACGGGCGTCCCGGTGACATCCAAGATCGTGCACGTGTCCCTCGGCCACGTCGCCCACGAGATCGTGAAGGCCGCCGGTGAAGAGGGCTGCGACACGATCGTCCTTGGCTCCCACGGCCGAACGGGCATCGCCGCAGCGTTCCTCGGCGGCACCGCCGACAAGGTCCTTCACCTCGCCGATCGGCCGGTACTGGTCATTCGCTGATCGACGGCAAGGGCCGCTGGAACGCTGTCAGTTGGTGGCACGCTGTCGTTTGGAGACCTGAGGACACTGGTCCGGTCGGGTGGTCGGAACAGCCCGGGTGGGGGGACGAGAGGTGAACCGGGCCAGGCCTTGTCCTCGGGTTTGCCCAGCGCTAGGGTGAGCGCGTCCGAGCCCGGAGTCGACTGCTTTCGCGGCGTGCCGGTGCAGCGCACGTCTAGCCAGGTGGAGACCTGGCGGAGGGGGGCCGGTGGAAGATCCAGGAAGTCTCCCGACAGTTGTCGGCACCGCCGACCCGCGGGCGCGAACGATGTTCGTCTGTGCAACTGCGGCGACCGTGCGCGCCGGTTCGGTCGGATGACGGCTTCGGGGCCCCAAGGAACCGCCACCGACGGCTTCGCGCGAGTACTACCCGAGACTCTGCTCGACAAGGTCGAGGTGTTCCGAGGACGGGAGCGATCGATCGCCGAACTCACCGGCGGGCTCACCAACTGGAACTTCAAGGTGACGACAACTGATGCGTCCTACGTCGTGCGCGTGTCGTCCCGGGAGTCGGCCGTGCTTTCGGTCAATCGTGACAACGAGTACCGGAACTCGGTGATCGCCGCGTCGTCAGGTGTCGGAGCACCAGTGGTCGCATACCTTCCGGAGGATTCCGTCATGGTCATCGGTTTCATCGACGGCCCGACGTTCACCGACCGGAGCTTCGGCCAACCGGGGAACGTCGAACGCGTCGCTCGGGCGTGCCGGCGCCTCCACGACGGTCCGAGGTTCGTGAACGACTTCGACATGTTCGAGATCCAACTCGGCTATCTCCGTCTCGTCCGTGAGCGGGGCTACCGACTGCCTGCCGACTACCTCGGGTTCGAGGGCGACGCCGACCGGATCCGCGGCGCGCTCGCTGTCCGCAGGGAGCCGACCGTCGCGTGCAACAACGACCTCCTTGCCGGGAACTTCATCGACGACGGTGACCAGGTGCGGCTCATCGACTACGAGTACTCCGGCAACAACGATGCGTGCTTCGAACTGGGGAACATCTGGAGCGAGTGCCACCTCACCGACGACCAGCTGGAGCACCTGGTCACCTCGTACTACGGGCACCGACTCGTCAACAAGGTCGCCCGTGCCCGGCTCCAGGGACTGATGTCGATGTACGGGTGGACGCTGTGGGCGTCGATCCAGGAGGCGACGAGTGAGATCGAATTCGAGTTCTGGCCGTGGGGACTGGAGAAGTACGAACGTGCTGTCGAGATGTTCCGTGGCCCGCACTTCGATCACCTCATCGCGGACGTCCAGCGGGCTGACTGACGTACCGCCCCTCCTTGTGCGGGGCGGCGTGGGTGACCATCGAGAGGGAGGGCCAGTGAGGAACGAGTGGACGTGAGCACAGACAAGGAACTTCCCAGCCGTGCCCGGATGGTCGTCATCGGCGGTGGCATCGTCGGCACGAGCGTCGCCTACCACCTGACTCACCTGGGTTGGACCGACGTCGTCCTGATCGAGCAGGGACAGCTGTCGTCGGGGACCACCTGGCATGCCGCCGGCTTGGTGGGCCAGTTGCGCGCGAGTGAGGGTGGCACCCGACTGGTCCAATACTCGGCCCAGCTCTACAGCGAGCTCGAGCACGAGACCGGTCTCGCCACCGGGTTCAAGCGCTGCGGGGGTGTCACCGTGGCCCGCACAGAGGACCGGATGGTCCAGCTCCGACGGACCGCGGCGACGGCCGAGTCCTACGACCTCGAGTGTGAGCTCATCACCCCCGAGCGGGCGAAGGAGCTCTACCCGGTCCTCGCCATCGAGGACCTGGTCGGGGCCATCTGGCTGCCGGGCGACGCCACGGCCAACCCGGTGGACGTCACCGCCTCGCTCGCCCGCGGGGCACGAACCGGCGGTGTCAGGATCTTCGAGCACACCCGTGTCATCGGGGTCGAACACGCGGACGGCCGGGTGACCGGCGTCATGACCGATCGCGGCCCGATCGAGTCGGAGGTCATCGTGAACTGCGCCGGCCAGTGGGCGAAGGCGGTCGGTGCCCTGGCCGGGGTCAACGTCCCGCTCCACTCCGCCGAGCACTTCTACGTCGTCACCGAGCAGATCGAGGGGATCCATCCGGACCTGCCCATCCTGCGCGACCCCGACGGCTACACCTACTTCAAGGAGGAGGTCGGTGGCCTGGTGGTCGGGGGGTTCGAGCCCGAGGCGAAGCCGTGGGTCGCCCCCGACCAACTTCCGTACCCGTTCGAGTTCCAGCTCCTCGACGAGGACTGGGAGCACTTCTCCATCCTTATGGAGAGCGCTCTCCTGCGCATTCCGGCGCTCCACCACACCGGTATCCGGAAATTCTACAACGGCCCCGAGAGCTTTACGCCCGACAACCAGTTCATCCTCGGCGAGGCCCCGGAGCTGCGCAATTTCTTCGTCGGTGCGGGATTCAATTCCGTCGGCATCGCGTCCGGCGGGGGTGCTGGGCGAGCCCTGGCCGAGTGGATCGTGAACGGGGAGCCCACCATCGACCTGGCTGCGGTCGATATCCGGAGGTTCGCCCCGTTCAACGGCAACAACCAGTGGCTCCACGACCGAGTCGGGGAGATCCTCGGACTGCACTACGAGGTCCCGTGGCCGAACCGTGAACTGGTCTCCGCCCGCCCGTTCCGCCGCCCGCCCGCCTATCACCTGGTCGAACAGGCCGGCGCCCAGTTCGGATCGAAGATGGGTTGGGAGCGTGCCAACGTCTTTGCTCCACCGGGCGAGGAGCCGCATCTCGAGTACACGTGGGGGAAGCCGAACTGGTTGCCCTGGTCGGCCGAGGAGCAGCGCCGCACCCGCAACTCGGCCACGGTGTTCGACGAGACCTCGTTCGGTAAGCTGCTCATCACCGGCCGGGACGCTGAAGTGGTGCTCCAGCGGCTGTGCACCGCTGACGTGGCGGTGCCCCTTGGGCGCGCCGTCTACACGGGGATGCTGAACGACCGGGGTGGCTACGAGGCCGATGTCACGGTGACGCGTCTCGCCCACGACCGGTACCTTCTGGTCACGAGCTCCGCCTCGGTGGTGCGGGACCTGGTGTGGATCGAGCGGCACATCGCACGGAACGAACAGGTCGCCGTTGTGGACGTCTCGTCGTCTTATGCCGTCTACGGGGTCATGGGCCCCGGCTCGCGAGCGCTGCTCCAGCGGCTGACCCGTGCGGACCTCTCCGACACGGCGTTCCCGTTCGCCACCAGCCGCGAGATCGACCTGGGTTACTCGACTGTGCGGGCCACCCGGATCACCTACGTGGGGGAGTTGGGCTGGGAGCTCTACGTGCCGTGCGAGTTCGCGGTCGGCGTCTACGAGGACCTGTTCGACGCGGGAGCGGACCTCCCGCTCTCCAACGCTGGGTACTACGCGATCAACTCCCTTCGGCTGGACAAGGGGTACCGGGCCTTCGGTCCGGACCTGACGCCCGACCACAACCCGGTCGAGGCGGGGCTCAGGTTCACCTGCAAGCTGCAGTCGGGCATCGACTTCGTCGGTCGCCGGGCTGTCGAGGAGGTCATCGCCGACGGCCCCCGCCGGAGGCTCGTCTCCTTCCGGCTCGACGATCCCGACCCGATGATGTGGGGAGGCGAGCTCGTGTTGCGTGACGGTGAGGCAGCCGGTCAGGTGACGTCGGCCGCCTGGTCGGACACGCTCGACGCGTGCGTCGGTCTCGCCTACATCTGGCGGCGAGACCGGGAGGCCGTCACGACGGAGCACCTCAAGACCGGGACCTACGAGATCAACGTCGGCGGCAGGCTCCATGCCACAACCATCGGACTGAAAGCACCCTTCGACCCGTCGAACGAGCGAATCAGGCCGTGACGTCTGCCACAGGTGGCCCCGCCATGACCCTCCGGCCCCGTCTGGCCCGGCCCCGGGCGGCGTTCGCCCGAGCGCTCCGGACTCTCCTCGCTCCGGAGGGTCTGCCTCCGGAGGCCGCCGCGGAGCTCGAGGCCGCCTTCGGGAGCATCGGCCGCGAGGCGATCAGCGGGGGCCCGGGCCGGGTCGGCCGGGTGCGGGCCCAGGTGCGTGCGGCACCGCCCCGCCTGCTCGATTGGATGTCGGGCCAGGTCGTCGACCACCCGGCCGTGCTCTACGACCGCGAGGGCGTCGATCTGTTGGCCGCCCGCCAGAACCGATCGATCTCCACCGCAGTAGGGGGTCTGCAGCTGGCGCTGGTGGCCGCGGCGGCCGCGTCCACGCTCGAGGGCGGCCCGGTGCTGGCACTGGCCACCGACGGAGCCGTCGGCCAAGTGGCCTCCGTCGTCCATGGACTGTGCGACTGGTACAACACCGGCTCGTACGTGGTGCGCCGCCTCCGAGGGGCGGGGATCAGCGTCGATCGCGGCGAGGTGCGGCGCCTTACCAACGCCGCCCTCGTCTCGAAGGGGAGGAGCATCGACGAGCGGTCCCTCGGTCGTTCCACGGAGCTGCGGCTGGTGCGCCACTGGGTGGGACGGGGGTTCATCGACGCGCTGCCCTTCGCGGTGCGGGTCGGGCGCGCCTCGCAGCGTGCCACCGAACGGGTCGAGCACTCCGACCTGACCCGTCTCGTCGCGGTGATCAGAGCGGAGCCGAATCGAGGGGTCGACTGAGCGTCGATCGAGCGTCGATCGAGCAGAGCCGAACCGAGGGCACGGAGTGCCCCCGTCGAGCAATCAGAGCACCTTGGACAGAAAGGCCCTGGTCCGTTCGTGGCGGGGCGCGGTCAGCACCACCTTCGGCTCACCGCTCTCGACGACCACGCCGCCATCCATGAAGACCACGGTGTCCCCGACCTCGCGGGCGAACCCCATCTCGTGGGTCACCACGATCATGGTCATGCCGTCCTCTGCCAGTGCGCGCATCACGTCGAGGACGTCGCCCACCAGTTCGGGATCGAGGGCCGAGGTGGGCTCGTCGAAGAGCATCAACTTGGGCTGCATGGAAAGGGCGCGGGCGATCGCGACCCGTTGTTGCTGGCCACCGGAGAGCTGGTTGGGATAGCTCTTGACCTTGTCGGCCAGTCCCACCCGATCGAGGAGTCGGAGGGCCCGTTCCCGCGCTACCGACGAGGACTCCTTCTTCACCCACACCGGCCCGGACATCACGTTGTCGAGCGCGCTCATGTGGGGGAAGAGGTTGAGGCGCTGGAAGACCATGCCGATTTCGGATCGCTTGCCGCACACCTCGCGATCACGGAGCTCGTAGAGGCGGTTGCCGCTCTGGCGATAGCCGACGAGCTCACCGTCGACCGACAGCTCCCCCCCGTCGATCTTCTCGAGATGGTTGATGCAGCGGAGGAACGTGCTCTTGCCCGAACCGGAGGGGCCGATCAGGCAGAGGACCTCTCCCGCGTCGACCGAGAGGTCGATCCCCTTCAGCACCTCGAGGCGACCGAAGGACTTGTGCACCTGCTTGGCCTGCACCATCGGCGCGTTGTCCGGCCGCTTACTCATGTGGGGCCACCCAGGGGGCCTCGGGGAGCGCCGGGACCGGCTGGACCCGGATGTGGAAGAGCTCCTGGCGCAGCCGCTGCAGCGGTGTCGGCGGCAGGGCCCGGCTCGAGCCCCGGGCGTAGTAGCGCTCGACGTAGTACTGCCCGACGGTGAGCACCGAAGTGAAGAACAGGTACCAGAGGCTTGCCACGACCATCAGGGGCACGATCTGGTAGTTGGCCGCCGAGATGTTCTGCGTGGCCGCCCAGAGGTCGGCTCCGGCGATGACGATCACCAGCGAAGTGGTCTTGAGCATCGAGATGGTCTCGTTGCCGGTGGGGGGAATGATGATGCGCATGGCCTGGGGGAGCACGATGCGGCGCAGAGTCTGGATCTTGCTCATGCCGAGGGACTGGGCCGCCTCGGTCTGGCCCTCGTCGACCGAGATGATGCCGGCCCGAACGATCTCCGCCATGTAGGCGCCCTCGTTGAGGCTGAGGCCGAGGGCCCCGGCGACGAAGGAGGTGACCAGCACATTGGCGTTGACGGTGTAGAACGCGGGCCCGAAGGGGACGCCGAGCGTCAGTTGGGGGTACAGGTAGGCGATCCCGACGTACCAGAAGGTCAGCTGCACGAGGACCGGGGTGCCGCGGAAGAACCAGATGTAGACCCAGGCGCTACCCGACAGCAGCCGGTTGGGTGAGAGCCGCATGACGGCGAGCAGCACACCGAGGGCGATGCCCACCACCATGGCGATCACGGTCAGCTCCAGGGTGACGCCGATGCCCCGTATGACCGGCGCGTCGAACAGGTAGTTGCCGACCACCGGCCACTGGAACCGCCCTTCCCTCACCCCGCCCCGCTCCACATGGGAGAAGAGGAGGGTGTTGACCAGCATGGCGACCAACACCAGGATCACCCCGCCGGCCACCCACCGCCCCGGGTGGCGGACGGGAACGGTCCTCGGTGTGGCCGGATCCTCGTCGTGTTCGCCGACGCGATCGGCGGGCGAAGCTGGAGGGTCCGTCATGGAGGGCCCAGGATGTGCCGTTCGAGCCCCCTGGCCCTAGCTGGTGGCGCTGTTGGTCGCCGCCGAGGTGACCGCTCCGGCCTGCACGCCCCACTTGGTCATGATCTGGGCGTAGACGCCGTTGCCGATCAGGAAGTTGACCGCGGCCTGCACCGGGGCGGTCATGCCGTTGCCCTTGGGGAGGGCCAGGCCGTAGGGGGCGATCCCGAAGGGCGTGCCGCTGTTGACGAACACGCCGCCGGAGGTGGCCACGATGTAGCCGGCGACCTGCGAGTCGGCGAAGCCGACCTCGGCCCGGCCGCTCGAGACGGCCAGGTTGGCCTGGCTCTGGTTGCCGTAGGTGAGCACGGTTACCGTGCCCTTACCGGCCTTCGTGCATGCCTTGCCCTGCGTCTGCGCGTCGGTCTGCTCGACGGTCCCGGTCTCCACCGACACCGTGTGGCCGCAGAGGGAGGCGAGCCCGTTGAACGTCGTGGGACCGCCGGCCTTCACGTAGAAGCCCTCACCGGCCTGGAAGTAGTCGACGAAGTCGACCACCTTCTGGCGGGCGATGGTGTCGGTGAAGGAGGAGGCACCCATGCCGTACTTGCCGCTCTGGATGCCCGGGATGATGGTGGAGAAGGTGGCATTGACCAGCTTCACCTTGAGCCCGAGCACCTGGGCGATGGCATTGGACAGGTCGGCGTCCATCCCCACGATGGTGACCCCGTCCGGGGCGATGAACTCGTCGGGGGGATAGGTGGCGTCGAGGGCGACCGTCAGGGTCCCGCCGGACTTCACCGACGCAGGGACGGTCGCCACGATGGTGGCATTGGCGGACTGGGTCGGGATGGTGGCGGTGGGCAGCGCCACGGTGGTCGTGGTCGTCGAAGGCGCGGCGGAGGTCGTCGTGCTGGTGGAGCTGTTGGAGCTGCACGCGGCGGCCAGTACTGCGATGGTGCCGATGGCCGCTACCACCATCGACTTCCGGTATCCCCGTTGCAAGGTGAGCACGATCGGACCTCCGCTTTCGATTCGGTGAGTGCGGGACAAGTGTGCCACGTGGCGGTCTCAGAGGCGACTATCGAGGCCCGACCGGTGGTGGGAGGACCGGGCTGCGGTCCCGATCGGCACGGTCGACCGGCTACCCCACTCGGAACCCGGTCATCGACAGCGAGCCACCGACGTACCCGTCGACGAGGGTCGAAGCAGGCGAACGGGTCGCCGCGGCGATTCCGGCGATGGGGGCCAGTGGCAGGAAGTGCTCGGGGGTCGGGACTGCCAGGCGGTAGTCGGAATGGTGGACGACGTCCCTGACCCGCTCAGGGTCCTCGAGCAGTACCTTGCTGCACTGCTCGTTGAAGCGCACCGCCCAGTCGAAGCCAGCCTCCTCGTTCCCCCAGTCGAGAAGGCCCAGGTTGTGGACGACGTTGCCGCTGCCCAACACCAGCACTCCCGAGTCACGGAGCGGAGCGAGCCGCACGCCGAGGTCGAAGTGCTCGTCGTAGCCCTCGAGTGCGTTGACCGACAGCTGGACCACCGGGACGTCCGCCCGTGGGAAGAGATGGACCAGCAACGACCAGGCTCCGTGGTCGAGCCCCCAACCGTCGCGGTCGAGACCGACCCAGCGGGGTTTGACCACCTCGGCGACCTCCTTGGCGATGTCCGGCGACCCGGGCGCTGGGTACTCGACATCGAACAGTTCCTGGGGGAATCCGTAGAAGTCGTGAATCGTCCGAGGTGCAGGCATGGCGGTCACCAGTGTCGAGCCCACGTACCAGTGCGCGGAGACCACCACGACGGCCCTCGGGGTGGGGATGGAAGCGCCGAACTCCCGCCAGGCCCTGGTGTACCGGTTGTCGGAGAGGGCGTTCCTCGGGTCGCCGTGCCCCAGGAACGCCGCCGGCATCGCGCTTGTCGCCACCGTTTCCTCCTCAGAGAGTCGACCCTGACCAAGTCTCGCGCCGACCCGGGCGGCCCGGGCATCGCGGGGGTCTGTCGGCCGGGTGTCGTTCTCCCTAGACTCCGACACCGGGACCCACCTGAGCCGACTGTGGCAGGGTCGCTGCACCGAGCCGGGGAGCGGAGCGATGGTCGAGGCGGTCACACCAGTACGATCCGATGCGCCGAACCAGCTTTCGCACAGGCGGGTCCTGGTCGTCATCGGCGCGCTGATGCTCGGCATGTTTCTGGCTGCGCTCGACCAGACGGTGGTGTCCACCGCCCTGCCCACCATCGTGGGTGACCTGCACGGCGCCTCCCACCTGACCTGGGTGGTGACCGCCTACCTCCTGGCCTCCACGGTCTCCACGCCGCTGTGGGGAAAGCTCGGCGACCAGTACGGCCGGAAGTTCTTCTTTCAGGCTGCGATCGTGCTCTTCCTCGTCGGTTCCGCCCTCTCGGGGCTGAGCCACTCGATGCTCGAGTTGATCATCTTCAGGGCGGTGCAGGGCCTTGGGGGCGGCGGTCTGATGGTGGGTGCCCAGACCATCGTCGGGGACGTGGTGACCCCTCGCGAACGAGGTCGCTACATGGGGTTCTTCATGGCCATGTTCGGGATCACCACGGTCATCGGGCCGCTGATCGGAGGTGTCTTCGTCGACTACCTCAGTTGGAGGTGGATCTTCTACATCAACCTCCCCATCGGGGCGGCGGCCCTGGTGGTGACCGTGATCGCGCTGCCCGGCTCCCTCAGCCGGGTGCGCCGGGTCATCGACTACCTGGGAAGCGCACTTCTGGCGCTGGCCGCCACCGCACTTGTGTTGTTCACCAGCCTGGGTGGCGTGTCCTATCCCTGGTCTTCGCCGTTCATGATCGGACTGGCGGTCGCCGGGGTCCTCCTCACCGTGGCCTTCCTGATCGCCGAACGTCGCGCCACCGAGCCGGTCATCCCGCTGAAGCTCTTCTCCAACCCGGTGTTCAGCGCCGCCAGCGCCATCGGCTTCGTGGTGGGGTTCGCCATGTTCGGTGCGCTCACCTTCCTGCCCTTGTTCCTCCAGGACGTCAAGGGAGTCAGCCCGATCGCCTCGGGTGTGCGCCTCTTTCCGATGATGGGCGGCCTCTTGGTGGCCTCCATCGGATCGGGGCAGCTGGTCAGTCGGTGGGGTCGGTACAAGGTGTTCCCGGTGTTGGGGACCGCGCTGATGACGGTCGGGCTGTACCTCATGTCGATGATCGGGGTCAGCACCGGTGCCTGGGTCATGGCCGGTTACATGACTGTGTTCGGCTTTGGTCTGGGACTGGTGATGCAGGTACTGGTGGTGGCGGTCCAGAACGCGGTGCCCTACGAGGAACTGGGCACGGCGACCTCGGGGACCACCTTCTTCCGCATGATCGGGGGCTCGTTCGGTACTGCGGTGTTCGGCGCGTTCTATGCCAACTTCGTGGTGGGCAACATCCTTCATGCCCTGCACCTCGCCAAGACCCCACCCGGGTTCAGCATCAGCGCCGACAATCCCTCGTCCATCCACAACCTCCCACCGGTGGTGCGCGCCGGGGTGGTCGACGGTATCGCCCACACCATCCAGACCATGTTCCTCATCGGCGTGCCCGTCGCCTTCGTCGCCTTTCTCCTCAGCTGGACGCTGCCCGAGATCGAGCTGCGCAGGTCGATTCGGACGTCGGAGCCGGCCGAGAACCTCGGCCTGCCCGAGCCCCGATCCTCACTCGGGGAGGTGCAGCGGATCCTCGAGCGGGCCGCCAACCGTGAGAACCGCCGGGAGCTCTACGAGATGCTGGCCGGTCGTGCCGGGCTCGACCTCGACCCGCGTGCGTGCTGGACCCTCTACCGCTTGGCCGATCGACCCGAGTCCACACTGCAAGGCATGGGCGAGCGCCTGGGTATCGATCGGGATCGCCTCGAGGTCGGCCTCGGCTCGCTGGAGGCAGCCGGCATGATCGAACGGGTGGAGGCGGCCGATGGGTGCCATCTGAGCCTCACCGACTCGGGGCACTCGGCCATCGAACAGCTCGCGGCCGCACGACGCGCTGCGATGACCGAGTTGTTGGAGGGATGGGATCCCGAGGAGCATCCCGAGGTGATCGACTTGATCCATCGCCTGGCCGCGGCACTGCTGGCCGACGACGACAAGCTGCTGGCCGACGCCCGGGCCTCTGCTGTCTGAGCGGGCCGGGCGTCGCCTGTCCGAGCGGCCGGGTGGGATCGTGCGGGGGCGCTCAGGGGCTGGTGCCACCAGGGGCTGCTGCGGCCAGGTCCTTGTAGTGCCGGCGCCAGATGAGGCGGTAGATGCGCGTCCAACGGGGGATCGAGCGCAGGCCGGGGATGAAGGGCACTAGGGCCAGCAACACGGTCAGGACCAGCATCAGGCCCCAGACCTGGAAGTCGGCATTCGCCGAGGTCTTGAACGGGGGGACCTGGTACCACATGGTGTAGAGCCACAGCCACGCCTGACCCGGGTAGTTGCCCGTCTCGTTCATCATGCCCCACTGGTCACCGGAGAGGTGTTGGGCCGCGCCGAGGTCGGCTAGATAGGTGCCGTCGGCGAGGAAGAGGAGAGGCTTTGTGTAGTCGGCCCCGTAGAACTGGCGTGTACTGAGCAGCGCACCGTCCAGGGCACCGCTGCGGGCCATCGAGGTCAGACCGGCGATGATGGTTGCCACGGGCCCGTAGTCACCCGCAGGCACCGTGAGCTTGCCGTTGTCGAAGCTGGCCTTGGTCACCGCATCCTCATACGCCTTGGTCCAGGCTGCCTGTTGGGTGGGGGAGGCGGACTTGTACTCGCTGACCGCTGCCTGCACCTCAGGGGTGTTGGGAAGCGTCTGGAGCGGTGCGAGCACGTAGTCGGTGGCGGTGTCGATCGGATGATGGACGCCGAACCAGCTCTCGGGCGAGATGGGACCGATCGACTGGGATGCCCCGGTGGTGCTGTTGTAGGGGGGTCCGTAGGTGGCGGTGCCACTGGTCCCGTCCAACTCGGTGATCGCGGTCGTGGCGAAGTCGACCGGGTTGGCGGTCGACCACGACTTGACGGTGACAGGCGTGTCGTCGGGGGAGGAGAAGATCACGGCGAGACCCACCACCAGTAACGACACCACCACGAAGGCGATGATGCCCTCCTTGATCAGGTCGTAGGGGTGGTACGCGCCGTGCCATTCCTCCACGTCACGGTCCTGCTTGAAGCTGCGCCGCCGCCGAGGGGTTGCGGCATCGGTCGCTGCGGTCATGGCTGCACCTCACTTACTGCCGGCGCGGGCTGGGCGGCCCCGCCGGTCGGTCGGTCGGGTGGAGCGAAGGGTGGCACCACCCCCCGCAGGCGAACCAGCAGGACGTGCCCCCCGACCAGGATCCCAACCGCTATCGGCAGGAGCACGATGTGCCACATCAGCATCTGGCCGAAGTTGGTGACGTTGAAGATGGCCCCGGCCCCGATCGAGTTGATCCCGTCCTTGGCCTGGGTGCTGATCCACTGGGAGTCGAAGTTCTGCTGAGAGAGGTAGCCGGTGAAGGCGGCGGCCACCGAAACCACGAAGGTCACCAGCCCGGTGACCCATGTGGCCCGCCGGCGACCGCGCCACGCGGCCATGAAGAACTTGCCCCACAAGTGGATGACCATGCAGAAGAAGAACACCTCGACGCTCCACAGGTGCAGGGAGTTCACGAAGAGACCGACGGTCGATAGGTGCCACCAGTCCGGCCCGAAGATCGACAACACCAGCCCGGTGAGGATGACCACTGCAAGTGCGGAGATGGTCAGGATCCCGAACACATAGATCCACGAGGCCACATACGCGGGCTGACGGTCGGGCATCAGCTTGTCGGGCGGCAGTGCCTCGATGGCGGCGCCACGCAGCTTGGCAGTCAGTTGGTGGGCATCCTCGGGCAGGCCGGCGGCCGCATTCACAGGGGTTTCGGTATCCATGGTCATCGGTCACCACCCCCGGGCCGCTTGAACGGGATCAGGATCGCCGCAAAGAAGACGACGACCATCAACCCGATCACGACCAGGTTTGCCACCGACAGTTGGATGAATCCCCAATTGACGTAGTGGCCGGGTCCGGTCAGATTGATGATGTTTCCGAGCACGTGAGCCATGACGGCTGACACTGTTTGCATGGTGCATGACCTCCTCTCGTGGAGGTTACGGGTATGGGACGGACCCAACTAGGGCCGAAAGTCCCGTAACTTTTCCACTTACTGCAACGGGTTCGGACACGATTGCCACGGGGACCAGGGTAGAGGCCGGGTAGTCCGCGCAGGGGGACCCGGGGCCGGACGTGGCGGACCGGGGGCAGGTCAGCTGCGTGCGCCTTCAGTCACTCACGTACGGAACCGGGGACACGAGCGGTCGGGGGGTCTCGAGAGTCTCGTTTCCCGCTCCGGCCATCGCGCCGCGCCGTCAGCAGTGTGACAACGCGGCGAAGGGACGGTCGTTCCCTTGTTCGTTCAGTGCGCCGCTGCTGGTGTTCAGATGCGACCGGCGAGATGAAGGAACTTCCCAACCAAGGCTGCCACCGTTGCGTAGGGAATCGCCCTCACCTGTGCAGACGGCGGCACGGTGACCGTCACCGGGGCGCCGTAGCCGCTGAGATCGATGGTGGCGGCGAGGCCGATGGTCCCCAAGCTGCCGGCCCCTGCCACCGTCACAGATCCCTGCACGAGACGATCCGACGAGTCCGCCCAGAGGTTGGCCGAGAGGGTCTGGCCCGCCTTCTGGTGCGGAAGGGTTGCGACGATGTGGCTGCCGGTTGCCTGCACCCCGTCCACGGTGGCAGTACCCAACGAGGTCACCCCCGCGTGATGGGTCTGGGCGAACTGCACGATGGCGGTCACATTGGCGAGCGCGGAGGCGACCTTGGCGGAGATCCCGGTACCTGCGGATGTGGCCGCAGATGGCAGGGCCACGGAGATCCAAGGTGCACCGACCAAGGGGGCGAGGCTGGGGATCTCCAAGTAGACTGTGCCTCCGGCCAGCACCACGTGGACGACTTCGGGAGCGGCTGTGCCGCCGGGTATCAACGCGGCCACCACGGCCGGCACGTTCACGGTCAGCGAGACCGCTTTGTTCGTGAAGTCGGCCTGACCATTGCCGGTCACCGTGACGGCCGCCGGGGTCAGACCGCTCAACGAAGCACTGAAGGTGAAGGTCGCCGTCGTCACCGGAGCGGAGAGTGCGTGCTTGTGGACTTTGGGCGAGCCGGCCGCAGCACCGGCGGAACCGATGAACCCACCGAGGGCTCCGACGCCGAGGGCCCCGACTAGACCGAACGCCGCAATCCACCTGGCTCTCACGTGCATCCTCATTGGATCCTCCAATCGGTGACACCCGGCTCCGGCGGCCTGCCGAGCCACCTGAAGCGTACGCCACGGGACGGGCCGACGCACGGCGCTCGAACGACCACAAGTGTCGAACGACCCTAGGAGCGCCCATCGTCAGGCGCGATAACGGAACCATGGCAATGCAGGGCGCTGCAGCATGGGCCGAGGGGAAGGTGCCTCGGGCCGAGGGGAGTCACCGCTCGCGCGGACCGATGGGGCTCCTTCGGGTACTGGCCCGCCGGATGGAGCAAGAGCACAGTGCCAAGACCCTCCACCGCGAGCCCGAGTACATCGAGAGACAGATCGGCAGGGTCCGCGCGTACACCCGGTACTTCTCGCCCGAGGTTCGTGGGAAGGAGTTCTTGCCTGCCGAGGGGCCGGCGCTCCTCATCGGGAACCACAACGGACTGTGCTAGATGCCGGACACCTGGGTGACCGCGCTTTCCATCGTCGAACGTCGCGGGACGGAGCATCCTGCCTTCACCCTCACCTATGACCTCCTGTTCGCCTTGCCGCTCGTGGGTCCGTTCTTGCGCCGCATCGGGGCGATCCCCGCAAGCAACGAAGAGGCCGCCACCGCTCTCGCCGATGGCGCTCTGGTCCTCGACTACCCGGGCGGCGACTGGGAAGCCTGCCGGCCCTGGCAGGATCGGAACACCATCGACTTCGGAGGGCGGACGGGATTCGTCTGCCTGGCATTGCGGCCCGGCGTCCCGGTCATCCCGGTAGTGGCGCACGGGAGCCACGACTCGGTGATCGTGGTGTCGCGGGGCGAGGCCATCGCCCGGGTGCTCGGACTGCCGAGCATGCGGGTCAGAGTCTTCCCGATCGTGCTGGGACCCCTGGGGCTGACCACCGCCCTCTTCCCGCCCCCGCCGCTTCCTTCCTCCATCACGATCGAGTTCCTGGCGCCGATCGACTGGAGCGACCTCGGGCCGGAGGCGGCTGAGGACAAGGAAGTGGTGGATCGTTGTGCCGCCGACGTCATCGGGGTGATGCAGTCAGCCCTCGACCGACTGAGTATCGAGCGGGCTCATCCCGTCCGGCGTGGGTTGGTCAACCTGGCGTCGTGTGCCATCGCACGCTGAAGCCCCCGTGCCCGCAAGTGGGACCGTTCAACGGGACCGGGTGCGCCACGTGACAGCAATGCCCGCATGAGGGAACCGGCACGGACCCGCTGGGCGACCCGCCGTCGCTGGCCCTGGGTCGTGGGCATCGTGATCGTGCTCGTCGGCGTGGGGGTTGCGGCCGTGTGGCTGACCGCGAGCCACGCCCGCCAGGTGACGTTGCGGGAGGCGGAGGCCCGGTCGGGTTCCGGGGGCAACGGCGCGCCGACGGCCGGCCGGCCGGCACCTGGTGTCTACTCCTACTCCAGCAGCGGGACGGAGCGCCTGTCGTTGCCGCCACTGTCCCAAACCGAGGGGCCCACGATGCCGGGCACCGTCACCCTGAAGGGTCCCGACTGCTGGGTCTTCCGCATCGACTACAGCACGCACCACTGGCAGACCTGGCACTACTGCCAGCACGGGGCCGACCTCTGGGAGGCCGGCGGCCAGTCGTGGCAGCTGTGGCCGGTCGGTCCGCTCGACGTCACGAACACCACCTCGTTCACCTGCGATGCGGGCTCGATGGCCTTGCCGGGGCAGGGATCGGCGAGCCAGGCCTGGGTCTCGCGCTGCAGCGGGGTCAACACCTCGGTCAAAGGCACGACGGTAAGTGCCGGACCTTACCGGTTGATCGGCACCACCACCCTGTCGGTCGGTGGGGTCCGAGTCCGGGTGGCCCACTTCCGCCGGACCCGAGCCGACTCCGGCGCTCAGGTCGGCACCGAGCGAGCGGACGTGTGGATCGACCCTCGCACGGGGTTGCCGGTCCGACTGGAGCAGCACCTGCGGGTCACCACGTCGACGATGTTCGGCACCTCGACCTACACGCAGAACGGCGTGCTCGTGCTCACGTCACTGGTCCCCCACCACGGGTAGCCCTGAGTTCAAGGGCTCTACTTCCCACGTCTCTCTTCGACCGTCAGGCTTTCTGTCGGTGAACCATGTGATCCCTACGCCTTGGTCCAACCGACTGCCCCGAGACACATCTCATCAGATGAGCCGTCACCCCAGGTCACGTAGCGGGCGGGAAGCTTTCGAAGCTGGGGCAGTTCCTGGCGGAGTGTCGGGTCGTAGGTGCAGGTGACCCGGATGCTGTCGCCGGGATGTGCCGTTACCGCGGGCTCTGCCGCGTAGGACACCTGATTGTCGAAGTTGTAGTTGCCGACGTTGACCAGGGTCGTCACCTGCGAGCCCGACAGGAGTTCGATGGACTCCGAACGACCGAGCAGATGCATGTGGGGGGTCGCCCCCAGGATGTGCATGACCTGGTCCACTGGCCAGGTGCAGGTGGTCGTCACCAGTGTTCCGTTCATCTGGGGCCGGTTCGGGTCGTGATCGGCGCGACAGGCCCATTCGATAGCGGTCAGCAACGTCTGCGCCTGCTGCCCGGTTCGGGCGATGAGGTCCTCTACGGAGGCTTGGCGATCACACAAGGGCCCGGTCAACCCGGATGGACACGGCAGGTCGGGCGGTGCAACGTACTTGGTGATCAGGAGCTCCTTCAGTGAGGAGCCGGCGGCAGGCACGGTGGTGAGGCGGACCCTGCTCCTGTCCGGTTCGGCTCCGGCGAGGAGGTTGTAGTGGATCTGCATCACCACGAGGCTCCCGGCGGGCATCGGAATCCCCGTCCCGGCCGGGGTGGCGTGCACCACGGCCGGACCAGGTGCCCAACCTCCCAACCAGACCGATGCGTCGAAGGTTCCCGCAGGGTTCAGCGGCGACCCGAAACAGCTCCAGCCTCTGCCACCCACATTCAGTGAGCGCGCCCGAGCCGCCTTGTCCGGTGGAATGAGGAAGTAGATGGCGTGGTGGACCTCTTTGGGAGCTCCGGGGAAGAACTGGCTGGCCACCAGGATCCGGTCGCTCGTCAGGTGAGGATCGATGAGCGAGCAGTGGTACACGTCGGTGGAGCCGTTTTGTGCAGCCGTCGAGGGTTTGAACGCAGCAGTCAGTCCGTAGGTGGCGGCGGTCTGAGACACGCTCGGCGGAGCAGTCGTGCTCGAGGCTCCCTGTGACGGGGAGGCCGAACACGACATCAGAGGGAGGGCGATCAGGGCGCAGAGCACCGTAACGAGGCCACGAGCTGGAGGGCGCACGCTGCACACCGTACTCATCGTGACCCTATGGATGCCGAGGGGCGTCAGGAGGGTCAGGGGGCAGGCATGCCTGCCGCAGCCTCCGTTGGCACCGGACCTGAGTACACCTCGAAGAAACGGGCCATCATGTCCTCGGGGACGGCGAGGTTCGCCTCATGGTCGGTGCGCACGCAGATGAGGCTGGGGCCGTCGTACTCCTGGGCCCGGCGCAGCGCCGGCTCGAGGTCCTCGATGCGCTCTACGGACTCGGCGTGGCATCCGAGGCCCTGCCCGACCAGGTCCCAGCGAACCTCCCCGTGCGCCGTGCCGAACGTCCTGCCGTACAGCGCGAGCTCGTTGGGCTCCTCCATCGTCCACGAGCCCTCGGCGAAGACGATCGTGGTGATCGCAAGCTGCTCGCGGGCCGCGGACTGCATCTCCATGATGTTGAAGCCGGCGGCTCCGTCGCCGGTGATGCACACGACTTCGCGCTCTGGTGCCCCGAGCTTGGCGCCGATCGCCGAGGGAATGCCCGTGCCGAGCATGCCGAGTTCGAGGATCGAGTGGTAGGAGCGTGGGCGCGTCGGCGGCAGCACCGAATAGGCCCACAGCGAGGTGTTGCCGCCGTCGACTGTGTACACCGCGTCCGGGCCGAACACCGCGCCGATCACGCCGACGGCGTGTGCGGGATGGATGCCGGGCCCCGTCCACTCGAGGATCGGCGCTGCCTGGACCATCCGGACCTCCTCGTCGAGCGCCCGATAGCGCGCGAGGTCGCTTCCGTCGCGGGCCGGCAGTTCCATGGAGCGCAGCCTCTCGGCAATCCCCTCGAGCGCACCCCGGGCGTCGCCGAGGATCCCGAGGCTCAGCGGGCGGGTGACGCCGAGGTGGAGCGGGTCGATATCGATCTGGATCACGCGCTGGCCGGACGGGTCGCCCCAGTACTTGTCGTAGGGCAGATCGAGGTTCCCCACTCGCGAGCCGGCGATGAGAAGGACGTCGGCTTCGCTCCTAACTTCGTCACCGGCCGTGCTGAACCCGAACACGTAGTTCGGATGGTTCGAGCGCACGGTCGCACGGCCCGCCATTGATGTCATGACCGGGCAGCCGAGCAGGTCGACGATCTGCAGCAGCGCGTCGTTCGCATCGGAGCGGTCGACCCCCGTGCCGGCGATGACGACCGGCCGCTCCGCTCCGGCGAGCAACGCCGCCGCCTCGTCGAGCTGTACCCCGCAGGCGTGCGGACCCGTCCCGCGGTAACCGGCCGGAGGGATGACCGGCGCGGTTTCGTCGCCTCCCATGGCATAGAGGATGGGTGCCGGCAGCTCGACGTGAACCGGGCCGGGCCGCCCGTTCCACATTTCACGAAAGGCGAGGCGCAGCACCTCGGGGATCCGCGACCATTCGAGGACGGGTCCCCCCCACTTGACGGTCGGACGAAACACATCGAGCTGATCCTGACCCTGGAATGTGGAAGGCGGCGACGGGTAGGAGATACCCAGGCGGTGCTGGGAGGTCAGTACGAGAACCGGTACGCCCTCGTGACGCGCCGTGATCACCCCGGGCAGCAGGTTGGCAGACCCGGGCCCGGGGTTCCCCAGCACGGCAGACGCGTGGCCCGTCGTCTTGTACAGGCCTTCGGCCATGTGCACGCCCGCCGCCTCGTGACGTACCGGCACCAGGCGGATGCCGTGCGCCTCCAGTTGTGAGAGCAGCGGGTCGCTCTCCGGCGAGGGCAGCCCGAACAGGAACTCGATGCCCTCCGCGGCCAACGCTCTTGCCAGCAACTCGCCACCACTGATCTCAGGCATCTTCAGCTCCTCACTCGTTGACGTGTCGGCCACAGATCCACGCCGGCTCGTGCCGCGTCCCCCGGGTGAACGCCGGTCTCCACGAGCGCCAGCCGATCGGTGTGATCGATCGGGATCACGAGCGCCAGCGCACGTACCGGCGGCTCGTCGAAGCCCTGCGGCGATACGGTCCGACAGGCACTGCTGGAGGCGTGGAGGTTCATCCCGGGCCACCATACGACTGCCGTCCACCGGCAGGACGAAACCCGTCACGAACGGGGTCTCATCCGAGGTCGGATCGACGGCGGCGTCGGCCACGTTTCTGCCCTCGGTCAGGGCATCCGGATGGCTTCTTTGGCATCCACGGGCCTGGCGACCCTCGTCGACCGGTCGCGACCGACCGGTCCGCATAGGTGAAATGTGACCTATAATGGTGTGAGTCGAGTGGCTACTTGATAGGAAAAGGATATAATCTAAGCTGTTAGTGGGAAGATAGAGGTATAACAGATGGAAATACAACCAGCATCACCACCTTCGACACCGTCGTTGGCCACGACCACCGACTGGGAGCGGCGCCTGGGGAACGACGCCCGCCGGCTTCGCCTTCGTAACCGGCTGACCCAGGCCGAGCTGGCTGAGCTGGCCAACGTCTCGATCTCGTCGGTCAAGAACTTCGAGTTCGGGAAGGGGTCCTCCCTGGCGACCCTGATCCGGGTGACCAGGGCCCTCGGAAGGGCCGACTGGCTGGAGTCGCTGGCCCCGCCCGAGCCCACTGTCAGCCCGATGGCCGCCCTGCGCGCGCGCCGCCGTGCCCAGGCCGCCGCGCCCCAGCGGGTGCGCCACGCCACTACTCCCCGGGCCCGGTCGTGACCTACACCCCGGCGGACATCATCGAGGTCTCCGCCTGGGACCGGGTGGTCGGCGCGGTGACCCTCGACCCTGCCACCGGGTTCTACGCCTTCGAGTACGACGAGGACTGGGTGGCCGACGGCGCCGACCTGGCCCCCCTCCACATGCCCCGCCGTCCGGGGGTCTACGAGTTCACCCAGCTGGCTCCCACCACCTTCCACGGCCTGCCGGCCATGCTGGCCGACGCCCTTCCCGATCGCTTCGGCAACGCCCTGGTGGACGCCTGGATGGCCGAGCGAGGCATCGACCCCGGCCAGATCACCGCACTGGACCGGCTGGCCTACGCCAGCAACCGGGCCATGGGTGCCCTGACCTTCGCACCGCCATCCGGCCCCGAGGCCACCGAGGTCAGCCTGGTGCAGGTGGCCGACCTGGTGACCGCCGCCCGGGCAGAGATCGCCGGCACCCTCCACGACCCCGACAACGCCGACCCGGGGACCGATGCAGGAGACAGGGCCGGCAACAGCGACGTTCACGGCGCCCTGGCCCAGCTCATCACCGTCGGCTCGACGGCCGGCGGCGCCCGGGCCAAGGCGGTGATCGCCTACAACCCGGCCACCGGACAGATGCGCTCCGGCCAGCTCACCGCGCCCGACGGCTACGAGCAGTGGCTGCTCAAGCTGGACGGGGTCGGCGACCCCGCCGACCGGCCCACCGATCCGCTGGTGACCAGCCAGCAGTACTGCCGGGTGGAGTACGCCTACTACCTGATGGCCACCCAGGCCGGCGTCGAGATGAGTGAGTCCCGGCTCCTCCTCGAGGGACCCCGGGCCCACTTCATGACCCGCCGCTTCGACCGAGGCCCCGGAGACGCTCGCATCCACTCCCAGACCCTGTGTGCCATGGCCCACCTCGACTACAACCTGGCCCGCACCCACTCGTACTCGAGCTACTTCCTCACCGCCCGCCAGCTCGGCCTCGGCCCTGCGGCCCGCCAGCAGATGTTCCGCCGGGTCGTCTTCAACGTGATGGGGGTCAACCGGGACGACCACACCAAGAACTTCTCCTTCCTCCTGCCCGAGGACGGGCAGTGGCAGCTGGCCCCGGCCTATGACGTCACCCACTCCTACTGGGACGGGGAGTGGACCCAGGCACACCAGATGAGCGTGAACGGCCGGTTCGTCGACATCAACCGCGACGACCTGCGCACCCTCGGTGACCTCCACGAGGTTCCTGGTATCGAGGCCGTCCTCCGCGACGTCACCGAGGCGGTCGACGCCTGGCCCGACCACTCGACTGCCGCCGGCGTGGACGCGGACACCATCGCCAAGGTGGCTGGCGACATCGCCGTCTTCCGCCCGACCTGACCGGTTGAAGCGTCGCCCCGTGGAGCATCTCCCCGCTGTTCCACCCGACTTCCCAATTCGTTGTTGGTGCAACCCACACCCAAGAACTCACGGTCAAGGCGACGGAAGAGGAGTTGGGACCCACACGTCCGGACTCGGGCGGCCGGCTAACCCGACGCCGGCCGCTCCGTCGGACGATGCGCGAGGATCCGGTGGATGTCGTTCCGATCGACCTCTGACGGCGTGCCCCACCCGGGTTCGTAGTTGAAGACGTCAGCGGCGGAACGCACAGCGAATCGGTCGTCGACGAAGGACAGTTGATCAAGGGTCACCAGCGCAGGATGGGCCACCCCGCAGGCCCGGCTGAGCTGGAGGAGCTCCTTGCGGACCTGGACCAGGTAGCTGGCAGCACGGGTGGACTTGACGGCCGGATCAAGGCCACGCTGGCGCCACGGGCTGTTGGTGGCGACACCTGTTGGGCAGCGGCCGGTGTGGCAGCGTTGAGACTGGATGCACCCGATCGAGAGCATCGCTTCGCGCCCTACGTTGACCGCGTCGCAGCCGAGAGCGAACGCCAGAATGGCGTTTTCGGGTAGACCGAGCTTTCCGGAGCCGACAAACGCGATGTCGTCCTTGAGCCCTGCCTCGGCGAACACCCCGTACACCTGGGCGAAGCCGACTTTGAACGGAAAAGCGACGTGGTCGGAGAACACGAGCGGACTGGCACCAGTGCCGCCTTCTCCTCCGTCGATGGTCAGGAAATCCACACCGCGGCCGCTGTCGACCATCAGCGAGGCCAGGGCGCGGAAGAAGTCGACCTGGCCCACCGCCGACTTCAACCCCACTGGGAGCCCGCTCTCGGAGGCCAGAAGCTCCACGAAGTCGAGGAGGCTGTCCGCGTCATGGAACGCCGAATGATAGGTGGGGCTCCAGCAGTCCACCCCCTCGACGATGCCTCGCATTTCGGCGATCTCCGAGGTGACCTTCGCCGCCGGCAGAAGTCCTCCGAGCCCAGGCTTCGCACCCTGGCTCAGCTTGAGCTCGATCATCCGGATCTCCGGGTGAGCCTCGACGACGTCCTTGAACCGGGCAAGTTCGAAGCGACCCTGGGGATCGCGGCACCCGAAGTAGCCGGTGCCGATCTGCCACACCAACTCGCCGCCGAATCCGTGGTGCGGGCTGACGCCACCTTCGCCCGTACCCTGGTAGCACGATGCGAGTGCGGCACCCCGGTTGAGCGCCTCGATCGCCTTTGCGCCGAGCGAGCCGTAGCTCATGCTCGACACGTTGACGATTGACGGTGGCCGGTAGGCGCGGACGCGTCGTCGGGCACCTCCGAACACCTTGGCGGCGGGTGCGCTGAACAGGTCGTCATAGGCAGCATCGTTTGGGTGGGGTTCCGCCAGTGGAAAAGTCGACTGCTTGACGATCACGTAGCTCGGTGTCGTCTCCATGTCATTGTCGGTGCCGAACCCGAAGTAGGTGTCGGCCTGCTTTGCCGCCGTGTAGATCCATCGGCGTTGGTCGCGGCTGAAGGGCTTCTCCGAGTCGTTGTCCACGACGATGTACTGCCGGAGTTCTGGGCCGACGCTCTCGAGCAGGTAGCGAAGGTGTCCGATGATGGGGAAGTTGCGCAGCAACGCGTGCTGGCGTTGCGTGAGGTCGTGGACGACGACCGCCAGGAGGATCACTCCGACGGCAATCAACACCCAACCCCACTAGGTCATCGGCCGATCGTGCCACGCACGAGATTCTGGTGCCACATCGGGGGGAGGTATCGCCAGCGAGAAAGCCGGAGTGGCGGCCGCACTCCACGACACCACCCAATACGCCGACAACCCGGTCGAAGCCGACCATGGACGCCTGAAGGCCAGACTTCGACCGACGCAGGGAGCTCAGGGAGCGGACGGCGTCTGATCGGGTGCGTGTCCTTGGGCCGAGGGTGGGCGCGCGGCGACGGCTCGTATGGGGAAGCCGGGCGTCCAGCCCAAGGTGCCGTCGAAGCCCACGGTCATCGCCTCGTAGCCCTCGAGTGCCTCGACCACCCCGAGCCCGTCTTCACCGGCCACGGCTATGGCCGTGGCCAGGGCGTCGGCCAGGCCGAGATCCGGGCCGGTGACGCTGGCCGAGGCCACCCGGGCCGTCGGTCGGCCGGTGTGTGGGTCGATCAGGTGCGCTCCACGCTCGTAGGTGCCCGAGGTGGCCACCGCCCCCGGCGGCTCCACGATGCAGACGAGCTCACCCGGCGAATCCGGATCGATGATGCCGAATCGGAACGGCTGGGACCCACCGGGCTGACCGGAGTTGGCGATGTCGCCGGCTGCGTTGACGACGGCCCCGGTGACCAAGGGGGAGGCGAGCTCACCCAGCGCGCGCTGCGCAGCCCATCCCTTGACGTACCCGGTGGGGTCCACGCCGCCGGGCATAGCCCACGGGTCGAACCATCCACCGGAGAGTTGGCGAGCGTTGGCGCAGAGCTCCAGTACCTCAGCCACTTCCGGCGGAGCCTCCCCGCACGTGATCTCGCCCCGGCGCAGTCTGCTCAGCGGGCTGTCGGGCTTCCACGTGCTGAAGACGCGGTCGACCTCGTGCAGGACGGCGCAGGCCCGGTGGACCAGGAGTGCGATGTCGGCCACCGACTCCGCCGGGCAGGCGTAGACGTCGATGGTCACCACCGTGCCCATCACCTCCTCGAGGTGGTGCACCAGGTGCGCGCTCTGGTGGGGGGTGACCGGCGATGCCGGGGCACTGGTCACTTGAAGCTCAGTTTGCCGAGGGCCGACTGCAAGGACTGGGCGAATCCGGCGCTGGTGTAGCTGGCGCCGGACACCCCCTGGATGTTGGCGCTCTGGGCTAGGAGCGCCTGCTGCTCGAGGATGGGGATCGACTGCTGGTCGATGGACTGCGAGCGGGCGTTGCCGCCGTCGTCGAGCGAGGCGATGGAGACCTTGGTGAGCTTGGTACCGGTGACGGTGGCCGACACCGACAGCACACCCCAGTTGTAGTTGACCGCTGCGCCCGTGGCGGTCTGACTGGTGGTCGGGGGCGCCGTGGCCGGAGGAACGGTGGTTGCCGGAGCCGGCGCGGTGGCCGTCGACCCCGGAACCGGCGGTGGCCCGGTGGTGGTCGCCGGCGCCGGCGGTGCGCCGGCCGTCGTCGAGGGGGACGTCCGGATTGCCGAGGCACCGGGCAGGGCGCCGAGGGTGAGACGCGCCGGCGTGGTGTGGAAGGTCAGTACTCCGACCAGTCCGGCCACGGTGGCGGCGATGACGATGACGGCTCGCCTCATCGGACCACTCGGTTCGAGGCGAGGCTCGGCGCCTGGTGGCCGAGCATCATTGCCGGCTCGTCGCCGGCGGACCGCACCACCAGGGGGTGTGCCATCAGAAGGAGAACTTCTCCTCGTGGATGCTTCCTTTGGGCACGCCGAGCCTGGCCGCGGCGGAGACCACCAGCTCGTTGAACCCCCCGGGCCCACAGACGTAGACGTCACGGTGGGCAATGTCGGGAACCAGACGGCGGATGGTGGAGATGCCCACGCGGACCTGGTGGCGCGGCCCCACGATCTCGTGGAACTGGCCACCACGGTGTCGTACCAGTTCGGCGATCTCGTCCCGGTGGACGATGTCCTCGACGGTCGAGGCGCGGACCACCACCACCACGTCGACCGACGCGGGGAGGTCCTCGAGGAGGGCTCGCAGCGGCGTGATGCCCACCCCGGCGCCGATCAGTGCCACCTGCTCGGTGGTCCGAGCGTGCCGGGTGAACGTTCCGTAGGGTCCTTCGACGAAGACTCGTGTCCCCGGCCTCAGGTGACGGAGGGCACGACTCTGGTCACCGAGCCCTTTGACGGTGACCCGGACGTAGGGGGCGCGAGGGAGGGCGGACAGCGAGTACGGGTGGGCGTGCCACCAGAGCTCACGTGTGAGGAAGCGCCACTGGAAGTACTGACCTCCCGACACGGCCAGCCAGGAAATCTGTCGTCCCGAACAGATGACCGAGACCACGCCGGGCGCCTCGTCGACCACGGACACCACCCGGAGCTGGTGGCGCAAGTTGCGGACGATGGGCTGGGCCACGCGGAACACGATGACCATCCCTGCCGTGGCCGCCCACACCGCGATCCACACGGCCCGGGTCAGCGGATGACCGATGAACGACACCCCGGTCACGATCTGGTGGGCGAAGGCCAGGGCGAGGGCCAGGTACAAGTAGAGGTGGACGATCCACCAGGTCTCGTACTTGAGGTGGCTCCTCGCCCTCCGGATCGAGGTGACCCCACCCATCACCAAGAGGCCGAAGGCCACTGCGGCAGCCAGGATGTCGGGGTAGGACGAGAGGAACTGCCACAATTGGTGGAGTGCGCCCGACTTGGCCAGCGCTGCGTATCCGAGGGTGATGAGGACGACGTGGACGCCGATGAGGATCAGGGCCCAGGGAGCGATCTGGCGGTGCCAGCGGACCAGGCGATCCTGGCCGACTGCCCGCTCGAGCCAGGGCAGGCGGGCGACGAGCACCACCATGATCAACATGAGGTAGGCGCCGGTGAAGCCGGTCAGGCGTCCCCCGGCGATGAGCAGTCCGCCGGGCGCGGCGAGCGATCCCCGGCTCTCGCCGGTGACCACCAACGCCAGCGTGACACCGAGTCCCAGACCGGTGAGTCCGAGGAAGACATCGGCGAACCAGGGCCGCGGTGGGTGGCCCGCGCGACGCCGGCGCGGCGGATGCGGAACGCCTGACCACGCCACCCGGCTGGGCGAAACTCGCTGTCTGGTGGGTGCCACACGGGAAATCTAGGGCGGCGACCTTAACGACAGCATGAAGGGCATCAGGGTGGTCGCACCCCGGACCTCCCACGACTGGTCACACCGATGGCCACTGTTGCATCAAGTCGCGCCGCTCGACGTTAGGCACCAGATGGGCCGAGAAGAGCCCCTTTCTGCCTATTTGTTCCTACAACGAGCGTCTCACGTCGCGTTCTCTAAGATCTGCCTCGTGAGTCCCCTCCACGCGTACAAGCAGACATCTTGGGGGAGACGTATCGGCATTGCCATTGTGTGCCTGGGGGCACTCGCCCTCGCGGGATTTGTTGGATCGGTGGTCGGCCCTCACTTCGAGACCGCATCGACTACCACCACAGCCACCACTTCCATACGCCCGTTATCAACCACCACGTCGACCATCGCTCGTTCAAGTGTGAAGGTTCTCGTGGCAAACGGCACTCAGGAACCCAACGCCGGTGGCCATTTCACCCAACAGCTCCAGCAAAAGGGATGGAATGTCTCCGCTCCGCAGAACACCACGTCGGCGGCGTCGACGACAACGATCTACTACGCCCCGTCGCAGCAACCGGCGGCCGCGCTCGTCGCTTCCGATCTCGGGGTTCCAATGACGGCGGTCCAACCGCTGACCGCCGCCGTACCGGTCGCGAACACCACTGGCCTTGACATCGTCGTGGTCATCGGGCCTGACCTTGCCGGTAACGGTTTCCCGGCCACCACAGTTCCGACCACCTGAGCGCCCGTGCTCGTGGCTAATTCGAATGCCTCCGGCCTCCACGGTCGGGGTCTTTGGGCAAGGGGGTCGCCGAGCCAGGGGCCGCCTTGGCCCGATCCTGGCGGTCGGACCCCCCGAACCGACCAGTTCCCGCCTCGGTACGGTCATGCGAGGGGGTTTTGTCGACGTGACCTGCCCAGTTCTGTCGATACCCCGTGGTGGGCTGCCGACATAACTCGGTTGACCTGGGTCAACTGCACCCTGATCGGCGCCACTTCCCACGCTGTTGCTCTTGATTTCCCACATTATTGTAGGCGCAACTAGTTGTGGATAATCCCTGGCGGCAGATCCGGATGACAATTTCGGCACCCACAGGGTTGACCCGGAGGCGGGGGACTCCTGTGACGCAATCGTCGGACCGTCGACAACGACTCGGCCGACCTGGGGGCGTAGGCTACCCATGCAAAAAGACGGTCGGGTTCGAGCCGGCCGGCGATGCCGGCCGATGAAGGAGCGTTCCATGGTTGACGACACGTACGACGTCATCGTTGTGGGAGCCGGACCCGGCGGCCTCGCCTGCTCTGCTCGTCTGGCCCACCAGGGCATGCGCGTCCTGCTCGCCGAGCGGTCGGAGCACGTCGGCGGCAAGGCCGTCCGCGGCGAGCGCGACGGCTTTCGCTAC
>JADGOE010000089.1 GCA_017883135.1 Acidimicrobiales bacterium
TGACCAGCATGATGGCGGGTTCTGTCACCCTCGCCTCCTGGAGCGGCCGGCCGGGGGACGCCGCCGTTCCTGATGACAAGAACCTCCGCATGAGCGGCGTCGGGTGTATCCACCGGATCAGCCTCGGGTTCTCAGTGATTTCGCAGGAAAATGCCCGCAGATTTGATGTATCTGGCCAGAATAGCTGGACGTTGCTGGGATAGGGGGCTAGGTTTGCGGTCCGTGGCGCAATATCGATCTGGTCAACTCGCAGAGCTACTCGGGGTCAGCGTCGACACCGTGCGTCGCTGGTGCGACGAGGGGCGCCTCGAAACCGTTCGCTCCGAAGGTGGGCATCGTTTGGTCGACGGCAGATCGCTGGCCCGATTCGTCCGTGAGCAGGTTGATGCCTACGAGCCAGAGCTGCTCATGTCCCAATCCGCACGGAATCGGTTCACCGGCGTGGTGACCCGCGTCGACCGGGACAGGCTCACCGCCGTCATAGAGCTCCGGGCCGGTCGCTTCCGGATCGTCTCGCTCCTCACCCGCGAGGCCGCCGACGACCTCCGGCTCGAGGAAGGCGACCTGGCCACCGCAGTCGTAAAGGCAACCGACGTCATCATGGAGGTACCACCCATATGAGCACCCGCCCCCGCGGGGCCCACCGGCATCCGCACCTGACCGCGCTCGCCGCGGCGGCAATGGTGGCCATAGCGGCCACCTCCTGCAGCAGTTCGTCCACTTCGTCGGGCACCACGACGACGCAGCCCACCCTCACCGGCTCCATCACCGTGTCGGCGGCATCGTCGCTGACCGGCACCTTCGGCCAGATCGGCACCCAGTTCCAGTCGGCCCACCCGGGGACAACCGTCAAGTTCAACTTCGGGTCGTCGGGCGCGCTGGTCACCCAGATCCAGCAGGGAGCGCCGGCGGACGTCTTCGCCTCGGCCAGCACCAAGGACATGACGACGGCGCAGACGTCGGGGGACATCGTCGGGAAGCCGGTGATCTTCGCCCGGAACACGCTGGAGATCGTGGTGAAGCCCGGCAACCCACTGGGGATCGCCTCGCTGGCCGACCTGAACAAGGCGACCGTGGTGGCGCTCTGCACCCCGAGCGCGCCGTGCGGGGCAGCCGCCGCCGCCGTCCTACAGCAGGCCGGTATCACCCTTCCCACGTCGAAGGTGACCCTCGGAACGGACTCCAAGTCGACGCTGCAGCAGGTAACCTCCGGTGGCGCCGATGCCGCCATCGTCTACGTCACCGACGCCAAGACCGTGGGTGCCATCGGCACAGGGGTGCCGATCCCCGCCTCCTGGAACTTCATCACCAGCTACCCCATCGCATTGGTGAAGGGGACCGCCAACGCCGCGCTGGGCACCGCCTGGATCGCCTACGTGGTCGGCCCCAGGGGCCAGAAGGTGCTGCGGGTCGCCGGCTTCCTCGCTCCGGGTTGAGTCTGGCCGGTGACTGCTGCGGAACGGAGTCGACGGCCTCCGGTCTTCGTCCTCGTGGTTGCCTCGCTGACGGTGGCGTTCCTGGCCGTTCCCCTGGTCGGGCTCCTGACCAAGGCGTCGTGGGGCACGTTGTGGCGCGATCTCTCCTCGCCGTTCGCACTCGACGCCCTGAGGCTGTCGCTGATCTGCTCGCTGTGGGCCACCGGGCTCTCGCTGGTGCTCGGCGTGCCTCTGGCCTGGGTGCTCGCCCGGACCCGGCTGCCCGGCCGCAACCTGGTACGGGCGCTGGCCATCCTGCCCATGGTGCTCCCGCCGGTCGTCGGGGGGGTGGCCCTCCTGCTGGCCTTCGGACGGGACGCACTCCTGGGCCGGCCTCTCTACAGCCTGTTCGGCATCCAGTTCCCGTACACGACCGCGGGTGCGGTGCTCGCCGAGACCTTCGTGGCCATGCCGTTCCTGATCGTCACGGTGGAAGCAGCCCTGCGGTCGATGGACAGCCGCTACGAGGAGGCCGCCGCCAACCTCGGAGCCGGCCGGTGGAGGACCTTCCGCCGGGTGACCCTCCCCATGATCGCCCCCTCCCTGATCGCAGGAACCGCGCTGACCTGGGCCCGAGCCCTCGGCGAGTTCGGCGCCACGATCACCTTCGCCGGCGACATCCAGGGACGGACGCAGACGTTGCCGCTGGCCGTGTACCTCGAGCTTCAGAGCAATGAGGGCGTTGCCGTCGCCATGTCGCTGGCGTTGCTGACAGTCTCCATTGTCGTCCTGGTCTCGCTGCGAGGCAGATGGCTGGGCGCCATCAGGCCGTGAGCCTCGATGCAGAGATCAGCGTCACCGTGGGCGAGTTCGAACTCCACTTGGATCTCGACGTGGCCGACGGCGAGGTGGTCGCTGTGCTCGGTCCCAACGGCAGCGGCAAGACGACGCTGCTCCGCACTCTGGCCGGGCTGCAGCCCCTGAGCGGTGGAAGGATCACGCTGGATGGTCAGGTCCTCGACGACCCGGCCGCCAAGGTGCTGGTTCCCCCGGAAAGTCGCCGGTGCGGGATGCTCTTCCAGGACTACCTGCTCTTTCCCCACCTCACCGCAGTTGCCAACGTCGCGTTCGGCCTCCGGAGCCGGGGCGCGAGCAAGTCCGAGGCCAATGACCGTGCACTCGAGTGGCTCGGCCGAATGGAGGTGGTCCACCTGGCCCAGTCAAAGTCTCGCCACCTCTCGGGTGGAGAGGCCCAGCGGGTGGCGCTGGCTCGCGTGCTGGCCACCGATCCGAAGCTTCTCCTCCTCGACGAGCCCATGGCCGCTCTGGACGTGGGTACCCGTGGCTCGGTTCGCCACCGGCTCCGGTGCCATCTGGCTGAATTCACCGGTGCGTGCGTGCTGGTGACCCACGACCCCCTCGACGCGGCCGCCATCGCCGATCGGCTCGTCATCGTCGAGGCCGGGCGCATCGCCCAACAGGGGACGCTGAAGGAGATCACCACCCACCCACGCACCACCTACATCGCGGGGCTGATGGGTCTCAACCTGCTCACGGTAAGTGCCAACGGTACGACGCTCACGCTGCCCAACGGCGCCACGCTGCAGGCTGCCAGTCCGGCGAGCGGCGAGATGCTCGTGGTCATCGCTCCACAGAGCATCTCTCTGCATCTGGAGCGACCCGAGGGGAGCCCGCGGAACATGTGGCCGACCCGGGTGAGCGAGATCCACCTCATGGGTGACCGGGTGCGTGTGCTGGTCGGCGATCCTGTGCCAGTGGCTGCGGAGATCACCGCCGTCTCCCTGGCCGAGCTCGGGCTGACCGAGGGTTCACCTGTGTGGGCGTCGGTGAAGGCTACCCAGATCGACACCTATCCCGCTCACGGCGGGTAGGAGCTTCGCCATGTCCTCCGGGCACGGTCCGGTCGGGTGGCTCGGGCCTTCCCCCGGTGTGTGAGGAGCCACCTGGCAAGGGCCCCTTGGTTGCTTTCGTTGCCGGGTGCGCGGAAGGCGCCAGCCACTCTGTGCTCCATGGTCGGTCGCCGACCTGGAGCAGGCGGCGCCGTCGTCCGGCGAACGGTCATTGCGGGGTCGCTTCGGCGAAGGCGTCGAGCTCCTCCACGAGGCCCCGTCGAGCCACCTCACCGAAGGCTCTGCCTTCGCGGACGTTGACGCGCCCGAGGACCTGGTTCGACCTGGAATCGCCCTGACCGGCGTCGCCCGAGGTCATCTGTGCCCGGGCTGATGCTCCCGGCTGGATCGAATTGGGGATTCCGAACGTCATTACACTGGGCTTATGTCAGAGAGCGACCGGTCGGCGATCTGGGTGCAGGTGACCGAGGAGGAGCTTTCGCTCGAGGACGTGGCCACCTGGGTGACGGTGCCGGCGTGCGGGGCGGTAAATCTCTTCTGCGGAACCGTTCGAGACCACTCCGAGGACCGGCCCGGAGTGGTACGCCTCGAATACGAGGCATACGCGGATCAGATCGAGCCGCGCCTGACGAGCGTGGCCGAGGCTGCGCACGCTCGGTGGCCGGAACTCGGGCGGGTCGCACTGCTCCATCGGGTCGGGACACTTGCAGTCGGTGAGACGTCGGTGGTCGTGGCGGTCTCGGCCCCCCACCGCCAGGAAGCGTTCGCGGCCTCGAGTTGGTGCATCGATACCCTGAAGGCCACCGTGCCTATCTGGAAGCGGGAAGTGTGGGAGGGGGGCGCAGACTGGGGCCTGTGCTCCCACGACTTGGCCGAGGCCACCGACCTAGCCGGAAGTCCCTGAAGCGGTGGCCAGATTCGACCGACCGGGTCCTACTGTCTCGCTCGAAGATGCACGCGCTCAGCTTCTTGGTGCCCTGCATCGGCTGACGCCTGAAGCCACCCCGCTCGACCGGGCACTCGGAGCCGTGCTCGCGGAGCGAGTGATCGCTGGCGAGGACCTTCCGCCGTTCGCAAATGCGGCGAAGGATGGATATGCGGTACGTGCAGGCGATGCTGGACAAGCACCATGCTCCCTGCGCATGGTCGGCCGAATCGCTGCCGGTCATGCGGCCGGGGCGCCACTCGAAGCGGGCCAGGCAATGGCGATCGCCACGGGGGCGCCATTGCCGCCAGGGGCGGATTCCGTGTGCATGGTCGAGCATGCCGTCCTCAAAGGGGATGAGGTGGTGCTCGAAGAAGACGTACGGATCGGTCAGCATGTCCGGCACGCGGGCGAGGATGTGACCGGGGGAAGCCTGGTCTTCGACGCAGGCACCGAGCTCCGACCTGCACATATTGGAGTGCTGGCAGGCCTTGGCGTGCAGGAGGTCACCGTGTATCCACGGGCGCGTGTTGGCGTCCTGTCCACTGGCGACGAGCTGCATTCGGGACCGGAACCTCTCGGGAATGGGCAGATCCGAGACTCCAACCGCCACATGCTTCTTGCCCTTGTGCGCGCGGCCGGGTGCGACCCGATCGACCTCGGTGTCGTCGGGGACGACGAGATCTGTATCGCGGCGGCGATCGAGGGTGCTTTGTCGGCGTGCAACGCGGTCATCACCTCGGGTGGCGTGAGTGTGGGCGTCGCCGACAACATGAAGACGGTCCTCGGCCGGCTATCCGGGGGACCGGTCCGGTGGATGGAAGTGGCGATCCAGCCGGCGAAACCGTTCGGATTCGCCACAATCGGCGGCGAGGAGATACCAGTCCTTTGCGTGCCGGGCAATCCCGTGTCCGCCCTTGTCAGTTTCGAGCTACTGGCGCGCGGAGCCCTCCGGTTCATGATGGGACACTCCGTCCTCGACCGGCCCCGATGGCACGCCACGGCCGAGGAACCTCTGATGCGCCGCCGTGACGGCAAGATTCATCTCGTGCGCGTACTGGCGAGCGTCAGCTCGGGTGGTCTGCTGGTCCGAGCGATCCCCGGACAGGAATCGCATCAACTCCGGTCCACGGCCCTGGCCAATGCCCTCGCCATCCTGCCCGACGGCGGGGGCGTCGACGCCGGCGCCATCGTCTCCGTGCTGCTGTTGGAGCCCGACGCCGTTCCGTTCGTCGAGGGTCGTCGGTGATGGCCGGGTCCCCGGTTGCGGCTACGGCACCGTCGCCGCGAGTCTCCCCACCGGGCCCGGGCCCGGGCACCGGGGTGCCGGTCGCCATCAGGGCCCGTCCCGACGGGTTTGTGGTCGACGACATGCCGTCCACGGGTCCGCTCGTCGATCGGTTCGGAAGGGTTCATCGAGATCTGCGCCTCTCGGTGACGGATCGCTGCAACCTCCGCTGTATCCACTGCCTTCCTGACGAGGACGCGTCCTTCCATCCGAGGGAGCAACTGCTGGGATACGACGACCTCGCCCGGGTGGCCGAGGTGGCTCACCGGCTCGGTGTCACCTCGGTGCGGGTGACTGGCGGGGAGCCACTGGTCCGTCGCGGGATTGCTGAGTTCGTGGCGCGCCTGTCGACCATTGGCTTCGAGGACCTCTCCCTCACGACGAACGGCACGGAGCTGACCCGCTTGGCTCCAGCACTTGCGGCAGCCGGTCTGCACCGGGTGAATGTCAGCTGTGACTCGCTGCAAGCCGATCGATTCGCCCGAATCCGCCGACGGGGGGAGCTCTCACCGGTGCTTGCCTCGATGGATGCTGCCGAATCAGCGGGGCTCTCGCCGGTGAAAGTGAACGTCGTGCTCATTGTCGGAGTCAACGATGACGAGGCGGAGTCGTTCGCGGAGTTCGCCCGGTCCACCGGTCGGGCGGTGCGGTTCATCGAATTCATGCCCCTCGACGGTGGCGGAAGGTGGCGGCCGGACCTGGTGGTCCCGACCGACGAGGTCCTCGCGCGCATTCACGCCCGTTGGCCGCTCGAAGCAGTACCGCCGTCGGGCCTCGACGCTTCCCAACCGGCCGAGCACTACCGCTTCCTGGACGGGAAAGGCGAGATCGGCGTCATCGCCAGTGTGACCCGTCCGTTCTGTGGAACCTGTGACCGGTTGCGCGTAACTGCAGATGGCTCGCTTCGCAACTGCCTCTTCGCCCACAACGAGCTGTCGGTGCGCAAGGTCCTCCGGGGAGGCGGCACGGATGACGACCTCGCCCTGATGATCCGCCGTGCCGTGTGGGCGAAGCTCCCGGGCCACGGGATCAACGACCCGGCGTATCTCCGACCGGAACGTTCGATGTCGATGATCGGGGGCTGACCCGATGGTGCAGCTCCGACTCTTCGGTCCGGCACGGGAAGCGGCCGGGACATCGGTGTGCGAGCTCCCGGGGGAGAGGGTCGGCGACGTCCTGCGAGCGGCATCGGACCGCTTCGGGTCCGGATTCGAGGGAGTCCTCGAACATTCGAGGGTGTGGGTGAACGGTGAGCCTGCCGGCGCCGACCACCGGCTCGAAGCGACGGACGAGCTTGCCGTCCTGCCACCAGTTTCGGGTGGCTGATCGAGCGGAGCCCGCCGGTCGGTCCATGGCCGGATAACGCGGTTGGTCAGCTGGGTTCTACAGGCCGTGACGGATCGGTTGGCGGCGTGGGGTGCGGCGCTCGATTGTCGACGAGGAGTGCCAGCGCATGGGGGAGCACGTCGAGCACTGCCTCGAGGAACTCGATGCCGCCGGTGGGAGAACCGGGAACGTTGAGGACGAGACACTGTCCTATCGTCCCCGCACGTCCACGGGAGAGGCGACCGAGCGGGTTGACCGACCGCATTGCCTCGGCGAGGCCCGGGGCTTCCCTCTCGAGCACGGCCAAGGTGCCCTCGGGGGTGAGGTCTCGTGGGCCGAAGCCGGTGCCCCCGGTCGTCACCACCAACCCACTGAATCCTGTGGCGGCGAGCCGGAGCGCGTCGGCGACCTCGCGGATGCCATCGGGGACCGTCGAGCGTTCCGTGACGACGAACCCGGTTGCCTCGAGGCAGCGCACGAGCAGCGGACCCGTCCGGTCCGGGCGTTCGCCAGCGAACGTTGCATCCGAGACGGTGATGACCTTCGCGTGCAGCCGCTCCATGCGTCTATCATCGCCGATTGTGACCATCACGGATCGCGAGCGGATGTGTCGGTTCGCAGCCGAGCTCGGGTTGCCCGAACCCACCGACCAGGAGATCGAGGACCTGCTCGACCTGGCGGCACCGCAGCGAGGGCCTCTCAGCGAACAGCGGATCCCATTTCGTGCTGGCTCGTCGGCCGCTCTGGTTCCGACCCGGAGGCCGCCCGCCTCGTCGCCGAGCACCTCGTCACCTCGCTCGGTGACTGACCGATCCGCCGTTGAGAGCCATGCGGAAAGCGCCGATCCGCTGACCCGGGTCGGACCATGACCAACGGCGGGTTCACCCACCTCGACCGGCGGGGCCGTGCGCACATGGTGGACATCACTGCGAAGGCCGTGACCTGTCGACGTGCTCGCGCTGCGTGCTTTGTCACCATGCGTCCGGAAACGGCCACCCAATTGGCCGAAGGGGCCGCGGCGGCCCGAGACATCCTGGAAACGGCGCGGGTGGCGGGAATCCAGGCAGCAAAGCAGACGTCCCAACTGTTGCCGCTGTGCCACCCTCTCCTGCTCCAGGACATCCACATCGCCTTTACGGTGGCTGAAGACCACGTGGCGATCGGGGTGGAGGTTGGCTCGGTCGACCGGACGGGTGTGGAGATGGAAGCACTCACCGCGGGGGCGGTTGCAGCGCTGACGATCTACGACATGTGCAAGTTGTCGGACCCCGATCTGAGCATCGGGGGCCTCTGCGTCTGGGAGAAGACCGGTGGACGTTCCGGTTCATGGCACATCGGGGATGACGGTGGTGTGGTGCATTCCGACGCGTGACGGCCGGCGAGCTCTTCGCCGTGCGCTCGGCGACTGAGGACTTCAGATGCTGCGACCGACGTGCTGCCGGAAACGCGCTGCAGCCTGGAGAGAGCCCTCTGCGGCCTCTTAGCTTGCAATTAAACCGCTGACCCAGGTCACGCAGCCTTTTTGACTGCGGGATAACGAGTTCTGGGCGGTTTTCGGGTGCCCTTCGGAC
>JADGOE010000090.1 GCA_017883135.1 Acidimicrobiales bacterium
CAGGGCCTTCAACCAGTAATCCCAGGCGGAGGTTTTAGTTGAGGCAATGAATCAGCGGTCATGCCCTCTACGCGGAGGTTTTGACATGAGGCAACGGGGCAGGCCCAAACGTTGCATGGCAATTCGGTGTGCCGGAGCCGGACGCCGGCACCGGTGGTCACCAGGCGCGATCCGAACGACGTTCGTGCTCAGTCTTGACGATGGTGCCCCTTTGAGTAACGTGTCACCATCCTAAGGAGCGGACGCACGCCAGGTCGTTGTTCGTACCGGGCAGAACAGGGAGGCGGCCGCCCATGGCACGCAGAATGAGTTCCACACGGTTCGCCATGGCGGTCATGATGATCCTCGGAGTCGCGGCACTGGGTGCAGCGGCCCCTCTGTCTTTGGCGGACGCAGTCGCACCACCGATCAACGGATCGGGTGCCGTGTTCTGTCCGGTGGCTACCGGCGCCGTCAAGTTCACTCCTAGCCTGGTGGTGGGCAACACGTCGTCGACGACCATCAAGGTTTCTGTAAAGGGAATCGGGTGCCTCGCCAACTCCAGTGCCTCCGGCAACGGGCTCAATGTCACCAACATGAAGATCGCGGGCACGCTCACCGGAGCACAGGACGGGTACTGCGCCGAGTCTGCCATCGTGCCTACCGGCACATTGAAGATCACATACAAAGTGGCGCCGAACACGCCGAAGCTGAATCCGACGTTCGTCACGTTCAATGAGCTGTACTGGAACGGCAGCAGTCCTGCATCGGGCTACTGGACCGGAAGTGTGGCCTCGGGCTCGTTCGTCGGTGGCAACTACGGCTTCTTCTTCCAGACCACGCATCCATCAGCGTGCGGTGCCTCATGGAAGCTCGTTTCGGGTAGCACTGCCTACTCGAATTGAGAGTGGAGCCAGGGGCAGCTGGTCGCGTCATTCGTACCTGTCCGAATTGATCGGGACTTCGACTCCCACTGCCGCTATTGGGTATTCCCAACGGAACCATGCCCGCCGGGTCCCACGCGAACGGTTGACTCGTCGGGAGAGTCCGACTTTCGAGCAACGAGGCAGCCGCTGCGTCCGCGCTATCGCTGGCTGCTTGGTATGGTCACGACAGGTCCTGACGCCTTCGCACAGGCAATTGAGGGGTGGAAGCGGCGCACGAATCCGGCACATTCGTTGCGCCGTCGTTCATCGGCGACGATGGTTCTGCTCATGGCACTCAGCGTGTCGTCCACTGGTCTGGCCGCGTGTTCCCGAGCTGACTCGAAGCCGGCGCCGGTCACAGCGCCCAACGCTCCTTCACGGGTAGCTGCAGTCCCCGGCAACGCATCCGCCGTCGTGTCGTGGAGCAGGTCGCGCTCTCGCGCTGGAAGCAGCGTCAGCAGATACCACGCCGAGGCGAACCCGGGTGGCAAGTTCTGCTCGACGACAGGAACTACTTGTACGATCGAAAGTCTCGCAAATGGGCAGGCGTACGACGTCAGCGTCCAGGCGCGCGGCGCAGGTGGCGAGGGGATCGCGTCTGCGCCAGTCCACGTCACCCCCGGAATACCAGGCGATGCGACCGGTACGTCGGGAGACACGTCCGTGCTGGTCGAGTGGATCGCACCTCCCGACAACGGAGGACCCATTGTCAGTTACCTGGCAACAGCGGCACCCGGTGGCCACTCCTGTGCATCGTTCGGTGCCACGAGCTGTACCGTCCCGGGCCTGGCAAATGGCACCGAGTATCGGTTCTCAATCGTCGCGACGAACTCACGGGGGAACGGGTCGCCCTCACCCGCTTCTGCTCCGGTCATCCCCCAGGTGGCGTCAGGCGGATCCGTCGGCATCTCCTTCTTGGGACCTGTCTTTTCGCACGACGAATCCGCGACGTCGATACTTCAGCGTGACGCAGGCATAAGCGTTCCGCTCCCCGATGGCAGAGACCTGTGGATATTTGGCGACACAGGGCAGTTCGGCAACGGTGGCGCGTGGACGTCGACCGGATTCGTGGGCGGCAGCACGGCGGCGAAAAGTCGCGCCACATTGGGAAGTACACCAACCCCGCTCAAGAACTTGGGTCCCCATGCTGGCGTCACTGGAGGAGGCGGGCCCGCGCAATTCATACCTGCTCCAACCGACGTGTACCTCCCGGATGGCAGCGGGAGGCTGTGCACCCCGGCGAACGGCGCAGTCCAGGCGGCACGCTGGCCCACCGGAGCGGTACTCCTGCCCGATGGGACGAATGTCCTTGTCTCCTACGTCGACGTCTGTGTGATGTCACCCACCAACTACTCGGTGGAAGGGTGGGGCTTCATGGAGTACAAGTGGAGGGCCAACAGGGTTCACCTGGGCCCGATCGACGTGTTCCCGCCGGCAACTTCGGGATCGTCGATTTCGTCGGCCTCGACCTTTGGATCGCCGGTTGTGGCCAACGGAGCTGTGACCTTCTATTCGTCGGTATGCACTCAGGTCTTCGTCTCGTGCTCGTCCGGCGATATCTACGCGACGACAGTCACCGGTAGCGCCGACGCACTTCAGAATCCGATTTCCTACACTCCCCACGCCCTCCAGGCAGGCAGTCCCTCAGGCTGGACTCCGTTGGATGTGTCGGTGGCGTCCTTTGCAGACGCCAGCGTGAGATTGGTCGAGCAGACCTCCATCGGAGGCACGTTCGTCGTCTTCAGTGCGCCCACTGCGGCCGGACCGTGGACCACGGAGCTCTCGGGCATCCTTCCGGGCTGCAGTACTTCGCCCCACGGATTCTGCTACTCGTTCGTTGGACATCCCGAACTCAGTAGCGCATCCGAGCTCGTGGTCTCCTACTTCAAGCCCGACGCTGGACCTGACCCTGCGGCGGGGCACCTCGTACTTGCCTCGATCGCTCTCCCGCCAGGCTGAGTACTCCTGTACGCCCGAGGTGGAATACTCACCCGATCGGGCTCGGGGCGCGCTGCTCGACCAGTGGAGCTGACTACTTCGTCGACCAAGGCGCCGAGCCGCGGCCGATGCCGCGTGAGCGACGCGATTGGCTACCCTCGACAACGGAGATGCACCCACCCGGGCACCAATAGGGGGGTGGGTCCCGAACGTCCACTCCGCGGGAGTGCCAAGAGCCATGGCCGAATATCAGATCCTCAGACCCCCGCCGAGACGTCACCGGGCCGCCTGGCTTGTGTCTGCCCTCGTTGTCCTCGCAGTTGCGATCCCCGCCGGGGCCTTCGTGGCCGGGCGGCACAGCAAGGGCCCCGGTCACACCGCCCAGGCCCCGGGTGGGGGCACGACCACGACGACCGGCGCCAAGGCCCTCGCCATCGTGTCAACGGTGCCGGCAACCGGAGCCACGAACGTGCCGTCGGATCAGGTGGTCACTGTCGTACTTTCGTCACCGGTGGTCGGCGCGTCGGTGATGGCGACCTTCACTCCGCCTGTGGCCGGTTCGTGGACGAAGGTCGGGCCCGCATCCCTGTCGTTCCGGGCCACGGCACCGTTCACTCCGACCTCCACGGAGACGCTCGTCATCCCCGCCGGGGCCTCCGGTCCGCGGGGTGCCGGTGGTGCGGTGCTCGCCGCACCCACCACGATCACCTTCACGGTGGCCCAGGCCAGCACCGAGCGCCTGCAGCAGCTCCTCGCTCAGCTGAACTACCTCCCTGTTTCGTTCACCCCGGCCGGTCCGCTGACCTCTCCGATCGAATCGGCGACGGCACAGGCCGGCAACTTTGCCTGGCGCTGGCCGGACACGCCGTCGTCGCTGACTTCGCTGTGGACCGAAGGCTCGGAGAACGTCATCACCAAAGGGGCCGTGATGCAGTTCGAGAGCCAGCACGGGCTGACGGTCGACGGTCTGGTCGGCACGAGGACATGGTCGGCTCTGCTCTCCGATACCAGCACCGGAAAGGTGGATGCCGATCCGTACACGTACGTGTACGTGTCCAAACAGCTTCCCGAAGCCCTGACGCTCTTCGAGAACGGAGCTCCTCAGCTCGTGAACGTCCCGGTCAACACCGGGGCCCCGGGGGCTGACACCGCCGACGGGACCTTCCCGGTGTTCGAGCATGTCACCAGCTCGCGGATGAAGGGGACCAATCCTGATGGGAGCACCTACGACGACCCCAACGTCCCATGGGCCAGCTACTTCAACGGAGGAGACGCACTCCATGGCTTCGTTCGGGCGTCGTACGGCTCCCCCCAGAGCAACGGCTGCGTCGAGATGGCGATCCAGGATGCGGCCAAGGTATGGCCGCTCACCCCCATCGGCACCCTGGTGACTGTGGTCGGTCCGCCGTCCTGAGGCTGTGCAGCACGGGCGCTGAGGTCGGCTACCGGTCGACTGTGGGGCGTTGCTCATGGGATCGGTGGCTCTGCGGACGGAGCAGCCGTGGACACGGGCCGACCGTACTTCGTCAGATCCGAAGAATCGGTTTGTCGGGCGCCCTCAGTGCAAGCGGGCGATCGCGAGGGCGGCAGCGAACAGCACCAGGCCCCAGGACAGCGCCCGCAGGGCGGACTCGAGCGGGGCCAGCAGGACGGCGCGGTCGAGGGGGATCTCACCACCATCGGTCAACGCGATGGTGCCGGCGACACCGGTGGTCCTCCGGCGCAGCAGCCGGGCCGGCGTGCTGAGGGCCCGCTGGGCCACCGACAGGGCGAAGGCGCTGACGGCGGCGATGAGCGGCGCCACGGCCAGTCGACCGGTCTGGGCCACGTAGGCGGCCAGCACCGGAAACGCGCCCCAGCTGGCGGCGAACCCGACGTCGTTGTGGATGATGCCACCGAAGAGTTCGAAGTTGTAGGTCACCACGAGGACAGGCCCGAGGACGAGGAAGGGGACCAACACCCATCCGACCTGGACGATCCCGACGATCCCGAGAGCGACCGCTCCGGCCAACCCCCCTGTGGCGACGGCGATGAGTGCAGCCGTGGGGATCTGTGTGCGCAACGGTCGCCCGTGCAGTTCGTCGAGTGCATGGGCCGCCAGGCCGACCGCGCAGAAGAAGGCCAGCAGAGTGGCGAGCAGCCGGGTGGCGTTGACCACCGGCGCCAGGCAGGCGCCGATCACCACATACGAGAGGTGCCACGCCGTGTAGGGCGGGTGGAGCAGCGTCCACCAGTCGCGCCAGCCACCGGGACGCGCCGCGTAGTAGGCGGTGCGCTGCTCGGGCGACGACCCGCCGGGTGGCGGCACCTCATCCACCGGTGCGCCGTCCCCACATGACCAGACCGCCACCGAGGCTCATCCGCCGCACGCCCACGCCGATGAGGCCGGCCTTGCCCCATGCCTCGACCGTCCAGTCCACCGGGTACTTCCGGTAGTGGGCCGAGATGTTGGGGCCGAGGAACCGACCGACCTCGAACCACTCCTTCCCACCGGTCAACCAACCCGCGGCGGGCAGGAGGAGTCGCGTGTACAGCCACCACCAGAATCGCCAGAACCGGCTCTGCGGCAGCAGGAACTCCAGGTTGGCCACGGCTCCACCGGGCTTCACCACCCGGGCCAACTCGGCCAGGGTGGCTTGGGGGTCGTCCACATATCGGAGGAGATAGGTGAAGGTGAGCGCATCGAAGGTGTCGTCGGGGAAAGGCAACTGCTCACCCCGACCGGCTACCAGGTGGACCCGGTCCGCCACGTCGCTTCGGGCGACGTTGCGCTGCCCTTGGAGCAGCATCTCGAGTGTGAGGTCGATACCGATCACACGAGCCCCGGTGCGCTCTGCGAGCTGGATGGCCACGCCGGCCGGCCCGGCGGCCACGTCCAGCACCAGCCCGGGGCGGTCAGGCGCGATGTGGTCGACCATGGCCCGCCGCCACCGACCGTTCTGTCCCATCGAGAGCAGCTCGGCCAACCGGTCGTAGCGGTGGGGGAGCGGCGCGAAGAGCTCGTGGGCGAACCGGTTCGGGTCGTTGTGGACCTGAGTCCCCATGGCGCCTCCTCAGGTGCGAGGATCTCACCGTAGGCGGTCGGCGCCCGAGAGGAGTCAGGTGAGCCCGAGGCGTTTTGACGTGCTCGTCGTCGGGGCAGGCCCGGCGGGGAGCATCGCCGCTCTGGTGCTGGCCCGTGCCGGAGCCGATGTGGCCCTACTGGACAAGGCACGGTTCCCCAGGGACAAGGCGTGCGGCGACTTCATCGGTCCAAAGGGACTGCAGGTCCTGGCCGACCTCGGGGTATCTGAACCGCCCGGCATCGACGTCGGCGACATGATGGTGGTGGGCCCGACCGGACGCCGGGTCGTCCTCCCCTGCTACGACGGGATCACCTACCCCGGTCGAGCCCGGGCTGTGACCCGGACGGTGCTCGACGACGCCCTGCGCACAGCCGCGCTCGAAGCCGGCGCCATTGCTGTCGAAGGGCGTGCCGACCTCCCACTCTGGTCGGGCACCACTCTCGAGGGCTTCGCCCTCGGCAGTGGAGGCGATCTTCGTGCCGACTTCGTCATCGGTGCCGACGGGGCCACCAGCCATGTGGCCCAGAGTGCCGGCCTGGTCGACGGCCCGAAGGTGCTCTGGGGGTTCGCGGTGCGGTGCTACCTCGAACAGAGGGTCGAACTCCCGGCGATCACGCTGTGGGAGCAGACCCGGTGGCATGGCTTTGCCGGCTACGGATGGATCTTCCCGAGCCAGGGAGGCGGTGCCAATGTCGGGGTCGGGATCGGGACCTTGGCGGACCGCCAGGCAGGAGCTGGTGCGGTGCGGGCGCTTCCGGCCTATCTCGATCACCTTGTCGGCCTGGGCCTCCTCGATCGGGTGCCCTCTCTTCCGTTGCCACGGCGGTTGGGTGGATGGCTCAAGATGGGCATGGTCGGGACGTCGCCGGCGTCCGGCCGGGTACTGCTGGTGGGCGACGCCGCGGGGCTGGTCAACCCCCTGCAGGGCGAGGGCATCGCTCAGGCGATGACCAGCGGGCGGGCAGCCGCGGAGGCGATCCTCGGCTCGGCCGAGGGGGCCGCCGCCCGCTACCGGCACGACCTGGCCCGGACCCATCTCCCCTACCAGCGCATCACCGCCGCAGGTCACGCGGCGCTGGTCGCCCGCCCTCGGGCCATCTCTGCTGCAGGGCGCTTGCTCACCGCCCCGGTGGTCGGGCATGCACTGGCCGGAGGCTGGGGCATCTTCTGGAACGAGCTACTCGACGGTGCAGCGCCGGGAGGTGCCCGACGGGTGGCGACGGCGTCGACCTGGCTCGGCCGGGCGGTCACCGTCGGCAGCGGTGCGTCCCGCTGGTTCACGCACACATTCGAAAGCCCCTGGGCCGGAGCGGACCGTGCCGTCGTGGGCCCTCGTGCTTCGACTCTGGGGCCTGGGCCAGGTTGAGCGCAGTGGCATCGATGATGTGCGGACTGACGCGGCCCCATTGAGAGGCTCACTTCGTCCCGGGGCAACGCAGCCCGTCTGCGGAGTCAGGGGGATTGAGAGCGGGCGACGGGAATCGAACCCGCGTTCCGAGCTTGGGAAGCTGCCCGAGCCGGTTGCCAGCGGACATCTGCGCACAAGTCCGTATCCAGGAATGGACTGCTGGACGGTGGCGAACACCCCCGAATGGCAGCGTCCGCGGGATATTCGCGGGATGGAATCTGTTGCTACCGGGCTGATCGGCACCCTGACGAGGGGAGTCCAATCGCGCTGACGTCAGGGGACAGCTCGCCACCTAACGCCCTCGGGTTCTGAGCACGCCCCACCACATTGCCAGCGAGGCCCGCAAAGCACCTGTCTGGTGAGACGGCCAATGACACTCGGCCCGCAGAACGTGACGATCAAGTGCGACCAGTGCGGAGTCGTGGAGGATGTCCCGCGGCAGCACCGGGACACACCGGAGGCGGCACAGAGCTTCGACTGGGGTAGGCGGAGTCGGAATGGGGATGGAGACCTCTGTCCCGCCTGCAAAGGCGACCGGACTGCCTGAGAGGTCTTGGAAACGCCCGCCGGGTGCAAGCCCCACCGCCACCCTCTATGGTCGGAAAATGCTGACGATCAAGAAGATCGAGTTGAACAGGGAGCAGGTCAAGCCGAGGGGCGGATGGCAAGTCCTGGTGATGGTCGAAGCACAGTTCGGCACGGACATTCAAGAGATCCTGGTGGCCATCCCCCCGGAGCTTGTCGAGTCCATGCTCGGTGACGCAGTGGAAGAGATTTCCAAGGGTGCCACGAAGGCTGTCGTGAAGCTCGTGACTGAGTCGACCAACAAGGTCGTATAGCGCCCCTCAGGTCGCCCAGGAGCCCCGCCATCACGTGGAGTGGACTGCTTTGTCGGTCCGCCCCTGAAGCGTTCACAAGGGCCTTCGGAGTCGAGAGGGTCCAGCCGCCCGGTCGGGGCGAGGAATCGGAAACGTGGATCTAGCGCGTGGCTCGGAACTCGGTGTTCCGGTGCCACTGCCAACCGATCCGCGCCGGTGTGGCCGGTACATCCCGCCATCCGTGCTCGCGAG
>JADGOE010000042.1 GCA_017883135.1 Acidimicrobiales bacterium
AGGGCCTTCAACCAGTAATCCCAGGCGGAGGTTTTAGTTGAGGCAATGAATCAGCGGTCATGCCCTCTACGCGGAGGTTTTGACATGAGGCAACGGGGGGACACGGTGGGGACGTGATCAGGCTCCTTTTGCCTCGGCCCACGACGAGCCCCAGGACATTGCCACCTTCAGCGGGACGACCAATTCGGCAGCGCCGGTGAGCGCACGCTCGGTGAGGTCCGCCACCTGGTCGGACTCGTCAGGAACCACGTCCACCAAGACCTCGTCGTGGACCTGCAGCACCAGGTCGGAGGCGAATCCCCCCTCCTCGAGCCCGGAGTCCAGCCGGATGAGGGCGATCTTGAACAGATCGGCCGCCAGGCCCTGGATGCCGGCGTTCATGGCCTGGCGCTCCGCTGCCTGGCGTACCTGGTAGTTGGTCGAGGTGAGGTCGGGCAACGGGCGCCTGCGCCCGAACGCGGTCACCGTGTACCCGGTGGAGCGTGCATCGGCTACCGCCCGGTCCATGTAGTCCTTGACCGACGGGAACGCCTCGAAGAACGCCCGCAGGATCCCCTGGGCCTCCTCGACCGGGACGGCAAGCCGCTGGGAGAGCCCGTAGGCCTCCATCCCGTAGGCCAACCCGTAGGAGACCATCTTCGCTGTGGACCGTTGTGCGTGGGTCACCTTGTCGCGGTCGACCCCGAACACCCGGGCCGCCACCGTTCGGTGGATGTCCTCGCCGGCTGCGAATGCCGAAGTCAGCCCGGGGTCGCCCGACAGGTGCGCGATGGCCCGCAACTCCACCTGGTCGTAGTCGGCCACCAGCAGCCGCCTGCCGGCCGAGGGAACGAATGCCTCGCGGAAGCGGCGACCCTCCTCGGTGCGGACCGGAATGTTGTGGAGGTTGGGGCGGTCCGACGACAGCCGCCCGGTGCGGGCGACCGTCTGGCGGAAGGTGGCATGGATGCGTCCGTCGGACGCCACCTCGGCAGCCAGGCTCTCCCCGTAGGTCGACCGCAGCTTCTCGATCTCCCGGTAGCGCAGCAGGGCCTCGATGATCGGATGCTGTCCCCGCAGGAGCTCGAGGGTTCGGGCATCGGTGGAGAAGCCCGTCTTCGTCTTGCGGATCGGAGTCAGGCCCAGCTGTTCGTAGAGCAAAGCCCGCAGTTGTGGCACCGAGTTGATCTTGAAGGGGCCGCCCGCGAGGTCGTGGATGGTCGCCTCCAGTGTTCGGCACTCCTCGGCCAGAGCCGCGGCGATCGACCGCAGCACATCACGATCGACCGGGATGCCGACCACCTCCATCCGGGCCAGTACCCGGACCAAGGGCCGCTCGACGTCGTCGAAGAGGGTCGTCTCCCCCACCTCCGCCAGGGCTCCGGCCAGTGGGACTCGCAGCCTGGCCAGTACCGAGGCCAGTCGCACCGAGGCAATCCCCGGTGCGTCGACGGGTTCCGAGCGGGCGCCGTTCGCGTCCGGCCCGTGCGGGGTACCCGAGGAACCGGGCGCAATCGATGCATCGGGCTCCGGCTCGAGCAGGAACGCACCCTGTCCCTTGGCGTCCCCGCCGTCGTCGACCGCGACACCCAGCAAACGCGCCGCAAGGTCCGCGACCCGGTAGCGGTCGTCCGAGGGATTCAGGAGGTATGCGGCCACCGCGGTGTCCATGGTCAGGTTGGCGATGTCGACGCCGAGGGGCAGCAGCGACCGCATCAGCTCCTTGGCATCGTGGGCGACCACACCGACGCCACCCGCACCCAGCCCGGAGGTGAGCGCCTCGAGGACCTGGGGGTCGGCAGATAGCGGCTCCGATGGGTCCGAGCTCGGCCCGAGGTACACCACGGGGACCGCCGGCTCCTCTCCCACTGCCTCGCACGCGATCGCCAGGCTTAGCAGTGGAGAACGCCCCGGGTCTCCCGACCACCGAGCGAACAAGGCGACGTTCCCCGTCGACGTTCGGGCGGAGTCGAAGACGGTCCCCAGCGCCCCGGCGGCCGACGTTGCGTCCCGCGGTGCCACTACCTCGGGCGATGACAGCCACGTCGGGGCCTCGTCCGCGGTTGCCGGAACCGGTCCATCGGCCGAGCCCGCCCCGGGGGCACCGGCGGCCGGCTTGCCGAGGAACCCGTCCTGCATCAGCGCAGAGAAGCGCGTCCACAGCGTGCGCAGCTCCAGTTCGGAGAAGGTGCGTCGGGCCTCTTCGGGATCCCAGCCCCCGAGGGTGAGCTGATCGACGTGCACGTCGAGGGGAACGTCCCTGACCAAGGGGATGACCTTGGCGTTCTTGCGGACGCGATCGAGGTTGGCGGCGAGGTTCTCCCGTAGTTTGGGAGAGAGGGCATCGAGGTGGGCGTAGAGGGTGTCGATATCTCCGTACTCGTTGATCAGCTTGGCTGCCGTCTTCTCTCCGACACCGGGAACCCCGGGCAGGTTGTCCGACGGATCGCCCCGCAGCGCGGCGAGCAACGGGTACTTCGCAGGCCCCACCCCGGTCCGCTCCTCGATGCCGGCTTCGTCGTAGAGGGCGTAGTCGCTGACTCCCCGTCGGTTGTAGAGCACCCGGACATAGGGGTCCTCGACCAACTGGTACGAGTCACGATCGCCTGTGACGATGATCACCGGATGCCGACGATCGCGTGCCTCGGTGGCCAGTGTGGCCAGGACGTCATCGGCCTCGAACCCCTCGGCCTCGACGACCGGTATCGCCAACGACTCGAGCAAGGAGCGGATCATCTCGAACTGGGGTGGCAGGTCCGGCGGGGTCTCCGCTCGGCCGCCCTTGTACTCTTCGACGATCTCGTCGCGGAAGGTACCGCCCGGAATGTCGAAGGCGACTGCCAATCCGACCGGTCGATGATCGCGGATCAGGTTCACCACCATCGAGGCGAACCCATGGACCGCGTTGGTCACCACCCCGTCGGTGGTGGTCAGAGTGGTCGGAAGCGCGAAGTAGGCCCGGTACGCGAGCGACATCCCGTCCAGCAGGATCAGCGGCCCCGCGGGCAGTTGCGCACCTCCGGCGGGGTCCTTGGATGCCCGTGGGGCTGAGGAGCTCTGGGCCATGTCCGGAGGTGCCCCACCCTAAGGGGCGAGCGTGCCCTCGAGTACCTGGCGGGCCACCTCGATCATGCGGGAGCGGGTCCCCATCGCCGTCCTCTGGATGAACCCGAACGCCTCTGCCTCGGACAGACCGGACCGCTCCATCAACACACCTTTGGCGCCATCGACCAGGCGTCGGGTCTCGAGCTTGTCCTCCGCGCTGGACTGCTGGCCGGTGCTCCCCTCGGGTGGGGCCTGGCGCGCTTCTGCGTCGATGGCCCACTCCTGCTCGCAGCGGGCCACGGCCTGATCGATGGCCGGAATCAGCTCGATCCGTTGGAACGGTTTGACAAGGTAGGCGGCGACTCCGGCGTCGCGCGCCTCGTCGATCAGGTTGCGTTGGCTGAACGCGGTGAGGATGATCACCGCGACCTTCAGCTCGAGGTCGCGGATCGCTCGGGCCGCGGCAAGTCCGTCGGAACCGGGCATCTTCACGTCGAGGATCACAAGGTCGGGACAGTGGGCCCGTACCAGTTCCACCGCCTCGTCTCCGCGACCGGTCTCACCCACCACGTCATACCCTTCGTCCAGCAGGATCTCCTTGAGATCGAGCCGGATGATGGCCTCGTCCTCTGCAATGACCACTCGCCTGGTCATGGTGTATCAGCTCCTCTCGCCTGGGGCGCCGACGGTGTCGACAGTGTGGAACAAACAGGTCACGTCCTCGTACATCGCGGTGGGCACGGTCTGCCCGCTGAATCTGGCCCGGCCGACGGGCTCCGTCAACCGGGGCCGACCACCAGTCGATCGAGCAGTTCGTCCTGGCGCCGCTCGAGCTCGGCGATCTGCTCGACAAGGGACTCGCGGTTCTGGAGCATGACCGTAGCGTGCCGGCTGGCCTCGTCGTGCTCCTTTGCGGCCAGCGGGGTTTCGGCCACCAGTGCCCTCAGCCGGGTGTCGTCGGCGATGTCCTTCACCACGACCAATTGCTCGTCGAGCACCGCCAACTCACCACGGACCCGCACCAGCCGTTGGTGGGCATCACTGAGGCGGCGTTCGATCATGGTGCGGTGCATGGAAGGACAATGCTACGCACGGTGGGACCACCACCCTGCACGCGGGCCACGGGCCGGCTCGTCAGCGCCACCGCCACCGTCACCCGCCTGACCGGTGAGCCCCGAGGCGCACCCGCCGCACTCCGTAGCGCTCGAGCATCGCGGGGTCGGGTGGAGGCCCCATCCCCTCTCCTGCGGGCAGTGCGGCCTCCAGCGACCCGCCCGGTGCCGTTCGGCCCAGTCCAGGGGGTGGCACCAGGTCGTCGGCCAGGTACGTCGTGGCTGGGCTCAGGTCCCCCGGCCAGGCGAACCCGGGAAGAGCGGCCAGGGTTGTGTTGACGCCTCGGGCGTAGCCGGACTCGTACATGCCCCCGATCCACATCGGTACGCCGGCCCCCACACAGGTCTCGACGACGCGGAGTGCGGCACCCAGTCCACCGAGACGTGACGGCTTGACGCACACCACCGAGCAGGCTCCCATCGAGAGGGCGAGCACCGTGCGTTCCGGCGAGTCAAGACTTTCGTCGAGGCAGATCGGCGTGGCCATGCGGTCGGCCAGGCGGGCGTGGGCCTCGAGATCGCCCCGCTCGAACGGCTGCTCCAGGCAGAGCAGTCCGAACCGGTCAAGCTGCCCGAGGTGGGCACTGTCGGACTCCGCATAGGAGCCGTTGGCGTCCGCCTGCACCCGGAGGTTGGGGTGGGTGGACCTCAGCGCGGTGACTGCGGCAAGTGGTTCGACGTCCCAATCGGGGCCGATCTTGACCTTCACCCGGGTGAACCCGTCAGCGACCAGCGCGGTGACCCTTGCGACCAGTGCATCGGTTGTCCCGTAGGTTCCGACCACTGCACCGATCTCGACCCGCCGATGCTGCAGCGCGAGCACCCGGGCGAGCGATCTCCCCTCGGCCCGCAGGTGAATGTCGGCCACTGCCATCTCCAGAGCGGCGAAGGCGAGCGGCCCCTGGGGAGCGGCGCGGCGGACCTCGTCGAGTGCGGAGGGCCGGGGCAGCCGACCCGCCGCGCTGGCCACCTGGTCGAGCAGTACCGGCACCAGCCGGTGCTCGAGAGAGGAGAACGCTGCGGCCACGTCCTCGGCGTCATAGGTGGTGTCGGCGAGGGCGGCGCACTCCCCCCAGCCGTGGACGGCCCGCCCATCGACCGATCCGCGGAGCTGCACCAGCACCAGGGGCCGGTACCTGTGAACACCGACCGCGGTGGAGATCGGCTGCAGGAACGGGAGGTCGATCCACCAGAGCTCGACACTCTCCAGCACGACCGTGTTGCGCGCTCCTATGGCGGCCCAGGCGTAGGAGAGTCCCGTCGGGGTACCGGTGCCGGCCATGCAGGTGAGCCTACGGTTTCATCGCTCCCGGCATCGCCGGGCCACCCAGAGGTGACGATAGGCTGCGCACCCAAAAGCCCGGGTGGCGGAATGGCAGACGCGGTGGACTCAAAATCCATTGTCCGAAAGGGCGTGCGGGTTCGAATCCCGCCCCGGGCACCAGAGCGACGGCGTCCGGCCGCTGCCACCGCCATGCGGTGACCGCCGGTGACCGCCGGGTAATCACCGCTCCGGTGCACGGCCGTGCCACACTTGTCCGGCCACGACGGTCGAGGTCGGCCGAAGTCGTTCGAGAGGAGTCGGTAGGTGCTGGCCTTTACCTTCCCAGGACAGGGATCCCAGCGATCCGGCATGGGGGCCGCCTGGGTCGAGCACCCCTCGTGGGAAGTGGCTTCCGAAGCCTCGGAGATCGCCGGTCGTGATCTCACCTCCTTGCTGCTGGATGCGCCCATGGATGAGCTCACCCGGACCGCCAACGCCCAGCTGGCCACCTTCGTGATGAGCCTGGTGGTCCTCGATGCCGTCGAGCGCCTCGGCCTCTTCCCCGCTGCCTGTGCAGGGCACAGCCTGGGCGAGTACACCGCTCTGGTGGCGTCGGGCGCCCTCTCCCTGTCCGACGGGACCCGGTTGGTCACCGAGCGCGGCAACGCCATGCAGGTCGCGGCCGATCAGCACCCCGGGACGATGGCCGCGCTCATCGGGATCGCGGATGACGACGCCGAGGCAGCCTGCCAGCGGGCAGAGGACGACGTCTGGGTGGCCAACTACAACGCCCCGGGCCAGGTGGTCATTGCCGGCACGGTGGGCGGCGTGGCCAACGCGATCGACAAGGCCAAGATGCTCGGGGCCCGCAAGGTACTTCCCATTCCGGTGTCGGGAGCGTTCCACACCCCGCTGATGCTGCCGGCCCGCACCCGCCTCCGCCAGACCCTCGACGACGTGGTGTTCCACTCACCCGAAGTGCCCGTGGTGGCCAACGTCGACGCCCGCGTGCACACCGATCCGAACGAATGGCCCGGTCTGCTCTCGGCCCAGCTGTGCAGCCCGGTCCGCTGGCGTCAGTCGCTGGAGACCATCAGCGGCAGAGGCGCCACCACAATCGTCGAGCTGGGCCCGGGCGGCGTATTGACCGGAATGGTGCGAAGGACGGTGCCGGAAGTGCGGGGGGTGGCCGTCGCCGTACCGGCCGACTTGGACAAGCTGATGGACACGGTGGCCGGCACCGACGAGTGGACGGCTTCGGGCCCCGTCCACCAGGGCGAGCACCTCTACACCTCCGAACGGGTGATCGTCAGCCCTGCACCCGGCGTGTTCGAGCCCGATGTCCAGCTGGCCGCGCTGGAGAGCACCGCGTTGGCCGACGCGACCGCAGCCCCTGGCAGCGGTCAGGGAACGGAGCCCGGTTCCCTCCTCGCGGTGGGCGACCGGGTGGGCACGGTCGGGCTGACCGAGGTCAGGACACCCTTCGACGGCATCCTGGTGCGTTGGCTGGCTGTTCGTGGCGAACGGGTGATCGAGGGCCAACCGGTGGCTTGGATCCGCACAGGAGGAGGCAGGTCGTGACAGGGCCAGGCAGCGAGGCACAGGACGGAGAGGTCGAGGCACGGGGAAGAGTGGTTCTGGTCACCGGCGGCTCGCGCGGCATCGGCTTGGCCTGTGCCCGCTGGTTCCTGGCCCAGGGCGATCGGGTGGCGGTGACCTCGCGGTCGGGCGCCGCAGAGAGCGACGTCGATGCCGGTATCGGTCAGTTCTGGTCGCTGACCTGCGACGTGACCGATCCCGAGCAGGTGGATGCTGCCTTCTCCGCCATCGAGGAGGCCTGGGGCCCGGTCGAGGTACTGGTGGCCAATGCCGGTGTCACCCGCGACACGCTGGTGCTTCGCATGAGCGAGGAGGCCTGGTCCGAGGTCATCGACACCAATCTGACCGCCGTGTTCCGGGTGGCGAAACGGGCGCTCACCAAGATGATCCGCCTCCACCGCGGGCGAGTGATCATGATGTCGTCGGTGGGGGCCTTCGTCGGGTCCGCAGGCCAGGCCAACTACGCCGCCTCCAAGGCCGGGCTGGTCGGCATGGCCCGGTCGATGGCTCGAGAGGTCGCCAGCCGGTCGATCACCGTCAATGTGGTCGCCCCCGGGCTCGTCGAAACGAATATGCTCGCAGCACTCGGAGAAGAACGAACGACCCAATTCCGCGCCCAGGTACCCTTGGGCCGGGTGGCCCGGCCCGAGGAGGTTGCCGAGGCCGTCGGGTTCTTGGCGTCAGCAGGGGCCGGCTACATCACCGGGGTGGTCCTCCCGGTGGACGGCGGATTGGCCATGGGCTTGTGACGCCCGGTCGTGACAGCGAGCAATACCGCGGCAACCTGGCAGTTGGAACACCACCAGAACGTGCAACACCCAATAAAGGAGCAGAGCAGTGAGCAACGACGAGGCATTCGAGAAGTTCAAGGAGTGCGCGGTGGAGGTCCTGCAGGTGCCGTCCGACAAAGTGACCAAGGACGCCAGGTTCGCTGAGGACCTGGATGCCGACAGCCTCGATCTGGTCGAGTTGGTGATGGCGCTCGAGGAGACCTTCGACGTCTCGGTGGACGAGACCGAGCTCGAGGGGATCGAGACCATTGGCCAGGCATTCGACCTGATCGCCGCCAAAATCTGATGAAGCTGGGCATCGGCCCTGACGGTCCGATCGCCGGCCGGCGGGTCGCCATCACCGGCATGGGAGTGGTCTCGTGTTGCGGGGTCGGAACCGAAGCACTGTGGTCCGGCCTCAACGTGCCGCCGCCCGTCGGCGAGCGACGGGTCCCCGAATTCGACCCCGAGCGGTGGTTCACCGCGAAAGAGGCGCGCCAGGTCGACCGGTTCGCCCAGTTCAGCGTGGCTGTGGCTGCCATGGCCCTCGAGGACGCCGGCGACGTCGCTGCCGACCCAGGACGCTCCGCGGTGATCATGGGAACCGGTGTCGGCGGGCTGGAGACACTCGAGACCCAGATCCTCATCTTCGGCGAGAAGGGCCCCCGGCGGGTCTCCCCACGGCTGGTGCCGATGATGATGACCAATGCCGGAGCCGCGGCCATCTCGATCCGCACCGGCTGGCATGGCCCGTCCGAGACGATCACCACCGCGTGCGCCGCCGGCGCGCACAGCATCGGGCACGCAGCCCGGCTGGTGGCGTCGGGTCGTTGTGACGTTGCCATCGGCGGCGCGGCCGAGGCGGGGATGACCGGCGTCGGTATCGCAGCCTTCGCCAACATGACAGCGCTGTCCACCTCGGGGAATTCACGTCCCTTCGACGTGCGGCGGGACGGATTCGTGATCACCGAGGGCGCGGGGGCCTTCGTGCTCGAGGCGTGGGATCATGCCCTGGCCCGGGGGGCCCACATCTACGGTGAATTGGCCGGGTCGGCAAGCACCGCCGACGCCCACCACATCACCGCACCCATCCCCGGTGGCTCGGGCGCGGCGGCCTGCATGACGCTGGCCATGGAGGATGCGGGGATCACTCTGGACCAAGTGGGCCATATCAACGCCCATGGGACATCGACCCCCCTCAACGATCGGGCCGAATCCGACGCCATCACCAAGGTGTTCGGGAGTGCCTCACCCCCGGTGACCTCCACCAAAGGAATCACCGGCCATGGGCTCGGGGCCAGCGGGGCCATCGAGGCGGTTGCCGCAGTGCTGAGCATCCAGCACCGGTTGATCCCGCCGACGGCCGGCTACGAGCAGCCCGACCCCGAGATCCACCTCGACGTGGTGGCGGGCCAGGCGCGCCCGTGGGTCCCTGCACCGGTGCTCTCCAACTCGTTCGGGTTCGGCGGCCACAACGGCTGCCTGGTGATCGCACCGGCCTGACGCCGGATCCCCCCTCGGCGGCCTGTCGCTCGGGGTCCTTGGTCCGCGGGTGTGCGGGCGCGGTCGATTCGTTCCGCATTCCCCCTACGGTTGGGGTCCCATGGTCGACCGCGTGACCCACGCCCACCTACCCGCAGCTTCCACTGCCGCCACGCCACCGACGGACAGCCCGGATCTGGCAATCGGCGCGTTCACCGCGCACGGACCGTGGACGGTCGATCCCGACACCATGCCGTGGCGGTTCCCCTCCGTTGCCGGCGCCGGCGTCGACACCCTCCGGGCGGAGGCGGCCGTGTTGGCCCGCCGGCTGGTCACGCCACAGCACATCCCGTCCGTCGGTCGAGTGCTGACCGTGGGTGCGAGGCTGGGATCCGCCCTCTTGGGCTGGGCAGTCCACGAACGGGGTACCCCCCGCTCGCGGGCCGGGCTCTCCCGCCGCCTCCGCCCGGCCTTCGAGCGGCTGGGGCCCACCTACATCAAGCTCGGGCAGATCATCTCGTCGGGAGAGGGGATCTTCCCCGAGGAGCTGGTGGAGGAGTTCCACCTGCTGCGCGACAGGGTCCCCCCCGAGCGGTTCCCCACTGTCCGGCGGACCATCGAGGAGGACCTGGGTCGTCCCCTCGGCGAGGTGTTCCTGTCCTTCGATCGCACCCCCATCGCGTCAGCCTCCATCGCCCAGGTCCACGCCGCCACCTTGCGCACCGGCGAGCGGGTGGTGGTCAAGGTCCAGCGCCGCACGGTGGCCTCGATGGTCCGCCTCGACATCGCCTCGATGTCATGGATCGCACCGTTACTGGTGGGGCGCATTCCGATCGCCGCCCTGACCAACCCCCCGGCCCTGGTCGAGCTGTTCGCCGAAACCATCGTCGAGGAGCTCGACTTCCGGCTCGAAGCACAGAACATGCTCGACATCGCCGCCGTCTTCGCCGGCACCGGCCAGCGCTCGGTGGTAGTGCCGAGACCGCATCCCGAGCTGGTGACCCGCCGGGTCCTCGTGATGGAGCACCTGCACGGTTTCGCCTGGGGCGATGCTGCAGGGATGCGCGCCGCGGGCATCGACACCGCGGCCGTGCTCCGGTCGAGCCTGATCGCCTTCCTCGAGGGAACCCTGCTCTACGGAGTGTTCCACGGCGACCTCCACAGCGGGAACCTGCTCGTGCAGGCGGACGGCACCGTGGCCCTGCTCGACTTCGGGATCACCGGGCGACTCGATGAACGGAGGCGTCAGGCCTTCCTCCGGCTGGAGATGGGCGCCACCACCAACAATCTGATCGCTCAGGTGGAGGCACTCAGAGACCTGGGTGCCCTTCCGTCCGACTGCGACGTGGAGGCGGTCATCAGCGACCTGGGGCTCGATCGCCCGGCAGTGGACCCCACCACGTTGACCGCCGACGAGATGATGGCCGAGCTTCGCGAGGTGACCAAGGCGCTCCTCGGGTACGGGGCTCGCCTGCCCAAGGAGTTGATGCTCTTCGTCAAGGACATGCTGTTCCTCAACGGCGCCATGGCCACAATGGCCCCCGACGTGGACATCCTCGGGGAGATCGTCGCCATCGCCACCTACTTCACCGAGCAGCACGGCGAACGCATCGCCCGTGACGTCGGCTTCGACGTCATGTCGGCTCCCATCGACCTCGACGGCTATCGGGCGGCATTGGGATTCCCCGACGAGACTGACCCGATCACCTTCCGCGACCTGCAGGAGCGCAGGGAGCTGATCCGCCGGAGGCTCCAGCACCGCAGTGAGAGCAAGGGTCGGAGGTCGTTGCTCCGTGCGGTCCACCGCCTGATCCGGCCGGACCGGAGCTGACCGTCCCCCCCGGGGGCCGGAACGTACCGTCCTCGGATCGTGGGTTCCCATCAACCCGCGTCGAGAGCTACTCGCAAGGAGGAGATGAATGCCGCCGCACCCTCGGGGCCGTCTCCCTCCAGCAGGCGGCGCACCAGGGCCGAGCCGACCACGACCCCGTCCGCCACACCACACACTTCGACAGCCTGCTCGGGAGTGGAGACTCCGATCCCGACGCAGACCGGAAGGTCGGTGGAGCTGCTGACCCACCCCGCCACCAGACGGGCAGAGTCTGCCAACACCTCCTGCTCGCCGGTCACCCCCATGCGGCCGACGGCGTACACGAATCCGCGTGAACGATCGCAGATGGCCCCGATGCGTGCCTGAGGTGTCGACGGCGCCACCAACAGCACGGTGGCCACGCCGGCACGGTCGGCCGCTTCCGCCCATTGGTCGACCTCCTCCAACGGGAGATCGGGAACGATCGCCCCCGACACCCCCGACTCGCTCATCAGCCCGGCGATCCGGGCATGGCCGGCACGGTAGATCAGGTTGTAGTACGTCATGACCACGATGGGGACACCAACATCGACGCGGCTGAGGTCAGCCAGAATGCCGTCGGGGGTCGTCCCCCGCTGGAGGGCTCGCAGGGACGCTTCTTGGATGGTGGCCCCGTCGATCATCGGATCCGAGAAGGGAAGGCCCACCTCGATGGCGTCGGCTCCGGAACCGGCCAGCGCCTCGAGGGTGACCAGCCACTGATCGTCCATGCCCCCCGTCAGATAAGGCACCAGGAGTTTGTGGCCGGCATCGCGTCGCGCCCGCAGTGTCGCCTCGAGCACGCCCGGGAGGTGGCCGGTGGCCTCCGCACCAACGACGGTCACGCCCGTCCTCGCAGCAAGTCGCGCACCTGTGCAACGTCCTTGTCCCCTCTGCCGGACAAGTTGACCAGAACGGTCGAGCCCCTCACCAGCTCCGATCGCCCGGCCGCCGCCGCCACCCAGGCGATGGCATGGGCGGATTCGAGTGCCGGGATGATCCCCTCGGTGCGGGCCAGGAGCTGGAAGGCCTCGAGCACCTCTTCGTCGTCGGCCGATACATAGTGCGCCCGGCCGAGCTCGGCCAAGTGGGCATGCTCCGGCCCGATGCCCGGGTAGTCGAGGCCTGCCGATATCGAACTGGCTTCGAGGATCTGGCCGGCCTCGTCCTGGATGAGGGCGCTGTGCATGCCATGGAGGATCCCCGGGATCCCCCCGGTCAGGGCAGCTCCCCCGGCGGCTTCGACTCCTACCAGCCTCGAGGACGTGGCATCGGCAAAACCGGCGAAGATGCCCGCGGCATTCGAGCCTCCGCCGGCGCAGGCCACCACCACGTCGGGATCGCTGCCGTCGAGGATGGCTCGGCACTGGTCCCGGGCCTCCTCACCGATCACCCGTTGGAACTCTCGGACCATCCACGGGTAGGGATGGGGTCCCATCACCGAACCGAGGCAGTAGTGGGTGACCCCGACCGATGCCACCCACTCACGGAGCGCCTCGTTGACCGCGTCCTTCAGGGTGCGACTGCCGCTGGAGATCGGTCGGACCTCTGCGCCGAGCAGCTCCATCCGGAAGACGTTGAGCTCTTGGCGCCTGGTGTCCACCTCGCCCATGTAGACGACGCACTCCATGCCGAACAGCGCCGCAGCCGTTGCGGTGGCCACACCGTGCTGTCCCGCCCCGGTCTCGGCGATCAACCGCGTCTTGCCCATGCGGCGGGCCAGCAGGCTCTGGCCGATCACGTTGTTGATCTTGTGGGACCCGGTGTGAGCCAGGTCCTCCCGCTTCAACAGCACCCGCACGCCCAGCTCCTCCGACAACCTGGCGCATTCGGTCACCGGGGTGGGTCTTCCACCGTAGTGATGGAGGATGCCGTCCAATTCCGTGTGGAAGGCGGGGTCCGCCCACGCGGACCGAAACGCCACCTCCAGCTCCATGCACGCGGGCACAAGGGACTCAGGAACGAAGCGACCGCCGAACCCGCCGAAGCGGCCGGTCGGGCCCGGGTCGCCCATGATCGATGATGCCGGCGTCGGCTCGGCGGTCACTCTTCCTCCTGCCAGTCGAAGAGGTCCGGCGCAGCGGGCGATGCTCGGTGGTCGGCGCCGCTCGCGGGCCGAGGTCCCTCCTCGGTCCCGGTCGACGCCAGCGCCTCCTCTGCCAGCACCAGATCGGCGGCGTGCACCGCGGCCATGAACGCATGCAACTTGGCAGGGTCCTTCACCCCAGGCGCCGACTCGACGCCACTGGCCACATCGACTCCCCAGGGATGCAGGTGGGCGATTGCGGCACCGACGTTGTCGGGTCCCAGCCCACCCGACACGATCAACCGGCCGGGGTCGATCACGCCTTCGGCCAGGCGCCAGTCGAACAGCTCGCCGGATCCGGGGTTGGTCCCATCGATGAGGAGCGACTGGGCGCCGTACTCGCCGAACCGGTCGATATTGCGATGGCCGGCCGGAAATGCCTTGATCGTCCAGTTGACCCGGCTGCTGATCCACCGGGTGTCCTCGATGGACTCGACTCCGTGGAGTTGTACCGCGCCGAGCCCGATCTGATTTGCGATGTCGATGACCCGCCGGGGTGACTCGTCCCGGAACACCCCCACCGTCACCGTCTCGTGGGGCAGGCGCTTGACGATGTCTGCCACCGCTGCCGGCGCCATCTGACGGGGCGAGGGGGCGAAAATGAACCCCACTGCGGAGGCTCCCATCCCCACGGCCAGCAGGGCATCGGCCTCCGAGGTGATCCCGCAGATCTTCACGAACACGCCTTCGGTTCCGTCGTCGACAGGCGTTCCAAGTCCGGTCACCGCCGCACCCCGGCTAGTTCGGCCACGGCGCTCCGCCGATCGGCGGACCGGACCAGGGACTCCCCCACCAGCACCGCCTGGTAGCCGGCCGCCGCCAACCGGGCCACGTCCCGGGCATCCTCGATCCCCGATTCGGCTACCGCTACGACTCCGGTCGGGATGGAGGAACCGAGTGTGAGCGCACGCTGGTGGTCGACCTCGAACGTGCGGAGATCGCGCTGGTTCACACCTACCACCCCGGCTCCGGCATCGAGAGCGCGGTGCAGCTCGGCTTGATCGTGCACTTCGACCAGGGCGGTGAGCGAGCATCGGCTCGCAAGGTCGAGGAAGGAGGTGAGCTCGCGGTCGGTGAGGGCCGCAGCGATGAGGAGCACCGCATCTGCACCCATCGCCCGTGCATCACAGACATCGAGGGCGCTGACCGTGAAGTCCTTGCGCAGCACCGGAAGCGAGCAGGCGGCCCGTGCGGCCCGGAGATCGTCGGGTTGCCCACCGAAGAAGCGGTGATCGGTGAGCACCGACAGGCAGGCCGCACCTCCGGCTTCGTACTCGATGGCCACCGCCGCCGGATCGAGGTCGGGGTCGAGATCGCCCTTCGACGGGGACCGCCGCTTGATCTCGGAGATCACCGCCATGTCGTGCCGGGCGTTCGCCGCGGTGATGGCATCCACGAACGACCGGGTCGGCCCGGCCTGGTCGGACCGTTCGGCCTGTTCGATGGCGACCTCGACATCGCGGGTGTCTGCCGCAGCAGCCGCGCGATGAGCGGAGAGGATCGTGTCGAGATAGGCCGGCATGGCCTCTGAAGCCTACCGGGACCCTGATGCCATCCGGTGCTGTCCGTCGCCTCGCCGCCCACCCGTTCCCACCCGTGGCAGTCAGCGCCGTCGGGTCGGTGGCGCCTCGGGTGCCACGGTGGCTACCGTTCAACGGAGTCGCCGGAACGCGGTTCGTCCGGCACCTGCCCGGAGCGCGACGCGGTCAGGGCCGGTATGAACAGCTCGTCAACGGAGAGGGGAAAGCATGGACCAGGTGATCCTTGTCACGGGAGCCTCGGCAGGCATCGGCCAGGCTTGCGCGGACCGGATGCACCGGCAGGGGTGGAAGGTCGTCGGCGCCAGCCGGCGCGGCACGTCTGGCGGTGGCTGGGTCCCGATGGTGATGGATGTGGACAGCGATGCATCGGTGCACTCGGGCGTCCAAGCGCTGCTCGGAGAGCACCACCGGCTCGACGCGGTTGTTGCCTGTGCCGGCTGGGGTCTGGCCGGAGCGGTCGAACAGACCCCGATCGCGGATGCCAGGGACCAGTTGGAGACCAACTTCTGGGGAGCAGTGAGGGTCGTTCAGGAGGCGCTGCCCGTCATGCGCCGTCAACAGGCCGGACGGATCGTCCTGGTCAGCTCCATCGGTGGCATCATCGGTATCCCGTTTCAGGCCTTCTACAGCGCAAGCAAGTTCGCACTGGAAGGCTACGGGGAGTCGTTGGCCTACGAGGTCGAACCCTTCGGCATTCAGGTGACGCTGATCGAACCGGGCAATGTGCGCACCGACTTCACCAGCAGTCGCCGTGACGTGGAGACCCCTGGTGGCGACGATCCCTACTCCACTGCCGTCTCCAAGGCGGTGACGAAGATGGCCATTGACGAGGCGAACGGGGTTCCGCCTGACGACGTGGCTGCCACCGTGCAACGAGCACTCGAGGCCAACACCGCCCCCAGGCGGATGTCAGTTGGGAAGTTCGACGAGCGAGTGGGCATCATCAGCAAGCGCCTGCTCCCGTATCGCCTCTTCGAGAGAGCCGCCAAAGGCAGCCTCGGAGTCTGACCTTCGTCCACCTGCTCGATCAGAGGCCGATGCCGGACCAGTACGAGCCGTCCAGCATGCCGCTGAGCGTCGAACGGTGCAGGATGAGGTCGTCGATGTCGTCAGGGCGCGCCGCCTCCCCGAAGAAGATCGACCGCTCGGTAACACGCCGCATGATGACACCGTGGCGTATCGCCGCATAGGCGATGTGCCAGGTGAGGTCGCCCGGGGTCCGGCCCGACGCCTTGGCGTAGGACTCGCGTACGTCGGATGGTCGGAACATGTCCGGTAGCCCGGGCGCCCCGAGCTGCACGGCCAGGTCCTGGAAGAAGAGGTGGAGATAGCACATCCACCCGAGATCGACCTCGGGTGGTGCCACCGCTGCCATCTCCCAGTCGAGCACCGCCACCACCTCGTTGTCGCGGAACATCATGTTCCCGATGCGACCGTCACCCCACGAGACTGCATCGCTGCTGACGTCAACGGGGAAATTGTCGACGAGCCAGGCGAAACACTCCTCCAGAAGTGGCGACGGGGCGTCCCCCACAACCCAGTCGTGGTAGGCGCTCCAGTGGTGGAAGCTCCGTTCGAGCGAGGAGGCACCGGGCCCGCCCAGCTCGAGGAACGAGAGATCGTGGTGTTCGGGGGTGATCGAGTGGATTCCGGACATCGCCCGGATGGCCGATTCCTGAATGGCCTGCCGGTCGGCATCGCTTCCGTCGAAGACCCAGTTGTCGCCGAAGGTGTACGGCAAGACGTCCGGCGGGACCAGCCCGTCGACCCGAGCCATCACGAAGAACGGAGCCCCGAGCACTGCGGGATCGGACTCGTACCAGAGTGTCTCGGGCACCGGCACCGAGGTGTGCTCCTGGACGAGTCGCATCACCTTGAACTGCATGTCCAGGTCGTAGGTGGTGAAGACCGGATAGGCAGTGCTGGGGGGCTCGATGCGCGCCACCAGCCGGTGGTCCGAAGGCCTACCCCCGTCGTTCCACCGCGCGGTGAAGAGGAGTGTCTCCGAGGACATGCCGTTGCCTTCGGGGCTGGTCACCTCGGTGATCAGCGGGTCGCTGCCACCGGGCAGGGTGTCGGCCAGCCACTGCTCGAGCCGCGCAGCCAGCTCCTGCGGGTCGCGGGTCGACGTGGTGATGTGCTCGGCATCCATGTCGATCGTCCCGGCGGGCTTCGAACCCGGTTCGGATGTCATCTCTGGACTCATGGTGTCCCCCCGTGCTCGTCCACAACTCCTAGGGAGCCAGTATCGCGCCCCGTTCACCCTTGCCTCACAATCGGCTCGACCGACACCGTCCCGGTGCGTCGGGCACGGCGTCCCCGGCGTCCCGCCCACACCGGATTGGAGACCTACCCGACGAGGGGCAGTGCCCGGGCCTCTGCCGTGGCCTGGCACGGCCCGCCATCAGCCACCCACCGGATGGTGACCGGTGCGGGGGGGGTGACCCGACGCTGCAGCGTGGCCAGCCCCACGGCTGCGTCGAGCCCCGGCGACCACGCGACCGAGGTCAGGTGCCCGACTTCGAAGTCGCCATCGCCGTCGGGGCCTCCATCGACGAAGACGCCGGCTCCGAGCGGCGGGAGGTCACGCTGCCCACCGCTGCCCACGCCGGCCGCCGAACCATTGTCGAGTACGAGGCCAGTGAGACGGCGGGCGACCTTGGAGCCCCGCGCGTCGATCCGGGCGACGAGCTCCTGACCGGTGAAGCAACCCTTGGTGAACGACACCGTCCGGTCGACCAGCCCGGCTTCGGCTGCAATGGTCGCCTCGGTGAGCTCCTGCCCGTTGACCGGTACCCCTGCCTCGATCCGCGCCGCATCCCACGCTGCATCACCACAACGGAGCACCTGACGGTCGACCCATGCATCCACCGCGCTTCCGACTGCCGGAGGCGGGCCGAGCAGGTCGAACCCCGACAGGCCCGGCCAGGCGACAGGTAGGCAGAGGACCCCGGCGGGGACGGATCCGGCCGAACCTGTTGCCTGCGGTCCACGGATCGCCACGCAACTCCACCGGCGCGACTCGATCTCCGCATCGACCCGGATCCGGAAGCGCTTCAGCCGTGCATCGACGATCGCACCGCACCCCGCGTCGGCATCGATGATGAATGCGTCGCCGGAAGTGCGAGTGACACGGATGAATGCGTCGACCTTCCCTTGGGGGCTCAACAGCAGTGCGTCCGCAGTCCCGCCTATGGCCAGTCCCTCGACATCCTGGCTGCACTGGCCCTGCAGGTAGGTGGCAGCGTCCACGCCGGAAACCGACAGCACGTCCCGTGTGAGCTGATGGGCGCCCACCCCGTGGCGCAGCGCCCGGTACTCGGCCACCACGTCCGGCAAGGATCGGCTCATCACGTCGCCGACGAAGCTCGGGCCATTGCCACCGCCGACAGGATGGCCGCCGCCTTGTGGGCGCATTCGGCGTTCTCCGAGGCCGGATCGCTGTCGGCCACGACGCCAGCGCCTGCCTGCACCGACGCGGTGCCGTCGGGCCCGACGGTCATCGTCCGGATGGCGATGGCGGTGTCGAGGTTGCCCGAAAAGTCGAGGTAGCCGACCACCCCCCCGTACACTCCGCGTTTGGTCGGCTCGAGATTGTCGATGATCTGCATCGCTCGCACTTTGGGCGCGCCGGAGAGCGTCCCCGCCGGGATGGTGGCCCGCAGCACGTCGATCGGCCCCTTGCCCGGGGCCAGCCGGCCCGACACCTGAGATGTCAGGTGCATGATGTGGCTGTACCGCTCCACCACCATCATCTCGTCGACCACCTCGGTGCCGAAGCTGACCACCCTCCCCACGTCGTTGCGGGCCAAGTCCACCAGCATGATGTGCTCAGCCACTTCCTTCGGGTCCTCGACCAGCTCGCCAGCAAGACGGGCGTCGTCCTCGGGTGTCGTGCCACGCGGGCGAGAGCCGGCTATCGGCCGCGATACGACTGTTCCGTCGCGGAGGCGGACCATCGGCTCGGGTGAGGCGCCCACCACCGTCACCTCGGGGAAGCGGAGGAAGTAGAGGTAGGGGCTCGGGTTGACCAGACGGAGGACACGGTAGACATCGAAGGGATCCGCTCCCAGCGATCCCAGATCGAATCGCTGGGACAGGACCACCTGAAAGATGTCGCCGGCCGTGATGTGCTCCTTTGCCGCCCGGACCGCGTCCTCGAAGAGCGAGTCGGGCATGGTGCGCCGCACATCGGTGGGGGCCTCTGCCCGTCGGGGCAGCAGGCGGGGCGGTTGGTCCGTCGGGCGGAAGCAGTCGGCGGCCAACTGATCGAGCCGTGCCTCGGCGTCGCCGTAGGCGGTGTGGAGCTCCTCGACACCCCATGCGGGGTCGATCACCACGTTGTCGATGAGCACCACCCGCTGGCGCCAGTGGTCGAAAGCGGCCAGCTGGCCGATGACCGCAAGAATCGCATCCGGCTGGCCGAGGTCGTCAGGCGGTGCGTGCGGCAGATGCTCCACCTCGCGCACCACGTCGTACCCGAGGTAACCGACCAGACCGGCGTGGAGCGGGGGAAGATCGGGTAGGTCCGGCGATTCGAAGGCTTCGAGGACGGCCTCCAGGGCCGTCAGCACCCCACCCGTCCCACTGACCCCGTTGCCGGTCACCGCGTCGAGGTCGAGCGTCCCCTTGGTGGTGACGACTCCCCCTCGGGAAGTGATGGTCGCCAGGGGATTGCGCCCGATGAAGGAGTACCGTCCCCACCGCTCGCCGCCCTCGACGGACTCGAGAAGGAACCCCGTGGTGTCTCCGCTGCCGACGATCTGGAGGAAGGCGGCCACCGGGGTGATGGTGTCGGCCACCAGTTCGCGCCAGACCGGCACGATGCGGTGCTTGGACGCGAGGGCGACGAAGCCGGAACCACCCGGGCCCACAGGGCCGTGCTCCGACCGAGGTGTCATCGGTCAGGCGGCGTCTCGCCGAAGGCGCGGTAGAAGCAGGTACGGCTTCCGGTGTGGCAAGCCCCTGCTCCCTGTTGGTCGACGCTGATCAACAGCGCGTCGCCGTCGCAGTCGTACCTGATGCCTCGGACGTACTGGCGGTCGCCCGACGTCTCGCCCTTGCACCAGAACTCGTTGCGGCTGCGGCTCCAGAACCAGGTCCGCCCGGTCTCGAGCGTCCGCCGTAGTGATTCGCCGTTCATCCATGCGAACATGAGGACGGCACCGTCGGAGGCGTCTTGGACAATGGCTCCGACCAGTCCGTCACCGTTGAACGCGATCTCATCGAACTCGGCCTCGGTGAAGGTGATCGGGGTGGCGGTGTAGGGGTTGGCGCTGTTACTCACGAGAGGTGCTCCCTGGTGGGTGTCATGGATGTCGTATGCGTCATCTGAAGCGCGGATGCCCGAAGGCGGGGCGAGGCCCTGTCCGACCCGGCGCCCACGCCCCGGCGGCCGAGGTCACGGTCAGAGGTACAGGCCGGTTCCGCCGTCGATGCGGGTGGCGGCCACGGCATGGATGTCCCGCTCACGGAGGATGACGTACTCGTCCCCTTGGACCTCGACCTCGAAACGGTCCTCGGGGTTGAACAAGACGTTGTCCCCCACCTTCACCGACCGGACGTGGGGACCCACCGCCATCGCCTCGGCCCAGGCGAGCCGGCGCGAGACCTGGGCTGTGGCTGGAATCAGGATCCCCGAACGCGAGCGACGCTCACCTTCGGCCTGCCCGACTTGGACCAGCACCCGGTCAGCGAGCACCGTGATGGGCAGCCTGGCCGGCCTGCTGTCGCCGATTTGGCTGCTCGCTGGGACTTCAGACGTAGTTGCGACCACGGTCCAAGGCTACCGCAGGTGCGAAAGGACCCAGGCAGGAGGAGGCTCGGCCCATGCGACCATCGAAGCCGCACCCGTCGCCATGGCACCCACGGCAGCCATAGCGGTCACGGCGGTCGCACCGACACCCCGGCCGCCTGCATGTACGCCTTCGCCTCGCCCACGGTGAACTCGCCGAGGTGGAAGATCGAGGCGGCCAGCACCGCTTCGGCCGAACCTTGCAGGGCTCCCTCGACCAGGTGATCGAGCGTCCCCACTCCACCCGACGCGATGACGGGCACCGGGCAGCGCTCCGCGATCATCCGGGTGAGCTCGAGATCGAACCCGTCGCGGGTGCCGTCGCGGTCCATCGAGGTGATCAGGAGCTCGCCGGCCCCGATGGCGGCACACCGTTCGGACCAGGCAACGGCGTCCAGCCCGGTCGGAGTCCGGCCTCCGTGGGTGAACACCTCCCACCCGGCCTCCTCTCCCGAGGCTCCCTGCCCCCGTCGGCGTGCATCGACCGCCACCACCACGCACTGGCTGCCGAACTCGTCGGCGAGCTCGACGACGAGTTCGGGGCGATCCACCGCCGCGGTGTTGACGCCCACCTTGTCGGCCCCGGCCCGGAGCAGGTGGCGGGCATCCTCGACCGACCGGACGCCACCGCCGACGGTAAAGGGGATGAAGACCACCTCGGCTGTTCGCGAGACCACCTCGACCATGGTCCGGCGGTTGTCCGACGAGGCGGTGATATCGAGGAACACGAGCTCATCCGCACCCTGGGCGTCGTAGCGGGTCGCCAGCTGCACCGGGTCGCCGGCGTCGAACAGGTCGGTGAACCGCACTCCCTTGACGACGCGCCCGGCATCGACGTCGAGGCAGGGGATCACACGGACCGTGCGCACGCGGCCACCCCTTCTTCGACGCTCATCCGGCCGTCCACCAGTGCCCGGCCGGTGATCGCCCCACTCAGTCGACGTTCTCCGCCGTCGCCGGGCGAACCGGGCTCCCCCACCTGGACGACCAGCGCGGCCAACGCCTCGATGTCGGACACCGAACCCACCCCGCCGGAGGCGATGACCGGGATGCCCGTCGCCAACAACACCGCCTGCAGGCCCTCGAGGTCTGGCCCGGACAACATGCCGTCACGCTCGATCGCGGTCACGATGACCGCCGCCAGCTCGACGTCGCCCACCTCGGCCAGGGTCTCGGAGACCGTGCGACCGCTGCCCCGTTCCCATCCCCGGACGGCCACCTCCGCGCAACCTTCTGCGTCGAGGCGGTAGTCGAGGCCGAGCACCACCCGACCGGGAAACCTGGCTGCGGCCGTCCGTACCAGATCCGGGTCCTCGAGGGCGGCGGTACCGAAGATCACCCGGTTCACCCCGCCGTCCAACAGCTCCTCTACGTCCGCCTCGGAACGCACTCCTCCGCCGGCCTCTACCGGGACACGGACCGCGCCGGTGATCGCCAACACCGTCGAACGGTTCACCGGCCGGCCGGTCCGCGCCCCGTCGAGGTCCACGACGTGCAGCCACGGTGCGCCGGCGGCGGCAAAGCGCGTGGCCAGCGCCACGGGATCGCCATACTCGCTCTGACGATCGAAGTCACCCTGCACCAGTCGGACGGCGGAGCCGTCTCTGATGTCGATGGCCGGATAGAGGTCCATCAGGCAGATGCCACGTCGACGGCACGCACGAAGTTGGCCAAGATGCCCAGGCCTACCTCACCGGACTTCTCCGGGTGGAACTGAGTTCCCCACACGGCTCCCCGTTCGGCAGAGGCGGTGACCGCCCCGCCGTACTGGCAGGTGGACGTGGTGTCGGCCGTTCGCTCCGGTGCGAATGAGTGCACGAAGTAGACCCAGGCCGGGTCCGGCACCCCACCGAGGAGACCGGAGCCGTCCCCGTCGCCGATCTCAAGCAGGTTCCACTGCATCTGTGGATGCTTGACCCCTTCGGGCAACCGTCTGACCGTGCCGGCCAGGATGCCCAGCCCGGACCCGGAGGGATCCTCGTCGGAGCCCTCGTAGAGGAGCTGGAATCCCACGCAGATGCCCAGGAACGGCACGCCCTGGCCGATGGCGAACCGCGCTGCGACATCAAGCCCGCTCCTCCTCAGGGCTTGGGCACAACGGCCGAACGCCCCCACGCCGGGGAGCACCACGCCGTCGGCCATGGCGGCACGATCTGGATCGTCGATGAGCTCGGCCTCGGCGCCCAGGTGCTGGAGTGCCTTCTCCGCGGACCGGAGATTGCCGATGCCGTAGTCGAGTACCGCGATCACGGGTGCCGGGGTGGCCGACCGACGGCCCTGACCCGCCGTTGCGTCCGACCCATCGATGCGCTCACAGGGCTCCCTTCGTCGAGGGGATCCCGCCGCCCTCGACCCGAACCGCGTCCCGCAGGGCACGGGCCACCCCTTTGAAGGAGGCCTCGACAATGTGGTGGGTGTTCTTGCCGGCTATCAACCTCAAGTGGAGGGTGAGGCCTGCCGAGGTGGAGAACGCTCGCCAGAACTCCTCCGCCAGCTGGGGTTCGAAGGGTGGGGTTCCCAGCGGGCTGGTCTCCGGGGGGAACTCGATGCCGTATACGAGGAACGGGCGCCCCGAGAGATCGAGGGCGACCTCGACCAGTGCCTCGTCCAAGGGGAGCGAGACCGAGCCGAACCGTCGAACCCCAGCCTTGTCGCCCAGGGCCTGGGCCAGCACCTCGCCCAGGGTGATCCCCACGTCCTCGACCGTGTGGTGGGCATCGACGTCGAGATCTCCCCGGGCGCTGACGCGGAGATCGAATCCCCCGTGGCGTCCGAGCTGGCTGATCATGTGATCGAAGAAGGGCAGCCCTGTCGAGACCTCGGTGGCGCCGGTCCCGTCGAGATCGATGGACACATCGATCGTGGTCTCCTTGGTCACCCGTTGGCTGGTCGCCGTCCGGTGCGCCGGCGTTGCCGTCGGGGACGTCGTTGATCGGGACGCTGTCGAGGTCGGGTCGGGTGTGGTCATATCAGGCTTTCGCTCAGTGCAGCCAGGAACCGGTCGTTCTCCCCCGGGAGACCCACCGTGACCCGGAGGCACCCGGTGAGACCTGGCCATTGCGAACAGTCTCGCACGAGGACGGATGCCTCGAGGAGGTCTGTCCACACGTCGCGTGCCTCTTTCTGCAACGGCCGGAAGAGGATGAAGTTGGCGTCCGAGGGCCAGGTCTCGACGGGAAGGCCGGCCAACGAGGCGGCGATCCGGCCCCGCTCCTCGGTCAACATCGCCACCCGCGCCTCCATCGCGTCGACGAACCGGAGTGCCAGGCACCCTGCCAGCTGCTTTGCCGCGTCGAGGTGGTACGGCAGCGCCACCATCTCGCAGGCCCGGACCACCTCGGGATCGGCGACCAGGTAGCCGAGCCTCGCACCGGCCATCGACCACGTCTTCGAAAACGTCCGGACCACCGCAGTGCGCTCCGCCCCGGGGCCCCTGCCGCTCAAGATCTCCAGAGATGACCAAGGTGCGAACTGCCCGTAGGCCTCGTCCACCACCAGCAGGCTCGGTGCCATCGCCAGCACCGCCTCGACGTCGGCGATCGGGTCGGCCCGCCCGGTCGGGTTGTTCGGCGAGCAGAGGAAGGTGATCACCGGATCGGCGGCGGACAGCACCCGCGCGACCTCGACGAGGTCGAGGGCGAAATCGGCGGCCCGGGCCCCGGCCACCACCTCGGTGCCCGTGACGCGGGCGATATGGCGGTGGAGGGTGTAGGTCGGCTCGAACAGGGCGGCGGTGCGGGCCGGCCCACCGTAGGCCAGCAACAGCGACTGCAGCACCTCGTTCGACCCGTTCGCGCAGAAGACCTGTTCGGGACGGACATCGTGTAGGTCGGCCAACGCCGAGCGGAGCTCGGTCACCTCGCGATCCGGGTACCGATTGAACTCGATTGCGCCGAGCCCGGCCAGCAGTGCCTCATACCACTCGGGCGGGGGCGGCAGGGGTGACTCGTTGGTGTTGAGCCGCACCTCTACCTCCACTTGTGCCGAGTGGTACCCGGTGAGCGCCACCAGGTCGGGGCGGACCGGCGGGAGCCCCCGCCGCCCGTCCGCGTCCCGGTCTACCGGGGCCATCGCAACCGAACCGACTGGGCGTGGGCCGGCAGGCCCTCGGTCTCGGCCAGGGTCACCACGTGCGGTCCGAGGACCTTCAGTGCCTTCTCGCTGACGGTGACCGCATGGATGTGCTTTTGGAAGTCGTCGACCCGGAGAGCGCTGGCGAACCGGGCGGTCCGGTTGGTGGGCAGTACGTGGTTGGGTCCCGCCAGATAGTCGCCCACGCTGGCCGGTGAGCCCGGTCCGAGGAACACCGCACCGGCGGAGGTCACCTGGGCCAACAGCGACTCGGCATTGCCGGTCAGGATCTCGAGGTGCTCCGGCGCCACGATGTTGGCGATGGCGAACGCCTGCTTGGGGCCGTCCACGAGCACGGCGAATCCGCCGGTGGCCAGCGTGGCCTCGAGGTCGGCACGCCTCGGGGACTCCTGCACCATCCGGACGACGTGGGCCTCCACGGCCTCTGCGACCGCCTCCGACCAGGTGATCAGCCACGCCATGCCGTCGGGTCCGTGCTCGGCCTGGACCAAGAGGTCGATGGCGGCGAGCTCGGTGGGGGTGTCGGGGCCCGCTATCACCACCACCTCGGACGGCCCGGCAAAGGCCGATGCCACACCCACCACACCGGAGACCTGCCGCTTCGCTTCGGCGACGAACCGATTGCCAGGTCCCACGATGACATCCACCGGTTCGATCGACTCGGTGCCGTAGGCCATGGCGGCGATGGCCTGTGCTCCTCCCACCCGGTAGACCTCGTCGATGCCAGCGACCGCGGCTGCCGCCAGGGTCGCGTCGTCGATATGGCCGTCCGGTCCCGGGGGGACACAGAGGACGATCTCCTCCACGCCGGCAACCTGCGCCGGCACTGCACACATCAGCACTGTCGACGGGTAGCGGGCACGGCCACCGGGCGCGTAGCATCCCGCGCGCCCCACCGGCCGAACCAGATGGCGAACGCTGATCCCGCCGGATTCGAAGTCGCCGGTCACCGACGATCGCGACTCGTGGGCGTGGTAGGCGAGGATCCGGTCGTGGGCGACGTCCAGCGCATCCTGCAGCGCGACCGGTATGCGGTCGAGGGCGGCGCGGATCTCCGATGCCGGCACCCGGAACTCCTCCGGTTCGACATGGTCGAACTTCGCCGTCAGCCGGCGGAGGGCGGCATCACCGTCGGCCCGCACCTCCGCGATGATCTCTGCCACCGCGCCCGAGGAACGGTCCTGTTCGTCCGCAGGTCGTGGCAGCGCATCGCGCAGGGCCCTGCGATTGCCGGCAAAGCCGCGGAAGTCGAGGCGACGGAGGGCCATGGCCCGTCGATGCTACCGGAACCTGGTCGCGGGCCCACCTCCCAGTGGGTGCCGAACGATTGGATGCCGGTCGCGGGACCTGGGCGGGACAGTGGTCCGTCGGGTGCAATGATCGGTCGATGGCCGCCAGCTCCGCAGAGCTCTCCTCCCTCGCAACCGCGCTCGACGAGTTGACCCGGCGGGTGATCGCACATGCCGACGCGGCTAACGCGGCCAAGGACGAGGAGACCGTCCGGGAACTGTTCGCAATCGAACGCGCCCTGAACAGCGCAAACCGGAGACTGGCCCGGCTCTCACTTGCGCTGGCCCGCAGGTGACCTGCCGGCCCCGCCGGTGGGCAGCTGCTGGTTTCTAACTGAGACCAGAGTGGGTAGGCCCCTGGCCTTGCGGCCAGGAGCCCCCCGTTAGAACCGGACTTGCGGCACTACCGCATCCGGATCCACTTGTCGAGTTCATCGAAGAGCGACTGGACGTCGCCGATGAGGTAGTAGTTGCCCCAGCCCCGGATGACCGGGTTGAGGTCCTCGATGACCTGGTGCAGCGGAACCGGTGCGAGCCGCCGGGTGCGTCGCCGCACCTCATCCTTGAACCTGGTCAGTGCTCGGGGTCGGGGTCGAAGGAACCTCCCGTGGAAGGTGAATCCCAAGAACTCGAACCCGTCACGCACCTGAGCGATGCCGGACTTGGTCTCGGCCACCTCCAGCCCGATGTCGGCCAGGATGGCCCGCACCAGACGATCAGCAGCTTCGACCTTCCAACGTCGATCAGCCAGGATCACGAAGTCGTCGGCGTATCGGATCAGCCGGAAACCGGCTGCCCGGACCTCGGTGTCGAGGCGGTGGAGGTAGATGTTGGCCAGGAGCGGGGAGATGACCCCTCCCTGGGGTGTGCCCGAAGGGCGGGCCATAAGGCCTGCCTCGGTGAGCACGCCAGCCGTCAGCCAACGGCGGACGAGACCGATCACCTCGGGATCGTCGACGACCTTCCCCACCTCCCGCAGGAGGCGGCGGTGGTCGAGGTTGTCGAAGAACCCCACGATGTCGAACTCGGCCACCCATCGATCCCCCCGACGGATCGCCTCCCTGACCCACCACACCGCCTGGCGGGCACTTCTGCCCGGGCGATAGCCGAAACTGCAGGGCAAGAACCGAACCTCAAAGGCCGGTCCGATGACCTGCACGGTGGCCTGTTGGACCACTCGATCGGCAACGGTGGGGATGCCCAGCGGGCGCATGCGCCCGTCGGGCTTGGGAATCTCGACCCGGCGAACCGGCGGCGGCACATAACGCTCCGCCGACAGCAGCCGACGCCGCAACGAGGCCAACTGGTGGCTCTCGTCGGCGGCAAAGGCGGTGATCGTTTGGCCGTCGACCCCAGCGGCTCCGGCATTGGCCCGGACCTTGGCCCAGGCCAACTCCAGATTGGCGGGGTCGGCAATGGCTTCCAACAACTGGCCCACGGCCAGCACCTCCTTGGTGCTCTCAGCCTCTCTCCTCGCCCCGTGACACCGGACGGACCGCCAGTCCCCTCAACCCGCTCGGCGGTCAGGGCTGGTTCCGGGCTCCCGGTGTCGTGGTGCTCGCTTCGAGGCTTGGTCTCGGTCGGTCCCTTCGCCGGACACCGGACCCCTCGCAGGGACCGGGCCGTCCCCTGACCAGACAGGGGATCAACGGGCATTACCCCGCCTTCAGCACTACTACGAACCGTCTGACTCCTCGGAGGGCATCGGCTGGCGTTTCCCTATGCGGTTATCGCATCACCTACCGACCGGGCCGCTCTGAGCGGACCGGGCCACACCTGGACCACCGGCCACCAGCTGGTGCTGGCACGCTCGCGCACCTCGGACTGCTCGGACCCTACGAGGTCTCCCCAGATCATCCCGATGGCGTTGTCGCCGCCTGCCAGCCGCAACCACCCCCTGACGCCCTCACCAGCACAGCCGTTCCTACTTCGGCACATCGTGCCCACCGGCGAGGTCATCGGCTTCCGGTCTGCGCGCTACGTCACCACGCCAGGAGGCCTTCTAGCGGTTCACTGCTCGTTCCGGCCGACGGCTTTGCCTCCGCCCCCTTCAGACCCCCGGTCACCCGGACGCCCTGGGCATCAGCTACTCGAACTTCAACGGCCAAAGCTCGGGAAGGACTCCCACCTCCTCGTCATCGGGACTGCTGGGCGTAC
>JADGOE010000007.1 GCA_017883135.1 Acidimicrobiales bacterium
GGCAACGAGACCGCCTACCTCACCTACCAGGCTCCCGATCGGCTGGGTGGGTACATCGAGAGCGGGAAGAAGCGCAGCTACGTGTACGTGATCGGGGCGTACCAGTACCAGAGCGTGACGACTTCCAGCAGTGCATCCACCAAGCACCTCACCTTCTACCGCCAGCAGAGCCAGGGGGCCGTGGCGGTCGACCCGGCACAGTCGTACCTGCCCCTGTACAAGCAGGGGACCCACAAGAAGCAGTCGGAGAGCACCTACACCTTTAACCTGACCCAGGGCAGCCAGAGCGGAACGTTGACCTACACGGTCTCGGGCCAGTACGTCTCGGAGTTCAGGGCGAAGGTCCCCCAGGCCTCGATCCAGCTGGTCATCTCCGAAGTTGGGGCGTCGCCTCCGGTGGCGCTGCCATCGGGCGCCAAGGTCGTCAGCGCGCCGAGCAACTCCGCCGGATAGCGGGCACATCGCCCCCCTGGCCGGAGGCCGCACGCCGGGGCAACCGGTGGTGTGCCCTGAGACCGCAGTGTGGCCTGGCATCCGAGGTCAACGTCCCAGCCGGTCGATCGTCTCATCGATGGTTCGACGGAGTTCGAGTGCATTGGCTCTGGCATCGTTCGCTTCGGTCAGCCACCGGACCACCACGAAATGGCGGGCACCCGCAGTGATCAGGTCCCCCACGGTGGCCGGTTCAACGCCCCCTGTCACCCAGACAGACACGGGCGCCCGTTCGACCGCTTCGCTGACATAGCCGAGCCCGGTGCCTGCTCGACCGGGCTTGGTCGGGGTGGCGACGACAGGTCCGGCGGAGAGGTAGTCCACGGGCACGTCGTCGTCGAGGGCTGCGTCCAGCTCGGTGGCGGCGTGGGTCGACAGTCCGATGATGGCGCGCTCTCCCACGATCGCCCGGGCCGAGGCGGGCGCCATGTCCGCTTGGCCGACGTGGACTCCGTCGGCGCCGATGTCGGCGGCCAGGTCGGGGCGGTCGTTGAGGATGAACGGCACCCCGAACTCGGCACAGACCCGGCTCACCACGGCGGCCCGCCGGATCAGTCGGTCGTCGGGGAGGTGCTTCTCGCGCAGCTGCACGATATCCACGCCGCCCTCGATGCAGCCGGCCACGAAGCGGTCGAGGTCCGGCCGATCGGGCGTGCAGACGTAGAGCCGGCGCCGGGCGAGCTGCCAACGTTCTGTCGGGCTCGTCGGGCTCGTCGGGCTCGGCGGGTGGTCGCCGGGTCCCATCGGGCCGGTCAACCGGGCGTGGACGCTCTGGCCCGGGCCTCGCTTTTCATCTGCTGCTTGTACTGGCGGACCTTGATCAGCGCCCCGGGTGAGTCGATGTCGGCCACAGAGCGGAAGGACCCCGGCTCGCCGAACGGTGCGGCCGCGTGCTCCCAGCCGACGGGCCGGACCCCGAGCTGCTTCCCGAGGAGAGCGATGAAGATGCGCGCCTTCTGCTCACCGAACCCAGGCAGGGCCTTCAGGTTGGCCAGTAGCTCCTTGCCGTCGGCCGCCGAGCTCCAGATGGCCGCGGCGTCGCCGCCATAGGAGTTCACGATGACCGCACAGGCTTCCTGCACCCTGCCGGCCATCGACTTGGGGAACCGGTGGAGTGCGGGTTTGGCGCTGAAGAGTGCGGCCAGTTCGTCGGGGTCCATGGCGGCAATGGCGGCGGCGTCGAGCCGTCCATCAAGCCGGACCTGCAGGTCGAAGGGTGATTTGAATGCACGCTCGAGGGGGATCTGCTGGTCCAGGACCATGCCGATCAGGAGAGCCAGAGGGTCCTCCGTGAGGAGTGCGTCGGCAGCTTCGTCGCCAGAGAGGTAGAGCACTCGTTCAGGCTAGCCGGGAGGCTCAGGATCGGCGTTGCCGTCACCTCCTTGCCGTACGCACCTGCCTGTGGGCGGGCATCGGAGTCTTGGGACTGCCGTTGGGGTGGCTCTCCTTCGGTTGGTGACCGGGCTCTTGGGCTCCGTCGAGCAGTGCCCAAGAGCCGGGATGGCCACGACCACCACAGAGGGGCGCGTTCGAGCGACACGACGGTTGGAGCGCGCCTATCGGCAGGGGCCCTACAGCTGACAGTTCTTGCCGACCCAGACTGCGACGGCCGCAATGTCGGTTGCCTTGCCGGCCAAGCCCTGTGCCACCGCCTGCTGAAGTCCTTGTTCCCCCACGGTGCCGGACTCCGCTGCCTTGCCGATGGCATCCATCACCCCGGCGTAGGTTCCGACAGCGTCCTTGATCTCGGCGGGTGCATACGTACGCATGTCTGCGGCGGCAGCCCGGAACGCGGCACCGGCGGCGGCCGGGGTAGTGGCACCCTTCGCGGACTGCAGCTCCTTGAACGCCGCACAGAAGTCGGTAGCCCCGCCGCCGGCGACCTTGGATGTCGTCGGAGAGGACGCTGGAGATGTCGTCGGAGAGGACGCCGAGGCAGTCGTGGTCGACGTCGATTGAGCGGGGCCCGCCACGTTGCTCGACCCGGAGGAGCAACCCGTAAGTACTGCACCGAGTACGAACATGAGGGCAAGTCGTCGGATCGTCATCAGGTCCCATCTGTGGTTGGTGGTTGCGCCAGCACCATAGGCCTGTCGTGCTGTGTCACGCCACCAATGGGCACCAGCGCAGAGGAGTCCTTCGAGTGCAAGGCATCCGCCTCGTGCTTGTCGGAGAGGAACAAGGCCATTCCCTCAGTGTCGAGGTGACCATGGCCGCAGGTCCACTCTGACCGGCCCGGGGATCATGAGGACCAGGGGTCGCCGGAGGCCGTGTCGATGCCGTAGCGACCGATGGCTTCGGCCACGGTGCTCGAGGGGAGACGACCGTCGGCAGCGAGGCTATGGAGTACGGCCACCACCACATGGGCGGCGTCGACCTCGAAGAACCGACGCAGGACCTCGCGGGTGTCGGAGCGTCCGAACCCGTCGGTACCGAGCGACAGGAAGCGTCGGGGCATCCATCGGGCCACCTGATCGGGAACCGATCGCATGAAGTCGGTCACCGCGACGATCGGTCCGTCCGAGCGGTTCAGGCAGTCGGTCACGAAGGGCACCCGTTCGGGTTCCTCAGGATGGAGGCGGTTCCACCGTTCGACCGAAACGGCGTCCTCGCGGAGCGACTTGTACGAGGTGACCGACCAGGTGTCGGCATCGACGCCCCAGTCGGCGGACAGGAGGCGCTGGGCCTCCACGGCCGCCTGCCAGGCCGTCCCGGAGAACAGCAGCGTGGCCCGGCTCGTCCCCTGCCCCTCCGGGTGGCCGGGCCCCGACCCGCCGGCCGGTTCGTCCGCCGAGCCGCCGGTCGCGGTGAACCGGTAGAGGCCCTTGATCGTCCCGGTGCGCACCCGGTCAACCTCGGCCGGATCTGCCGGCAGTGCGGGCATCGGGTAGTTCTCGTTGTAGAGGGTCAGGTACCAGAGGCGGTCTTCGGGTGCGGTCCCGGTCATCCGTTTGATGCCGTCCTCGACGATGGTGGCCACCTCGTAGGCGAATGCCGGGTCGTAGGCAGCCACGTTCGGCATCACCGAGGCCAACACCAACGAGTGGCCGTCCTGGTGTTGGAGACCCTCGCCGTTGAGGGTGGTCCTCCCTGCGGTACAGCCGAGTAGGAACCCACGGCCGCGGCAGTCACCGAGTGCCCAGATGAGGTCACCCACCCGCTGGAAGCCGAACATCGAGTAGAAGAGGTAGCAGGGGATCAGAGGCTCGCCCCAGGTGGCATACGAGGTTGCCGCGGCGGTGAACGAAGCAAGGGCCCCCGCTTCGGTGATGCCTTCCTGAAGCACCTGGCCCGAGGCGCTCTCGGCGTAGCGCAGGGCCAGATCGGCATCGACCGAGGTGTATCGCTGACCGCCGGGGGCGTAGATCTGAACCTCACTGATCAGTGACTCGAGCCCGAAGCTGCGCGCCTCGTCGGCGACGATGGGGACGATGCGGGACCCGATCGAGTCGTCGCGGACCAACGAGCGCAGGAGGCGGGCGAAGGCCATGGTGGTGGAGACCTCCTGCTTGCCCGAGCCGGCCAGCAGATCGGCAAAGGCTGCCTCTTTCGGTGCTGGGAGCGCTTTTGCCCGGACCACCCGCCGAGGGAGCGGCCCGCCGAGGGATCGGCGCCGTTCGGCCAGGTAGACGGCTGCCGGCTCGTGGGGTGCCGGTCGGTAGTACGGGGGGAGATCGGCATCGAGCTCGCTGTCGGGGATCTCCTCGTGGAGGAAGAGGCGATCACGCAGAGTCAGCAATTGGGCCTTGGTCAGCTTCTTGATCTGATGGGTGGCGTTGCGGGCCTCGATCTCGGGTCCGAGGGTCCAACCTTTGACCGTCTTGGCCAGGATGACGGTGGGGGCACCGACATGCTCGGTCGCCGCCTTGTAGGCGGCATAGAGCTTGCGGTAGTCGTGTCCGCCCCGAGGAAGGCTCTGCAGGTCTTCGTCCGAGAGGTGGGCGACCAGTGCCGACAGCCGCGGATCCGGACCGAAGAAGTGCTCGCGGATGTAGGCGCCCGACTCGGTGGCGTACTTCTGGAACTCGCCGTCGACGGTCGAGTTCATCTTGTTGAGCAGCACACCGTCGACGTCCTTGGCCAGGAGGTCGTCCCAGGTACGGCCCCAGATCACCTTGATCACGTTCCATCCGGCGCCCCGAAAGAGGGCTTCGAACTCTTGGATCACCTTGCCGTTGCCGCGCACCGGCCCGTCCAGCCGCTGCAGGTTGCAGTTGACCACCAGGGTCAGGTTGTCGAGGTGCTCCCGCCCCGCCATCCCGAGCAGCCCGATGGTCTCGGGCTCGTCGAACTCTCCGTCCCCAACGAATCCCCACACCCGACTTGCCGAGGTGTCGGCGAGGCCCCGGGCGTCGAGGTAGCGGCTGACGTGGGCCTGGGCGATGGCGTTGAGGGGTCCGAGGCCCATCGACACCGTGGGGTACTCCCAGAACTCGGGCATCAGTCGCGGATGCGGGTATGACGAGAGCCCGCCGCCGCCCACCTCGAACCGGAAGTTGTCCAGCTGCGCCCCGGACAGGCGGCCCTCCACGAACGCCCGGGCGTAGATGCCAGGGGACGCGTGCCCCTGGAAGTACACCTGGTCCCCGGCCCGGCCGTCGTCCTTGCCACGAAAGAAGTGGTTGAAGCCCACCTCGTAGAGGGCGGCCGAGCTGGCGTAGGTGGAGAGATGGCCTCCGATCGCCTCGGATCGGACATTGGCGCGGACCACCATCACTGCCGCGTTCCAGCGGATGAAGGCCCTGATCCGTCGTTCGAGGAACTCATCCCCGGGGAAGTCGGGCTCCTCGCTCGACGGGATGGTGTTGACGTACGGCGAGGACACGGTGGCCGGGAAGCCGACCTGTCTGCGCCCGGCCCGTTCGAGCAGCCTCATCAGCAGGTACCGGGCCCGGGTCCGCCCGCGGGCGTCGACCACATCGTCGAACGCGTCCAACCACTCCGAGGTCTCTTGGGGGTCGACGTCGGGAAACTGATGACTCACTCCATCGAAGAGCACGGATCCCATGCTCCCACTGGTTGCTCCATGTGCGGTAGTCGGTCGGCTCGTTCCGGCGCTGCACCCGGGGGTCGACAGGAGCAGGCATGCTGTCCCGATGGACGTGGAGCTGCCAATGGATCGGGAGATGACCATCGCGTACACCGACGGCTCATGCCTCGGGAACCCCGGGCCAGGTGGCTGGGCCTGGGCGGTGGACGGCGGGCCATCGGACAGTGGGGGTGAGCCGCACACCACCAATCAGCGGATGGAGGTGACCGCGGTGGTCAAGGCCCTCCGGGCGCTCTCCGGCCCCGTCCACGTGATCAGTGACTCGACCTACGTGGTGAACTGCTTCAATCAGAGGTGGTGGGCCGGGTGGAAGCGGCGGGGATGGCGCAATTCGCAGGGCAAGCCGGTGGCCAATCGCGATCTGTGGGAGGAGCTCTTCGAACTGGCGCTCGACCCGTCCCGGCCGGTCACCTTCGACTGGGTGAAGGGGCACTCGGGTGACCGAATGAACGACGTGGTCGACCTTCTGGCCACCGATGCGGCGGCCGGCCAGGGGAGATGAGCCGGGGCGCTGCCGGTTTTGGCGCAGGGCCGTCCCTCCCGTAACCTGCTGGTATGGAGATAAAGGGAAGTTCAGCAATTATCACCGGTGGCGCATCGGGTCTCGGAGAGGCCACAGCTCGCAGGCTCGCTGCCGAGGGCGTCCGGGTCACCGTGTTCGACCGCAACGAGGAGCGGGGCAAGGAAGTCGTCGCCGAGATCGGCAGTTCTGCCAACTTCATCGGCGGAGACGTCACCGATCCCGACCACTGCCAGAAGGCTGTCGACCAGGCGGCGGAGGGCGGCAACCTGCGCATCGTCGTCAACTGTGCCGGCACCGGCTGGGTGGGCCGGGTCATCAACCGCGATGGCTCACCGCACGAGCTCGGCATGTTCCAGTTCATCCAGACCCTGAACGTGATCGGCACGTTCAACGTGATGACCAAGGCCGCTTCGGCCATGTCCACCATCGAGCCCCAGGCCAATGGTGAGCGCGGCGTGGTCGTCAACACCGCCTCGGTGGCCGCCTTCGACGGCCAGATCGGCCAGTTGGCCTACTCCGCATCCAAAGGTGCGATCGTCGGGATGACCCTGCCGGCCGCCCGCGACCTGGCCGTAGTGGGCATCCGGGTGCTGGCGATCGCCCCGGGCCTGTTCGACACACCGCTGTTGGCCATGCTGCCCGATGAGGCCCGTGACGCACTGGCCCAGTCGGTGAACTTCCCCAAGCGGCTCGGCAACCCGGCCGAGTTCGGCGAACTGGTGACCCACATCGCGAAGAACAGCTATCTGAACGCCGAGGTCATCCGCCTCGATGGCGGCATCCGAATGCCTCCCAAGTAGTCCCGACCGTCCCGACCGTCCCGACCGTCCCGACCGTCCCGACCGTCCCGACCGTCCCGACCGTCCCGACCGTCCCGATGGGTGCCGGGGGCGTGGGCGCACGGTATCGTCGCCGACAGAGCAATGACCACCATCGTCTCCACACCGGGCGCTGATCACGCAGCCCCGGGCGGCTCGATCATCCGGACGGTCGGGCTCACCAAGATCTACGCCGGGTCGGACCTCCGGGCCGTCGACGGCCTCGACCTGGTGGTGGGAACCGGCGAGATCTTCGGGCTGCTCGGTCCCAACGGGGCAGGGAAGACCACCACGGCCGGCATGCTCACCACCCGGGTGATCCCGACCTCTGGGACGGCCTTCGTGGGCGGAATCGATGTCGTGGGCCACCCTGCACTGGCCAAGCAGATCCTGGGAATCGTCAGCCAGCAGAACACCTTGGACAGACAGCTGACGGTGTGGGAGAACCTCTACTTTCACGGTCGTCTGTTCGGAATCTCGGCAAGCGAGTCCCGCCGCACTGCTACCGCGTTGCTGGGCCAGTTCCAGCTGGAGAAGTGGGCCGGCGCCTCCGTCTACTCCCTGTCTGGGGGGATGGCCCAACGCCTGATGGTGGCGCGGGCGATCTTCCACCGCCCCGCGGTGCTCTTCCTCGACGAACCGACCGCCGGGCTCGACCCGCAGAGCCGGCTCGCGCTGTGGGGGACCCTCCGGGAGCTCAACGCCGAGGGCCAGACCATCCTCCTCACCACCCACTACATGGAAGAGGCCGACCAGCTCTGCGGCCGGGTGGCCATCATGGACCGGGGGAAGATCCTTGCCCTCGACACCCCCACGGCATTGAAGCAGCAGGTCGATGCAGACACCATCGTCGCCGTCACCGCCGGCGGGGACCAGGGTGCGTTGGCCCGAGCGCTCACCGACGGCGTGCCCGGCGTGACCCGCACCCGGACCATCGAGGGTGGCGTGGAGCTCCATGTGAAGGGAAAGGATCGGCTGCTGCCTCTGGTTGTCGCCGCCGCCGAGGGGGCTGGCTTTCCGGTCCTCGACCTGTCGGTCACCGAGCCCACGTTGGAGACCGTCTTCATCAATCTCACCGGCAAGGAGCTGAGGGAGTCGTGAGCTCCCTCGCCGAGTGCCCGCATCCGGCCACGGTCGGGTCCGCCCCGACCCGGTCGGCGATGGGTGCGGGCCGTACCGCCCTGTGGGCACTCATCCTCCGGGACCTGGTGGTGCTCCGCAAGCACCTGTTCGAGTTCATCGTCCGGACCCTGGTGCAGCCCTTCCTGCTCTGTTTCGTCTTCCTCTACGTCTTTCCGAAGATAGGGCAGGGCATCGGCGGAGGAGGCAGCCCGGCGGCGGAGTCCGCCTTCGCGACGGTGCTCGTCCCCGGCGTGGTGGGTATCTCGATCCTCTTCCAGGGAGTGCAGTCGGTGGCACTCACCATGTCCCAAGAGTTCGGCTACACCCGTGAGATCGAGGACCGGGTGCAGGCGCCGTGTCCGATCTGGTTGGTGGCCGTTGCCAAGGTCCTCTCGGGGGCGGTGCAGGGGCTCATCTCGGCGATCCTCGTGCTTCCCATCGCCTCGGTCGTCCACGCCAAGGGCGTCGAGGCCCACCTCGCGATGCACTGGTGGATCATCGTGACCCTGGTTCCGCTTGCCTGCATCACCATGGCCTCACTGGGGCTCTTGCTGGGGACCAGCTTCGAGCCGCGCAATATCGGGCTGATGTTCGGGTTCATCATCCTGCCAGTCACCTTCTTGGGCGGGACCTACTACCAGTGGACCCGAATTGCCCCCATCGCAGCGGGCGGCTGGCACTGGCTCCAGATTCTCGTACTCGTCAATCCGCTGATCTACGTCAACGAGGGGATGCGGGCCGCCTTCACCAACGCGCCCCACATGCATCTCTACGTGGTCTTTCCGGTGCTCACCGGCTTTGCGGCGCTCTTCCTCGGCGTCGGTCTCCGGAACTTCCGTCGGCGGGTGCTGTCCTGAGGTGGCCCGTGCTGAGGATGCTTCCATGACCGACGGGGACGGGTACCTCCTCGTCAACAGGCAGGAGCAGGCCGGCGCGCGCTTCCGCGCGCTCTCCACCTTGTTCGATCCGTCGACCTTCCGGCACATCGAACGCCTCGGGATCGGACCGGGCTGGCACTGCTGGGAAGTCGGAGCCGGCGGACCGACGGTTGCTGCGTGGCTCGCCGGTCAGGTGGGCGCCGGCGGCACGGTGCTGGCCACTGACATCGACACGTCGTGGATGGCCGACTCCGGCAAGCCGCACTTCGAGGTACGCCGCCACGAGGTGGGCGTCGAAGCTCCACCACCGGGTCCGTTCGATCTTGTCCACGCCCGGCTGGTGCTGGTCCATCTCCCCCGGCGGTTCGAGGCGATCGCCGCGTTGATCGAGGTCCTCCGACCGGGGGGGTGGCTACTGGTAGAGGACGCAGATCCGGGCCTCCAGCCACTGGCCTGCCTCGAGGAGTACGGGCCGGAGCAGAGGCTGGCGAACAAGATTCGCCGGGATGTCCGTGCGCTCATGGTCGAACGTGGCGCAGACCTTGCCTTCGGGCGAACGTTACCCGGGCTCCTCCGCCAGGGGGGATTGGTCGATGTGGAGGCAGACGCGTTCTTCCCGGTAGCGTCAGCGCCCAGTACGGAGCTGGAGCGCGCGACCGTCGGCCAGACCCGTGGTCGACTTGTCTCCAGCGGGATCGCGACCGACGAGGAGATCGACCGACATCTCGTCTCGCTCGCATCCGGAGTGCTTGACGTGTCCACCTCACCGATGATCTCGGCGTGGGGGCGCGCCCCGGGTGGCGTGGACGGATCCGGGTCCGGAAGTGTCCGAGGCGGCCCCCGGACAGCTTCGACCGCTGCAGGCGGCCTGAGGTCGACCGCTACCGGAGACCAGTAGGCTGGCCCCGTCCCGAACGGACGATCTGAGGACTCTATGGAGGTGGTTCCCACGGCACCCGAGGTGGCAATGGAGCAAGCGACAACGGGGGGAGTGGACGCAGGGGCAGGGGATCCGGAGCACTTCGACGTCGTGGTCATCGGCGGCGGTCCGGGTGGGTATGCGACCGCACTCTACGGGAGTGCGGCCGGTCTCTCGGTGGCAGTGGTGGAGCTCGACAAGGTGGGTGGCACCTGCCTCCATCGCGGATGTGTGCCGGCCAAGGAGTACCTCGAAACCGCCGCCGTCCATCGCACGGTGACACGCTCCGGTGAGTTCGGGATCACCGCAGGTGGGGCCGGAGGCAGCCCGACCTTGGACTTCGCGGTCAGCCAGAAGCGGAAGCAGCAGGTGGTGGAGCAGCTGTTCGTCGGGCTGTCGGGCCTCCTGAAGGGCAAGGGGGTGACCGTGTTCGGCGGCAGTGGGACCCTGCTCGCGGACCATCGGGTCCGAATCGCCGGCAACGATGGGTCGACCACCGAGATCACCGGTACCGACGTCGTACTGGCTGCGGGCTCGGTGCCCCGCACGATCCCGGGGTTCGACATCGACGGAATCGTGGTGATGACATCGGACGAGTTCCTCTCGCTCGAGGTGCTCCCCGCGTCGGTGGCAGTGATCGGCGGAGGTGCGATCGGGTGCGAGTTCGCCTCGCTGCTGAGCGACCTGGGCTCCACAGTCACCGTCTTCGAGGCACTGCCGACGATCTTGAACGACTGCGACGAGGACGTGGTCAGGACTGTCGCCCGGTCGTTCCGCAAGCGTGGCATCGAAGTCAAGGTCGGCGCGCAGCTGGAGGGCCACGCCCTCGACCCTTCGGGGAAGGGGACCGTCATCTCCTTCGGTGACGGCGAGAAGCTCGCGGTGGATGCGGTGGTCGTCTCCGTCGGTCGCCGCCCCCGCACCGAGGGTCTCCTGTCCCAGGGCACCGGAGTGGTGGTGGACGACCGGGGGTTCATCGTCTCGGACCCGACCATGCGCACCGAGGCTGACGGTGTCTGGGCAGTGGGTGACGTCGTTGCCACCCCGCAGCTCGCCCACGTCGGGTTTGCAGAGGCGATCGTTGCGATCAAGGGCATCCTGGGCGAACCGGTGGTGCCGGTCGACTACGAACGGGTTCCCTGGGCGATCTACTGCCATCCCGAAGTGGCGTTCGCCGGCCTGACCGAGGCGGCCGCCCGAGAGGCCGGCTTCGATGTCGTGGTGAAGAAGGATCCCTTCGGAGGCAACAGTCGGGCTCGCATCATCGGTGACACCGAGGGGATGGTGAAGGTCGTGGCTGAACGACGTCCTGACGGAACGACCGGCAGGATCCTCGGCGTCCACATGGTCGGGCCATGGGTGACCGAGCAACTCGGTGCGGGGTACCTGGCCGTCAACTGGGAGGCAACTGCCGACGAGGTCGCCCACTTCATCCAACCGCACCCGTCCCTGTCGGAGTCGTTCGGCGAGACGGTACTCGCCCTCACCGGAAGGGGGCTGCACCTTGCCTGATGTGACGATGCCCCAGCTCGGCGAGACAGTGACCGAAGGCACTATCACCAAGTGGTTCAAGGCCGTCGGCGATACCGTGGCCCGGGACGAGCCCTTGTTCGAGGTGTCCACCGACAAGGTCGACTCCGAAGTCCCGTCCCCGGCCGACGGTGTTGTCACGTCCATCCTGGTGGAAGAGGGTGAAACGGTCGACGTGGGGGTGACCCTGGCGGTCATCGGTGGTGAGGCGCCGTCCCCGGCTGGCGGGGCCCGTCGTGATGAAGCAGCCTCCGTCGAGGAGGCAGCGGCCAAACCGCCCGACGAGCCGGCGCATGCCCCGCACGCGGCGAACCCGCAGCCGACCTCATCCGCACCTGCGTCGTTCCCGCCACCCGGCGCTGCGCCGTTGACAGTCGGTGTGGCGGGTGGCGGCGTAGGGCTGGTGCTGTCACCGGTGGTTCGCAGGCTGCTCAATGAGCACCGCATCGATCCTTCGACCATCGCCGGAACCGGCATCGGAGGGCGGATCACCCGCGCTGATGTTGAAGCCCTGATCGCCGCCGGAGGGCGACCTGCTCCATCGGCCACTGTGGAGCCGTCACCGGTGCCCAGCATCGCGGGCAGATCTGGTCCTTCGGCTGCCAGAGCGGCTGCTGGAGCGCCAGCCGCTCCTGCTCATACAGTGCCTCGGGCCGGCCAGCCGGCGGAGGAGCCTCGCGAACCGGGCGACGCGGTGAGGGACGAAATCGTGCCCTTCACCAACATTCGCCGCCGCACGGCCGAGCACATGGTCCGGTCGAAGGCCACCTCTGCGCACACGCTCATGGTCAAGGAGATCGACTACGAGCCGGTCGAGCAGGTGCGGCGTGTCCACGGTGAGCGCTTCAAGTCGGAGGAGGGATTCAGCCTCACCTATCTCCCGTTCGCCGCGCTCGCCTCGGTCGAGGCGTTGGCTGAGTTCCCCCACCTCAACGCATCGGTCGGTGAAGACGCGCTGATCGTCCACCACGGCATCAACCTGGGCATCGCCGTCGACCTCGACAACCAGGGGCTCATCGTCCCCGTGGTGCACAATGCGGAGGAACTCAACCTGAGGGGCATGGCCCGACGGATCAGGGATGTGGCCGAGCGGGCCCGCACCAAGCGGTTGAGCCTTGACGACATCAGTGGTGGGACGTTCTCCATCACCAATGCCGGACCGTTCGGCACGCTGATCACCGGAGCCATCATCAACCAGCCCCAAGTGGCGATTCTGTCCACGGACGGTGTTACCAGACGGCCGGTAGTGGTGGGATCGCCCGACGGCGGCGAGTCGATCGCAATCCACTCGGTGGGCCTGGTGGCGATGAACTTCGACCACCGGGCGGTCGACGGTGCTTACGTGGCGCGGTTCCTCGCCCGACTCTCGGAGATCTTGGATGAACGTGACTGGGCCGGCGAGCTCTAGGCACGTGGCGCCGCTCGCGCCGACGGATCCACCCTCGTGAGAGTCCGCTGGCTGGGTCGTGTTCCCTACGGCGAAGCCTGGGCGCTGCAACGAGCCCTGGCCGTTCGATCGCAGGACGACTACCTCCTCCTGCTCGAGCACCCTCCCGTGTACACCCTGGGGACCCACGCCGATGAGCAGAACGTGTTGGTCGATCCGGCATCGGTTGGCGCCGACCTGATCCGTGTCGACCGGGGCGGCGACGTCACGTACCACGGCCCCGGCCAGCTGATCGGCTATCCGCTCCTGTCGGTCGGCACCGGTCCCCACCGCGGGCCCGGACATGTGCGTCAGGTCGAACAGGTCGTGATCGACGCCCTGATCGCCCTCGGGATGCCCGACGCCGGTGTGGGCAGGCTTGCCGGCTATCCGGGGGTGTGGGCCGGACTCGACGAGGGATCGGCATCCGGATCAGTGGGTCCTCGGAAGATCTGTGCCGTCGGCGTGCGGACCTCGCGTGGGCGAACCACCCACGGCTTCGCCCTCAACGTGCGAACCGACCTGTCGATGTTCGAGCACATCGTGCCCTGTGGGATCGCCGACAAGCAGGTGACCTCGCTTGCCGCCGAAGGGTGTGCGGTCACCATGCCCGAAGCCGTCGACGCGGTGATCAGTGCGGCCCGAGCGATGTGGGGCCCCGTGCAGGACACCGAGTGGGTGACCGACGGGACGCGGGTCGACCTGATGCCCTTGAGCGAAGCCGTCACGGCGCCACCCGTTCGCGTCGGCGCCGAGGTCCGCCCGGTGACCGTCACCTTCGGTCGCGGTCATGCCACCGGCTCTGCCCTCGACCGGCGGCTGCGGCGCTCAGGTGTCGACCCCGAGGCGGGGCTGGCAATCGGCGAGCGCAAGCCCCCGTGGTTGCGGGTCAAGGCCCGGATGGCCCACGGCTACCTGGGCCTCCAGCGCGGCCTCCGGGACCTCGATCTCGTCACGGTCTGCGAGGAGGCCGGTTGCCCGAACATCTACGAGTGCTGGTCCGATGGCACGGCCACTTTCATGATCAACGGCTCCCGCTGCACCCGCGCCTGCGGGTTCTGCAAGGTCGACACCGGCCGGCCCCTTCCTCTCGATGCCGGCGAGCCCGAGCGAGTGGCCGAGGCGGTGGGTCGGATGGGCCTGGCCCACGCGGTGATCACCTGTGTGGCCCGCGACGACCTGCCCGACGGGGGAGCAGGGGCAGTCGCCTCCACCATCGCCGCCGTGCGCCGCCGCGCCCCCGCGACCGCCGTCGAGGTGCTCATCTCGGACTGCAAGGGCGACGAGTCCTCTCTGCAGGCCGTGTTCGGTGCCCGTCCCGATGTATTGGGCCACAACATCGAGACGGTGGCCAGGTTGCAGCGAGCGGCGAGGCCGTCGGCCGGTTACGCCCGGAGCCTCGCCGTGCTGGCCCGCGCAAAGGATGCGGGCCTGACCACGAAGTCGGGGATCATGCTCGGCATGGGTGAGCGGGAGGAGGAGGTGCTGTCCACCCTGGCTGACCTCCGGGGGGTGGGTGTGGACATGGTGACCCTCGGCCAGTACTTGCGCCCGAGCAGTCGCCACCTTCCGGTTGACCGCTGGTGGACACCCGAGGAGTTCGACGCCATGCGGGACGCCGGAACGGCCATGGGGTTCGCCCATGTGCAAGCGTCGCCGCTCACCCGATCGAGCTATCGCGCGCGGCAGGCGGCAGCGGCGTCGGCCGCAGGTGACCGCGCAGTCGAATCCATCGCCCCGGGCTCGCCTACGCGCTCCGACGCGGTCACTTCGGCGTCGTGACCGCGTCGTGACCGCGTGGTGACTGCTCTCTCCGAGCCGGCCCGGGCCTCCCGCCTCCAGCGGATCCGCCGGGTTCGCCGTCGTATGGAGTCGTTGGGGGTGGACGCTCTCCTGCTCTCCCACGGGGCCGACCTTCCCTGGCTGACCGGCTATCGGGCCATGCCGCTTGAGCGCCTGACCATGCTCGTGCTCCGGGCCACGGGTGATCCCGTCCTGGTGGTTCCGGCCTTGGAAGCTCCGCGGGTGGCGGGGGCGGACGATCTGTTCACGGTGCTTGCCTGGGGGGAGACAGAGGATCCCCTCGACCAGGTGTGCTCGCTGCTCAGCAACACGGGCAACACGGGCAGCACGGGCAGTACAGGTGCAGGTGGCCGATTCGCCATCTCCGACCGGGCCTGGGCCACGACCCTCATGGCGCTCCAGGGTCGGCTGCCCGCCGCCCGGTGGATCGAGGCATCGGCGGTCACCTCACCGATCCGGGCCGTCAAGGACACCCTCGAGTTGGAGGCACTGCGCTCGGCCGGAGCGGCCGCCGACCGGGTCGCAGCCGTCCTTCAGGCGGGGGAGATCGGGCTGATCGGACACACCGAATCGGAGGTGTCCGGCCGCCTGAGTGCGTTGTTGATCGCCGAGGGCCACGACCACGTCAACTTCGCCATCGTCGGTAGTGGTCCCAATGCGGCGAGCCCCCACCACGAACCTGGTGGGCGGGTGATCGGTCGGGGCGAGACGGTGGTGTGCGATTTCGGTGGGACCTACTCGCTCGACGGCGATGTCGGCTACTGCTCGGACATCACCCGGACGGTGGTGACCGGGGAGCCGTCCGATGAGGTTGCCGAGTGCTATCTGGCGCTGATGTCCGCACAACAGGCCGCAGTGGCCGCGGCCCGGTCGGGAGTGACGGCCGAGCACGTCGACAAGGTTGCGAGGGAGATCATCGGGGACGCAGGCTTCGGTGATCTCTTCGTGCATCGGACCGGCCACGGGATCGGCATCGAGGAGCACGAAGATCCCTACCTGGTGTCCGGAAACAGCGAACAGCTGCGTCCCGGCCACGCATTCTCGGTGGAGCCGGGGATCTACAAGCCGGGTCAGTTCGGCATGCGGCTCGAGGACATCGTGGTCATCGGTGAGGACGGCATGCCCGAGCCGCTGAACTCGGCCGAGCACGGCCTGGTGATCGTCGAGCGATAGGGGGACCGGAGATGGACCTGGGGATCGAAGGACGGGCCGCGTTGGTGGTGGCCGGATCGCGCGGTCTCGCCCGGGCCACCGCGGTTGCCCTGGCCGCCGAAGGGGTCCGGGTGATGCTCTCTGCCCGGAACGTGGACTCGCTGGCCCACGCGGAGGATTCGCTCCGGGCCCTCGGAGCAGAGGTGGTGACCCGACCCGATGACATCACCGACCCGGAGGCTCCGGGCCGCCTGGTCGAGGCCACTGTGGAGGAATTCGGCTGCATCGACATCGTGATCGCCAACGCCGGCGGTCCGCCGGTGGGTCGTGCACTCGATCTCGACGACTCCGCCTTGGTGTCGGCTCTCAACGCCAACCTGCTCTCCTCGGTGCGTTTGACCCGGGAGGCCCTTCCTCACATGCGCGAGCGAGGGTGGGGCCGCATCTGCTGCATCACGTCCTACTCGGTGGTGCAGCCGGTACCCGCACTCGCCCTTTCCAACGCAGCGCGAACCGGATTGTGGGCGTGGGCGAAGACCGCCGCGCAGGACCTGGCCTCCGAAGGCCGTGACATCACCTTGAACCTGATCTGCCCGGGACCCCATGCCACCGACCGCATGCGCGAACTCGGTGGTGCCGGCGTGATGGGTGACCCGGCGGATTTCGGCAAGATCGCCGCCTTCCTCTGTTCGCAGCAGGCCCGATTCGTCAACGGCGCGGCCGTGGTCGTCGACGGCGGAGCCACACTCGCCCTGTAGCCGGCGTGATCGAGCGGACCTCGGTCTCGTTCGGGATCGCCTCCAAGCGCCCGGCCCGGATCAACGAGCTGCCATCAACGGGTTGCCGCAGCCAACGAGGTCGTTCGGTGGCCGGTCCGGTGGCCTGAGGGGTCTGCAACCGAATGGGGCAGGCCGGGCCGCTTCAGCGGAACGGATGGGCGGCGTGAGGACCTGGGGCATGTGCTCAGCGGGATGAAACGGCACCAGAGGACCCGTCACCGCCCGGAGCCCGAACTACCTGCTCGGCGCCTCGGCACGGGTGGTCTTGGCCGGTGGCGGGGGCTGCACGAGCGGTGGGAGCGCCGACGTCCGCTCCTCGACGGGTGTCGGCGCGGGCGGAGCCTCGAACGCGGGGAGCGCCGAGACCTGCGATCGCAGATCGGCCGGTGGGCCCATGTCCGGCCTGGCGGGATCCCCGGTGGCCTCCGAGGTCTCCGGGGGGGCCGAAGGGACAGCGGTCCGGGCCTGTCGCAACTGTTGGGCCTCCACCGCATCGAAGGGCCGGACAGGGGTGGGCGAGGGGCGGTCGTCTGCAGCGAATGCCGGCGCAATGGGCAGAGGTGGCCGGTGGCGGTCACCTCTGTGGTGGCCGGCGCGTTCTGGTGAGACGAACGAAGGGGCCATCGGTGCCGGGCTGGTGGTCACCGACTTCTCGACCAGCGAGCTCCCGGCGGACCCGGGCGCGTAGCGGGCTGCATCGCTGTCGTAGTAGCCCTCGCTCGCTGCCCTCCGGATTCTCTGGGCGCGGGATCGCTTCGACCTGACGGCGAGGAGCAGCACCAGGATGACGGTGGCAACGGCCACGAGTACGAACTCGATCTCGATCTCGATCTCGGACAGCCTGCTTCTCGAGGCGAAGGCTCCGACTGCGGTGAGGGCTGTTGCCTGCATCCTCAACCATGGTAGTGATCAGAGACTTCGAACGCAGCGGAACGCGCTGTCGGAGTGCCCCTGCCAGAGGCACTCCGGGCAGGAGGGCACCGGATCCTCCTGGTGGGGATCGACCGCTCAGGCCACGAAGTACTTGGCCTGGGGGTGGTGGCAGATGATCGCCGTCGTCGACTGTTCGGGATGAAGCTGGAAACCTTCACTTACCTCGACGCCGATCCGATCGGCCCCGAGCAATTCGACGACTTTGGCATTGTCCTCGAGGTTTGGGCACGCCGGGTAACCCCACGAATAGCGGCCACCGCGATACTTCTGCCGGAACAGCCCAGTCAGGGTGGGGCCGTCTTCGTCGGCGAATCCGAGCTCCTCGCGAATCCGGTGGTGCCAGTATTCGGCGAGGGCCTCCGCCATCTCGACCCCCAGGCCGTGAAGGTAGAGATACTGCTGGTACTGATCGCCGGCGAACAGGCGGGCGGCCTCCTCGGAGACACGGGATCCCATGGTCACCACTTGGAAGCTGGCCCAGTCCTCCTGTCCGGATGCGACCGACCGGAAGAAGTCGCTGATGCACAGCCAGGGCTCCTCGGCCTGGCGAGGAAAGCTGAACCGCATCCGCTCCGACGACCGGTGTTCGTCCGTGAAGATCACCAGATCGTCGCCGTCCGCGTTGGCAGCGAAGTGACCCCATGCCACTTGTGGCACCAACAGGTGCTCTTCCTTCGCCGTGGCCATCTGCTCGCGCAACAAGTTCCGGACTCGCTCCTTGAAGGCCGGATCACCCTCGCCGCCCTCCGGCCGAAATCCCCATTGGTTGCGGAAGAGAGCCGTCTCGTTGAGATAGGTGGCGACATCGTCGATGGCCATGCCCTTGCCGACCCGACTGCCCACGAACGGGGGTACAAACAACGGATTGTCGGTGACGACCTCGGGCGAGCGGGCGGGGAGTACCTCCCCGCGGGCGCGAGCCTCGGCTGCGGCCTGCTTGCGCAGCTCGCTCTTGCGAGGCCCGAGGTCCCGACCGCCGATCGCCGTGCCGAACTCCGGGTCGTCATCGCCGGACCGAGACAGTTCCACCAGACGGTCCATGGTGCTCAGGCCTTCGAACGCGTCCTTGCCGTAGAAGAGGCGACCGTCGTACACCTTCCGTAGGTCGCGCTCCACGTAGGTGCGGGTGAGCGCGGCACCTCCGAGGATGACCGGGATATGAGATAGACCTCGGCGATTGAGCTCTTCGAGATTGTCTCGCATGATCAGCGTGGACTTGACCAGCAGACCGCTCATGCCGATGGCGTCGGCACCGAATTCCTCGAGTGCGCTGACCATGTCGTGGATCCCCACCTTGATCCCGAGGTTCTTCACGGTGTAGCCGTTATTGGTGAGGATGATGTCGACCAGGTTCTTGCCGATGTCGTGCACGTCACCTTTGACGGTGGCCAGCACCATCACGCCTTTGCCGCCCTGGTCGGCCTTTTCCATGTAGGGCTCGAGGTGGGCCACGGCCGTCTTCATGGTCTCCGCCGAACCGAGTACGAACGGCAACTGCATTTCGCCGGAGGCGAACAGTTCACCCACGGTCTTCATGCCGGCAAGCAGCAATTCGTTGATGATGAGGAGCGGTGTCAGACCCTGCGCCATGGCCTCGTCGAGGTCCGCCTCGATCCCGTTGCGATCGCCGTCGATGATCCGGTGCTCGAGGCGGCGTTCGACGGTCCAATCCGACCTGTCCTCGGTGGAGGCCGCCGTAGAGGCGGAGACCCCTTCAAAGAGGCTGAGGAGCTCGGTCAGCGGGTCGTAGCCCTCGTGTCTCCGGTCATAGATCAGATCGAGGCAGACCTCGCGGGCCCGGTCGTCGATCTTCGACAGGGGCAAGATCTTCGAGGCGTGGACGATGGCGGCGTCAAGACCCGCGTCCACGCACTCGTGCAGGAAAACCGAGTTGAGCACCTGGCGGGCTGCCGGGTTGAGTCCGAAGGAGACGTTGGAGAGGCCCAACACCGTGTAGACACCTGGAAGCTCGACTTTGATCCGACGGATGCCCTCGATGGTCTCGATGCCGTCCCTGCGGCTCTCCTCCATGCCAGTGGACAGGGGCAGGGCAAGCGGATCGAAGAGGAGATCCTCGGGTCGCAGCCCGTATCGCTCGGTGGCGATGTCGTGGATGGCCTTGGCGGAGCGCACCTTCCAGCCGGCGGTGCGGGCCTGGCCCTCGGTGTCGATGCAGGTGCAGACGACCGCTGCGCCGAACTCCTTGGCCAAGGTGAGGAACGAGTCGAGGCGGGTGCCCTGCCCGTCCCCCTCCTCGAGGTTCACCGAGTTGATGACCGCCCGCCCGCCGATCCACGAGAGGGCGGTCTCGACGACCGGCGCCTCGGTGGAGTCGACCACCAGGGGAGCAGTCGACTGGGTGGCGAACCGCGATGCCACCTCCTCCATGTCGGCCACCCCGTCGGCGCCGGTGTAGTCGACGCATACATCGATCAGGTGTGAACCTTCTTTGACCTGCTCGCGTGCCATGGCGACGCAGGTGTCCCACTCTCCTTCGAGCATCGCTTCGCGGAACTTCTTCGATCCGTTGGCATTGGTCCGTTCCCCGATGACGAGAAACGAGGTCTCCTGGGCGAAGGAGACCTGGGTGTAGATGGACGCGGCGCCATGTTCCGGCACTGGGTGGAGGGCGGTCGGAGTGAGGCCCGCGCACGCTTCGACCACCGCGGCCAGGTGCTCGGGGGTGGTGCCGCAGCATCCGCCGATCACCGACACGCCGAGCTCACTCACGAACTGCCGGTGGAACTCAGCCAGTTGCCCCGGATCGAGGTCGTAGTGCATGGCGCCATCGACGACCGATGGCAGCCCGGCGTTGGGGAGGCATGCGATCGGAATGGAGGCATGACCCGCAAGGTGACGGAGCGGTTCGAACATCTCTGCCGGTCCGGTGGCGCAGTTGAGGCCGATCACGTCGACGTCCATGGCCTGCAGGGCACACAGTGCGGCACCGATCTCCGTGCCGGGCAGCATGGTGCCTGTCAGCTCGATGGTGATCTGTGTCTGGATCGGCAGCTTGCGGCCGGCAGCCCTCATCGCCCGCCGGGCACCGTTGATGGCCGACTTGGCCTGCAACAGGTCGAAGACGGTCTCGATGACGATCAGGTCCACGCCGCCTTCGATCAAAGCGGCAGCCTGCTCTTCGTAGGCGTCGCGCAGGTCGGCGTACCGGATCTGACCGAGCGTCGGGAACTTCGTTCCCGGGCCGATGCTTCCTGCCACCCAGCGGCGCCGATCCGGAGTCGAGAAGTCGTCGGCTGCCCCTCGCGCGAGCGCCGCCGCGGCCAGGTTTAGCTCCCGTACCCGATGGGCCTGGCCGTACTCGGCCAGCACCGGGGCGAACGCCCCGAACGTGTCGGTCTCGACGACGTCGCACCCGACTTCGAAGAACGACCGGTGGACCCGGTCGATGGCGTCCGGGCGGGAGACCACGAGGAGCTCGTTGCACCCTTCGAGATCCGGACCACCGAAGTCATCGGCGGTCAGCTCGGCGAGCTGGAGGTTGGTCCCCATCGCGCCGTCGAAGATGACGACTCGTTCGGCGACGGCCTGCAGGTAGCTCGATGAGGCGGTTTCGACTGTCATATCCGGACAAGGCTACCGGTGAGATGTCGGTCGGACGGCAGCCTGGGCGGCGGGATCGCCCAATCCGGCACGGTCTGGGCCGCCGGAGTGGAGAGAGGACCGATCGGTGTCGTTTAGCATCGGGTCGGTGATGACCCTGTGCTGAAGATCTACACGAAGACGGGCGATGACGGGAGCACTGGCCTCCTCTTTGGTGGTCGGGTTCGCAAGGACTCCCACGCCATGCAGGTCAACGGGACGGTGGATGAGGCGCAGGCGGCGATGGGGATGGCCCGAGCCGAAGCGGAACCGGACTCCGAGCTCGACCGCTTGCTCACCGGGCTCGAGCGGGATCTCTATGTGCTGATGGCCGAGGTGGCCACCGACCCCTCCAACCGGGCCAAGCTGGTTGCCGCGAAGACCCTGGTCACCCCCGAGATGGTGGCCGCCCTCGAGGCCCACATCGACGATCTGATCGCCCGCTTCGACATGCCCACCGACTTCGTGGTGCCCGGTAGCAATCGAGCGTCGGCGGCGCTGGACGTGGCCCGAACGGTGGTCCGGCGGGCCGAGCGTCTCGTGGTGTCGTCACCGGTCGAAGGATCGTCGGTGGGCCTCTACCTCAACCGGTTGTCCGACTTGCTGTGGGCCATGGCCCGCTGGGCGGATGGTCAGGTGTACCTGCTGGCTCGCAGCCCGCTCCAGCCCCGCCGGCCGGTCGAGACGGGCCGGCCGGGTGGGCCGGGCGAAGGTGGAGACCCGGATGTGCCCGGCGGTGGAATTGGGGTGCGGCCGTCATGAAGGTCACCGCAGCGTCCGCCGACTCGATCCCATCCGGAACGCCGATATGGGGTGTGCCGGTCGCCTCGGGTGACGACGGACCCCGGCACGCGGTCCCTCCCGGGCAGTTCGATCTGGGACTTGCCGACCGACCCGACCCGGCTTGGTGCAAGCGTCACGGGTTCAGTGGCAAGGTCGGCCAGACCCTCGTCTTGCGCTCTCCGGTGCCCGCACCGCCGCGGCAGACGGGGGATACCGACGGACCGTCGGCGGCGGTGGCCGTTCCACCACCTGGGATAGTGCTCGTTGGAGTCGGAGAGTCCTCAGCCTTCTGTGCAGACCGGGGGCTCGAGTCGTTGCGGAGGGCCTCGGCCGCCTTCGTACGGGCCGTGGGCGGCGGCGAGTCGGCCATTCTCCTGTTGGCTGCAGTCTCCGATCTCGCGGTGGGCCGATCGGCCGAGGCGGCCGCCGTCGGCGCAGCACTGGCGGACTACCGGTACGACGACTACCGCTCCGGGGACCGCCCAGAACGGCTCGAGTCGCTCATCCTCGGTGTCGGGGCGCCCTCCGACGTCAGCGCCGTGGGTGACGGCGCCACCCGCGGCGTTCGCATTGCCGAGTCAGTGGCCCTGGCGAGGGATCTGGTCAATGAGCCGCCGAGCTCCCTGACGCCGCTGAAGTTGGCCGACACCTTTGTCCGGACACTCGCCGGCCGGGCCGGGCTCACGGTCGAGGTGTGGGATGAAGACCGGATCGCCGAGGAACGTCTCGGGGGACTGCTCGGCGTGTCTAGGGGGTCGGCCCAGCCGCCGAGGCTGGTGCGGGTCGAGTACCAGCCGCCGGACGCTGTGGTGATCGACGGCCGTGTTCCCCATCTGGCGCTGGTGGGCAAGGGCATCACCTTCGACTCCGGCGGCCTGTCCCTGAAGACGGCCGGGGGCATGGAGACCATGAAGACCGACATGGGAGGAGCTGCCGCCGTGCTCGGCGCGCTCGACGCGGCCGCGGCGCTCGGGGCGCGGATCCGCATCACCGCCTTCGCACCGTTGACCGAGAACATGCCGGGTGGATCGGCCACGAAGCCCGGCGACGTCCTGACGGCGCGCAACGGCAAGACGATCGAGGTGCTCAACACCGATGCCGAAGGCCGGCTGGTGCTGGCCGACGGGCTGTCCCTGGCCGCCGAAGCCGAACCGGACGCCGTCGTCGACCTGGCCACGTTGACAAGCGCTGCGGTGGTGGCATTGGGGAAGGAGATCGCCGGCCTGCTCGGCACCGGTGACCACATCGTCGAAGAGGTCCGGGCGGCCGCAGCGCGGGCGGGCGAGCCGGTCTGGCCGCTCCCGTTGCCCGACGACTACCGCGACCATATCGAGTCGGAGATCGCCGACATGCGCAATGTCGGCCGTGCTGGTCAGGCCGGAAGTATCTCGGCTGCCCTGCTGCTGGCCGAGTTCGTGGGGGATGTGCCATGGGCCCATCTCGACATTGCCGGCCCCGCCCGCTCGGACGAGAACACCCGCTACCTGACCAAGGGTGGCACGGGTTTCGGAGTGCGGACTCTGGTCGAATTGGTGACTTCCGACGAGTTCGCGCGGACGTTGGTGCAAACCAACGTGCCGTAGGGGCGCCGGCCACGACCCGTTGCCGCCATCGCACCGGAGGACGCTGCACTCGATCGACAGGTGCACTACTTTGCCTTCGGTGAAGATCGCAGTGCTCGGAGCCGGGTCATGGGGTACCACGGTGGCGTCTCTGGTCGCTCCGAGGCAAGACACCGTGCTGTGGGCGCGCAATCCCGAAGTGGCTGCGACAATCACCAATGAGCACACCAATCCGGCCTACCTGCCAGGCTTCGACCTCGCCCCCGAGCTATCGGCGACCGCCGACCTCGAGGAGGCCGTGTCCGACGCCGATCTTCTGGTCATCGGTGTGCCGACATCCGGGTTCCGGCGCGTGCTGGAGGACGCCTCCGACTGGATTCGCCCCTGGATCCCGGTGGTCAGCCTCTCCAAAGGTCTCGAGAGCGGATCGCTCCTGCGGATGACCGAAGTGATCAAGCAGGTGGTTCCCGGGCACCCGGTTGCAGCACTGACCGGCCCGAACATCGCCCGGGAGATCATGTACGGGCAGGCAGCCGCCGCGGTCATCGCGACCGAGGACCTCGAAGTGGCCTGCGCCATTCAAAAGGTGGTCACCCGTGGTGTCTTCCGGGTGTACCTGAACGACGATGTCGTGGGTTGCGAGATGGGTGGCGCGTTGAAGAACGTGATCGCCATCGCCGCCGGGATCGGTGAGGGGCTCGGAGTGGGCGACAACACGCGTGCCGCCGTCATGTCCCGTGGACTTGCCGAGCTGACTCGCCTCGGCGTTGCCATGGGCGCCCAGCCGGCCACCTTCGCAGGTCTGGCCGGCATGGGTGATCTGATCGCCACCTGCATGAGCCCCCACAGCCGCAACCGCGCCGTGGGCGAGCAGCTCGGCAAAGGGCGGAGGCTCGAGGACATCTTGGCAGAGATGCATATGGTCGCCGAGGGTGTGCAGACGGCGACCGTGGCCCTCGAACTGGCTGAGCGCCACAATCTCGACTTGCCCATCTGCGCCATGATCAACAAGGTGGTCAAGGGCGAGATCCAGCCGCCGGACTCCTACTGGGGCTTGACCCCGGCAGGCCATGAGGCAGAGCCAGGCTGATCCCCCGATCTGCGGCCGTGGCGGGTCCGACACTGTCCCGCACCGGTCGGGTCCGGCGTTGCAGGTGGAGGCGAAGCGCGTCCTCGGCGGCGCGGAATGCGATCGCCGGGTGGAACTGCCATTCGCCGAGCTGCGCCTCGATCTCGATCTGGCTCCGTCCGGCCGATGCCAGCCCGGCTGCAAGTCGCTGGGCACGTCGGCGCATCTGTTCCGGTTCGGGCAGCCGTTGCTCGGCCAACCATCGCCGGTGGCTCTGTTGTAGTGACTCCGGCAGCCGACTCACGTGCCTGAGGGGAAGAGGTGGGATGTGGACGCGGACTGCGAGCCCGGCCGGGCCGTGGGGACGGGCCAATTCGAAGATGCACAGGCGTTGGAGCGCCCGTCGGAACGGTGAGTTCTTGCCCATGCGGTCGCCCAGTCCGAGGGATCTCGCTGTCTCGGGCAGGTTGAGGTCGAATCCGTCGTCGTGCACCTCGAGCCCGTAGGAGAGACGTCTGAGCAACCACGTCGTGCTCGGGCCGATGACCCCCAACCAGTACAGCTCGACGTACCGTGAGCATGGGTGCACGCCGTGGGGGTCGGCGACAGGATCGAGCCACCGCACGACATGGAGGGTCGGGTCGGCGGGGCGGGGCGGGTCGGCCTGGGTGGCTCCACCGCCCACTGCTTCGGGTGCTCTGAGGGTGGTCGAGGGCATGGATTCCTCCGCGGTCGTTCGGTGTTGACCTCGCACGCCCCCTGGCGTGTTCCGCAGAAGCGGGCGAGGCCTGCTGGCCACACGACATTGACCTGGTCAGCTTGCACCGGACCTGGCCGGCGACCTTGCGAGTCGTAACCGAACCGCGGAAGGGGTCAGGCCGGTGAGCCCGCCACCGGTTGGTACCGGGCGACCGAGAATCCGAGCAGCAGGGGCACGTCCACCGCGAACATGACCAGCATGGCGGTGAACAGCCACAATGTCTTGGCCGGCGTGTGGTCGAAGACGAAGACGAACTCGAGGATCCCGGCGATGACTGCATAGGCGACCAGGCCCCAGCCGAAGACCTGGAAGAACTTGCCCCAGTTGAACTCCTTGATCCGTGCCAGCAGAACGACGTTGACTACCAGGACGGCGCCGGCCGCGCCGGCCAGCACGACTGCGGGGAGCAGGGAGGCGGGGTGGTCGTAGTGGGAGGCCAGATAGATACCCCCGATGACGACCAGCGCCAGGGTGAGCGTGGCAAGCCGCGCTACCGGGGGAAGGCCGGCCTGCCTCAGGTCAATCTCGTCGAGCCCCGGAGGTGCCTGGTCGTTGGTGCCGGTCATCGGCTGGCCAGAAAGGTCATGATCACGATGGTGGCGATCTGCATGACGCCGGTGATGCCCGCCGCGTAGACGAACACCTTCATCAGGCGTCCGATGCGTTCGCCGTTGGGCCGGGGCTTCTTGAGCTCGAACAGGACGGCCACGTTGGCCGGCTCGAGCAGCCCCAGGGCGATGACCGCCATCACCCCGACGACGATGTAGGAGGCGACCAGCCAGCCGTGGTGGGGGTAGTTGGCGTCGAGGTTGCCCACGTGGCGCGCCAGTTGGAATCCGGCACCCAGCGTCATGGCCACCAGGGTGGGCATGATCAGGATCATCTTGGGCATGAACCGGACGGAGAACTCGATCCTGGCCGGGACCGAGAGCCGGCCGAGGATCGGTCCGATGACCAGGCCGACGAAGAGGTCGATGCCGGTCCACAGCCCGCCTCCGCCGACATGGAAGAAGGTGAGCGCCCACAGCGAGTTGGAGGCGATGGCCACGACCAAGCCCACCAGCAGGGCGGCGACGATGGGAAGGCCTCGCAGCGGCACGATGGAGAACTCGGGCACCGGCGGAGGGCCACCCGCGGCAGGCGGCGACGCGCCGGCGCCGACCTCGACGACAGTGTCGGTCATGGGTCTCCTCCCGGTTTGCTGTGCGCCCCTCGCGCGATTCGGATGAATGCTAGGCCCCTACGGAGTGCCGTTCAACGATGACCATCCGAGACCACCTGTCTGCTACCAGCCCCCACGGTGCACGCTGTCCTCCAGGGTGCGACGGGGTCGCGCCGATGACGACGTGCGGGGGTCCGTTCCAGACGCATGGCCGAGGAGCACCGCCCCGAGCCACCGGAGGCGCTCGGGCACGCCGAGCGTCGCACGCAGGGCCTCCTCGCCCCTGAAGTTGCCGAGGAACGCTGCGCCGACCCCGGCGTCGGCGGCGCCGAGCAGGAGCGTCATGACGGCGAAGCCGGCGTCGACGAACCAGAAGGGAACCTCCCATTCGACGTCCCGGCCGTCGGGCCGGACCTTGTCGGGCTCGCGGTAGCGGCCGGCGTACGCCTCGGGGTCGGCAAAAGTCAGGATTACCACCGGGGCGCGGGACATCCCTTCGAATCGTCGCGAGCTGGATCGCCACTCCACGTCGGTGGTCGACTCCCAGTAGTGGGCGGTCTGCTCGCTACCCTCGAGCACGACGTACTCACGACCCTGGGTGTGACCCGCCGATGGCGCCCGAAGGGCGAGGGCCAGTAGCCGGTCGAGGACGCCGGGCTGCAGGGGTCTGCTGCTGAAGCTCCTGAGCATGCGGCGGCGCTGCACGGCTTCGGTGAGCTCCATGGGGCGCACGCTACCGGCCCGAGATCGACTCGGTGCCCTTACGGGGGACGGTCGGCGGCAGCTGGGAATGTTGACCCCACTGGTAGTGTTTCAGTTGTTGTTCAGCTGAGTGGTGGGCCGTCACGACCGGTCCCCACCCGTCGGAGAAGGATTGTGATTGCCGTGCCTACCTTCAGGGAAATGCTGGCCGAGGCCAAGGCCGCTGTACGGGAGATAGATCCCGCGCGAGCCGACGAGGAGATCGCCGCCGGCGGCGCAGTGGTCCTCGATGTCCGCGAGCCCGACGAGTACGAGCAGGGTGCGCTACCCGGCGCGGTGCACATCCCTCGGGGGACCCTCGAGACCTCGGTCGAGGGACGGATCCCCGACAAGGCCTCCCATGTGGTCGTCTACTGCGCCGGCGGGACGCGGTCGGCGTTCGCCGCGAAGACGATGCAGGAGCTGGGCTACTCGGACGTGGCCTCGGTGATCGGCGGATTCAACCGCTGGAAGGACGAGGGCCGCGACTGGTCAGCCCCGCAGTCGCTCACGCCGGAGCAGCGCAACCGCTACCAGCGCCACCTGCTCCTGCCCGAGGTCGGAGAGGTCGGCCAGCTCGAGCTGCTCGACGCGAGCGTGCTTCTGCTGGGAGCCGGTGGCCTTGGTTCTCCCGCCGCGCTCTACCTGGCGGCTGCCGGTGTGGGGACGCTCGGGATCATCGACATGGACGTGGTCGACGCTTCGAACCTCCAGCGCCAGATCCTGCACAACACCGACAGGATCGGTGAGCGGAAGGTCGATTCGGCAAAGAAGACCCTGACCCTGGTCAATCCCGATGTCAACGTGGTGACCTACGACGTCCGGCTGGGAGCAGACAACATTCTCGAGATCATCGACGGTTACGACGTGATCGTCGACGGCACCGACAACTTCCCGACCCGGTACTTGGTCAACGACGCATCACTGGTGAAGCGGATTCCGGTGGTCCACGGATCGATTTTCCGGTTCGAGGGGCAGGCCACGGTGTTCAACCCCTACGAGGGACCTTGTTACCGGTGCATGATCCCCGAGCCCCCTCCAGCCGAGCTTGCACCCAGCTGCTCGGAGGCCGGCGTCCTCGGCGTGCTCCCCGGCATCGTCGGGTCGATCCAGGCCGTCGAGGCCCTCAAGGTCCTGCTGGGGATCGGCGACACCCTGCAGGGCCGGTTGCTGGCCTACGACGCCCTCGAGCAGAGTTTCCGCACCTTCAAGGTGCATCGGGATCCGAAGTGCCCAGCTTGTGGCCCCGAGGCTGCAGAGATCGTCATCGCCGAGTACGACGACCTGTGCATGCCCCACCCGGCGCAACCCCCCGCCTGATCACGATCCCGCGGGAGGCCCGGCGCTCCTCGACCTGACGCGGTCCGCCGCCGGGCCGGCGGCGCTCGGCCCTCTACGGAGACCGTAACCTGTTCCCATGGCACCACACAGCGCTTCCTCCGGGGCGGAACGCGGGCGGGTTACCGACTCCGGCATCGAGATCCGCCCGGTCTACGGACCCGAGGATCTGGAGGGATGGGATCCTGCCCGGCAACTGGGAGTACCCGGCAGCTATCCCTTCACCCGTGGGATCAGGCCCGACATGTACCGGGGTCGGCTGTGGACCATGCGCCAGTACGCCGGCTTCGGTACCGCCGAGGCGACCAATGAACGGTTCAAGTTCCTGTTGGGAGCCGGCCAGACCGGCCTGTCCTGTGCCTTCGACCTCCCCACCCAGATGGGCTACGACTCCGACCATCCGAGGTCGGAGGGGGAGGTGGGCAAGGTGGGGGTGGCCATCGACTCGTTGGCCGACATGCGCCTGCTGCTGGCAGGCCTTCCTCTCGACGAGGTCACCACGTCGATGACCATCAATGCCACCGCGGCGATCCTGCTGCTCTTCTACCAGCTGGTGGCCGAGGAGAACGGCGTGGATCCGGGGCGGCTCGGAGGGACCATCCAGAACGACATCTTGAAGGAGTACGTCGCCCGCGGCACCTATATCTACCCGCCTCGCCCGTCGATGCGCCTGGTCACGGACACCTTTTCCTACTGCGCCGAGCACCTTCCCGCCTGGAACACCATCTCCATCTCCGGCTACCACATCCGCGAGGCCGGATCCACAGCAGTTCAAGAGATCGCCTTCACCATCGCCAACGGCATCGCCTACGTGGAGGCGGCGTTGGCCGCCGGGCTCGACGTCGATGCCTTCGCCCCCCGCCTCAGTTTCTTCTGGAATGCTCACAACAACCTCTTCGAGGAGGTGGCCAAGTACCGGGCCGCCCGGCGAATGTGGGCACGGATCATGACCGAACGGTTCCGGGCCAAGGACGAAAAGTCGACGTTGATGAGATTCCATACGCAGACGGGCGGCTCGACCCTCACCGCGCAGCAGCCCGAGAACAACATCGCGCGGGTGACCATCCAGGCCCTGGCCGCCGCCCTCGGGGGCACCCAGAGCCTCCATACCAACGGCTTCGACGAGGCCCTCGGCCTCCCCACCCAACGGGCCGCCAAGATCGCCCTTCGAACCCAGCAGATCGTCGGGTACGAGTCCGGCATCGCCGACACGGTCGACCCGTTGGCCGGATCGTGGTTCGTCGAATCGCTCACCGACGATGTCGAGAAGGGGGCATGGGGGTACCTCGAACGGATCGACGCCCTGGGTGGCGCCGTGGATGCCATCGAGGCCCAGTACATGCAGCAGGAGATCGACCAGGCCGCCTACGCCTACGCCAAGGCGATCGATGCCGGGGAGAAGGTGGTCGTCGGAGTCAACCGGTTCGTGGACGACGAATCGGATCCCACCGAGGTGTTCCCCATCGATGCCGAGCTGCAACGGTCCCAGGTGGCCCGCGTCGAGCGGGTGAAGGCCGAACGCGACCAGTCGGCGGTCGGCGCGGCCCTGGCCGATGTCGAGGCAGCTGCTCGTGGTACCCAGAATCTGCTGGTCCCGATGAAGGTGGCCCTGGCACGGATGGCGACGCTCGGCGAAGTGTCCGATGTGCTCCGGGGGGTGTTCGGGGAGTACCACCCGAACGGATAGCCGACCCCGACTTGATGTGCAGCCGATCGGGCCTCGCCGGTCAGCGGGCCAGCAGCCGGTCGCGCAGGGAGCCCGGTTGGGCCGCGTCGATCGCCGTCCAGGCCAGCGCCAGGGCCCCGTCTCGGACGGCGTCGTCCGCCGACGGGGTGATGCAGGCGGCAGCGAACTCGGGCTGGTGGTTGACCGAGCCGGCGGCGTCGATGCCGAGCAGTGGGTGGATGGCGGGGACCGCGAGCGACACGTTGGCCATGTCGGTCGAGAGGGTGGGTCGTGGGGCACCCTCGTCGTCGAGGGCAAAGCTTCGGCCCAACTGTTCGGCACTCGACCGGTAGAGGGCCAGTAGGCCGGGGTCGCTCTCCATGTGAGAGTAGACGGGGGCCAGGGTCTCGTAACTGACCGACGATCCGGTGGCGAGTGCGCCGGCCTCGAAGCACCGCCTCACCCTGGGCTCGAGCAGCTCCAACCCGGCCAAGGTCAGCGAGCGACACATGAACCGGCCGGTGACGGTGTCGGGGACGATGTTGGCGGCCTGGCCTCCGGCTGTGACGATCCCGTGCACCTGGTCACCGGCCCGCAACTGCTGGCGCAACAGGCCGATGGCAACCTGCGAGACCACCATGGCATCGCCGGCGTTGATCCCCTCCCACGGTGCGGCCGAGGCGTGGGCGCTCTTCCCGTGGAAGGTGACGTCGAAGTGGGAGACGGCCAGACAGGTGGCCTCGAGGCGGTCGCTCGGCCAGGGGTGGATCATCATGGCCGCGTGGACGCCCTCGAAGAGCCCGTGCTCCAGCATGGTCACTTTGCCCCCTCCTCCCTCTTCGGCAGGTGTCCCCAGCACTCGGACGGTGACCCCCAACTCGTCGACCAGGCCGGCCAGGCCCAGCCCGGCACCGATGGCCGAGGCGGCGATGATGTTGTGCCCGCAGGCATGCCCGACCCCGGGGAGAGCGTCGTACTCTGCGCAGACCGCCAGCACGAGTGGCCCCGAGCCGACCTCCGCGCTGAACGCGGTGGGCATCCCGGCGACGCCCTCGGTCACCGCGAAACCGCCTTCGGCCAGGGCCTCGGTCGACCAGGCGCAGGCTCGCTCCTCCTCGAAGGCAGTCTCCGGCTGGCCGTGGATGGCGTGGCTGAGCCGGATCAGGCCGGAGAGGGCGGTGTCGATCGCCTGGCGGGCTGCATCCTTGAGGGCGGAGGGGTCCGGCACGGGCTCGGTGGATCCTGCGCTATTCGATCACGGCGATGACATCGCCGGGGCCGACAGATTCCCCCGCGGAGACCTTGACCTCTTTGACCGTCCCTGCCCTCTCCGCGTTGACGTTGTTCTCCATCTTCATCGCTTCGAGCACACACACGGTCTGACCAACTTCGACGACATCGCCCTCGACAACCAGGACCTTGATGACGGTTCCCTGCATGGGCACCGCGACGGTTCCCGACCCGACCCCCGATGCGGTGGCCTTCGGTCGCGTCGGGCCTGCACCCCGCGCCGGACCGCTGGCGACTCTTGCGGTGGCGACCTCGCCCGGGTCGGGCACCCAGAGCTTCACCTGGTAGCGCCGCCCGTCCACCTCGGCGGTGACCTCGCGGAGGACCCTCGGCACGTCGTCGACGGTAGGGCCGGTGGGCGCGGGCGGGGGGGTGGTTCCCTCTGCCGTCACCCCGCTCAGGTCGAGTGCCTCCTCCACCCAGTTGGTCGAGTGCTCGCCCGAGATGAAGTCCGGGTGGGAGAGGATGGCGATGTCGGCGGGGAGCGTGGTCGCCACCCCTTCGATCACGGTCTCGTCGATGGCCCGCAGCATCCGGCGGCGGGCAGCCTCGCGGCCAGGTCCCCAGACCACCAACTTGGCCACCAGATTGTCGTAGAACTGGCTGAGGGTGTCGCCCGATCCGTATCCGGCGTCCAGGCGGACACCGGGGCCACCGGGGGCGACGAATCGGGAGATGGTGCCCGGCGACGGCGTGAATGCCCCGCCGGCCGGGTTCTCCGCGTTGATCCGCACTTCGATGGCGTGCCCGTCCCTGCGGACGCTCTCCTGGCTGAACCCGAGTGGTTCGCCCGCGGCCACCCGAAGTTGCCACTCGACCAGATCGAGGCCGGTGACCAGCTCAGTCACCGGGTGCTCCACCTGCAGGCGGGTGTTCATCTCGAGGAAGAAGAACTCGCCGTCCTGGTAGAGGAACTCGACGGTGCCGGCATTGACGTAGCCGCAGGCCTCGGCCACCTTGACCGACGCCTCCCCCATGGCCTGGCGGATGTCGTCGGGGAAGTTCGGCGCCGGGCTCTCCTCGATGAGCTTCTGATGGCGGCGCTGGGCCGAGCAGTCGCGTTCGCCGAGCCACAGTGTGGTGCCGTGGGTGTCGGCGATGATCTGCATCTCGACATGGCGGGGCCAGGCCAGGTAGCGCTCGACATAGCACTCGTCCCGACCGAAGTAGGCGGCCGACTCGCGCTTGGCCGATTCGAGTGCTTCGGGCGCCTGGTCCGGCGCTGAGACCACCTTCATGCCCCGGCCGCCACCGCCGAACGCGGCCTTGATCGCCACCGGCCAGCCGGCCTCGTTTCCGAAGGCGATCACCTCGTCGGCCGACCGAAGCACCTCGGATCGTCCGGGCACGCCCGAGACCCCTGCCCGTTCGGCTGCGTGGCGGGAGCTGATCTTGTCCCCCATGATCTCGATGGCCTCGGGCGGCGGCCCGACGAAGGTCACCCCGCGCCGGGTGATGGAGCGAGCGAAGTCGGTGTTCTCCGAAAAGAAGCCGTACCCGGGGTGGACGGCGTCGGCACCGCTCCGCTCGATCACGTCGAGGATGGCTTCGGTGTTCAGGTAGCTCTCGGCGGCAGTTTGGCCGCCGAGAGCGTACGCCTCGTCGGCCAGCCGGACATGGAGGGCGTCCCGGTCGAGCTTGGAGTACACGGCGACCGTGGCCACCCCGAGTTCGCGACAGGTCCTGATGACCCGGACCGCGATCTCCCCCCGGTTGGCGATGAGAACCTTCTTCAGCACGCTGCGCCTTTCGAATCGGCTTGGGATGAGGCGGTGGTCTCACCACCCCGAGGCGATATAACACTGTCACGCCCCGTAGGGTGTGTGCCATGCCGGGCACGAGGTTCACCAACATTCGGCGGTTCGACTCGATCGACTCCACCAACCGGTACCTCCTCGACGAGGCCCGGGCCGGGGCGCCCGAGGGTGTCGTCGCCGTCGCCGACCACCAGTCGGCCGGCAGGGGCCGCCTCGGGCGGACGTGGGAGGCGCCACCCGGGTCGAACCTGTTGGTGTCGGTGCTGCTCCGTCCGGACCTGCCCGGCGACCAGCGGCACCTGGCCAGCGCGGTGGTGGCCCTGGCCGCGGTCGATGCGGTGAACGCCGTGGTGGGCACGAGGTTGGGGATCAAGTGGCCGAACGACCTCCTCGGCCCGAACGGCCGGAAGGTCGCCGGGGTCTTGGCCGAGGCCGACCTGGCCGTCCCACCGTCAAGCACGGGCACCGGTGGCTCACCGATCGTCGTCGGTATCGGGATCAATGTGAATTGGCCGGTCAAGGGCGCGGATCTGCCGGAGGATCTGGTCGGGGTGGCCACCTCGTTGCACGAGCTGACCGGCCATCCGATCGACCGATCCGTGCTTCTCGACTCCATCTTGGAGGCCCTGGAGCCCCGGGTGTGCGATCTGGCAACCGCCGCGGGCCGGATCCGCCAGGCAGGGGACCTGCGTGCGGCGTGCACCACCCTCGGCACCCGGGTCCGAGTGGAACTGGCCGATGAGCGGTTCGAGGGGACGGCCACCGATGTGACCTCCGAGGGGCACCTGATCGTCGACACCGGCGCCGCACGCCGCACGGTGATCGCCGGAGACGTGGTCCACGTGCGCCCCGGAGGCTGACTGCGCCGCCCTTACAGACAGATGCCTGGCCACGGCTAACCTTTCCTGATCATGCGACTACTCGTCACCGGCGGTGCCGGTTTCATCGGTTCGAACTTCGTGCGCTACTGGGTCAACCGCCATCCGGCGGACCTGGTCGTGGCCTTCGACGTACTCACCTACGCCGGAAACAGGCCCAATTTGGACGATGTCGAGGACCGGATCGAGTTCGTCCAGGGGGACATCGGCGACCTCGAGGTGGTGGGCAAGACGCTCGCCGAGCATCAGATCGATGTGATCGTCAACTTCGCCGCCGAGTCCCATAACAGCCTGGCCATCCTCGATCCGACTCGCTTCTTCCGGACCAATGTGCTCGGTACCCAGACGCTGGCCGAGGCAGCGCGACGCCACGGTGTATCGAGGTTCCATCACATCTCCACCTGCGAGGTCTACGGGGACCTGCCGCTCGATTCGGACGAGGTGTTCACCGAGGAGACCCCGTACCGCCCCCGCACGCCATACAACGCGTCGAAAGCCGGTGCCGACCACGCCGTCCGGGCCTACGTGGAGACCTTCGGGTTGCCGGCCACCATCACCAACTGCTGCAACAACTACGGGCCCTATCAGTTCCCCGAGAAGGTGATCCCCCTGTTCACCGCCAAAGCCCTCGACAACCAGCCGCTGCCCCTCTACGCCTCCACCCAGAACAGGCGCGAGTGGCTCCATGTCGACGACCACTGCCGGGCGATCGAGTTGGTCCTCCAGCACGGCGAGGTGGGGGAGACCTACAACGTGGGGAGTGGTGTCGAAGCCAGCATCGAGGAGATCGCCGACGCGATCCTCGAGGCCACCGGCAAGCCACTGACGCTGAAGGAGATCGTTCCGGACCGCCCGAGTCACGACCGGCGGTACCTCCTCGACTCATCGAAGATCCGCTCGAGCCTGGGGTGGGAGCCGACGGTACCGTTCGCCCAGGGCCTCGCCGACACGGTGGCCTGGTACGCAGCCAACCGGAGCTGGTGGGAACCCCTGCGCGACCGGGCTCCGGTGGTCGAAGGGGCGTGGGCGACGACGGACTCTCTGTCCGGCCCTGCCACCCGACCGTGAACCGCCCGCTTCGGGTGCTGGTCACCGGCGGCAACGGCCAGCTCGGCCGTGACCTCCGGGACGTGTTGGCCGGCGCCGTCCCCGCGGGAGGCCAGCAGCGGAGCGAGGCGGATGGCCACGGCATACTGCCACCGGTCACCGAGGGGACCTTCGAGGTGCTCTCCACCGACGTCGATACCCTCGACGTAGTCGATCGGACCGCGGTGCGGGGAGCGATCGCCGGATTCCGCCCGGACATCGTGCTCCATGGCGGGGCCTACACGGCAGTTGATGCCTGCGAGTCCGACCCTGACACCGCGTTCGCGGTCAACGCCCTCGGCTCCCGGCATATCGCCGAAGCGACGATGGACGTCGGGGCCCATCTGGTCTACATCTCGACCGACTACGTCTTCGACGGCACCCTCGACCGGCCCTATGACGAGTGGGACCAGCCCAATCCGCGCTCGGTGTACGGGCGCAGCAAGCTCGGGGGGGAGCTGGAGGTCCGCTCCATCGCCGGCGCATCGTCCACCGTGGTCCGGACGGCGTGGGTGAGCGGTGCCCACGGCGCCAACATGGTCAAGACGGTGTTGCGCCTGGCCGGCGCAGCTCCGGCCGGCCCACTCCGGTTCGTCGACGACCAGCACGGCTGTCCCACCTTCACCGCCGATCTGGCACGAGCCGTGGTCCGTCTGGCGCTCGATCGCCGGCCGGGGACGTTCCATGTGACCAACCAGGGGGAGACCACCTGGTACGGATTCGCCCGAGCCGCCGTGGCCGCAGCCGGCCTCGACCCGGGCATGGTGGAGCCGATCGCCACTTCCGAGCTCGACCCGCCCCGCCCGGCTCACCGCCCGGCCAACTCGAGGCTCGACAACGCCGCGCTCCGCCTGTCGGGACTCCCGATGCTGCCACCGTGGGCGGAGTCCCTCGAGCGCCTGGTCACGGCCGTGTCCGGCGAGACCTGACACGACCACACCGGTCGGTGGGCTACCACGCGATCGTGGGCCACCGAAGTCGGTTCGCTGCATTGGGACCGCCATCGACAGAAGGGAACGCCGACGATGGACGACCGAGCCAGCACCGACGGCAACGGTTGAGCTCCAGAATCTGCCTGACCGGACCGACATGAAGAGGACCCACGAAATCGACGAGGGAGCTGCACGGATGACGACAGGCAACGGGAGTCCGGCGGGGGGCAGCGGCTCCGGCCCGACGAGGGTGCCCGACAACGACACGGGCCGGGCCGTCGCCACCTTCGGCCAAGGAGGGACGTCGGTGCGGGTCCTGCCCCACGGCCGGGGGCACACCGTGGCAGTCATCGGTGTCGGGTATGTGGGGCTGCCCACCGCGGCCACCCTTGCTCATCTCGGCCACCGGGTGACCTGCGGCGACACCGATTCGGCCAAGGTCGCGATGCTCGAGGCAGGCAACGTCCCCATCGTGGAGGACCACCTCGAAGAACTGGTGCGCGAGGGCCAGGCGGCCGGCCGTCTCCGGTTCGTGGTCGGCGCCACCGCTGCGGTGCAGGGCGCCGAATTCGTGTTCCTGTGCGTGCCCACACCGCAGGGCGACGACGGTTCGGCCGACCTCTCCTTCGTCGAGGCCGTGGCAGAGGAGATCGGACCCCACCTCTCGTCCGGTTCGGTGATCGTCAACAAGTCGACGGTCCCGGTGGGGTCGACCCTGGTGGTCGAACGGGTACTGGGCCGCCACGACGTCACGGTCGTGTCCAATCCGGAGTTCCTGCGGGAGGGGACCGCAGTGGCGGACAGCCTCCATCCCGAACGCATCGTGGTCGGAGCGGACGACCAATCTGCCGCGGCCAGGGTCGGTGATCTCTTCGCCGGGACCCATGCCCCGTTGCTGATCACCGATTCCGCCACTGCCGAGACGATCAAGTACGCCTCGAATGCGTTTCTGGCCACCAAGTTGAGCTTCATCAATGCGGTTGCCGGGCTGTGCGAGGCGGTCGGTGCGGATGTGCGGGATGTCATCTTGGGGCTCGGATACGACAAGCGCATCGGGTTCGAGTACCTGCGACCCGGCCCGGGGTGGGGTGGGAGCTGTCTGCCCAAGGACACCAGGGCACTGGTCCACATCGCCGAGCAGGCGGGGTATGACTTTTCGTTCCTCAGGGGAGCCATCGCAACCAACGACGAGCAGTTCGTGCGAGTGGTGGACAAGGTCAAGGCGGCAGTGGCCCCGTCGATCGGGGGTACTTCGGTCGGGCAGGGCCCGACCCGGGGTTCCTCGGCAGCGGTGGGCCGGTCGTCTTCGGAAGACGACTTCGGCGGAGCCGTCATCGCCGTGTGGGGACTCACCTTCAAGGCCGGCACCGACGACCTGCGGAACTCGCCCGCCGTCGAAGTGTCGCTGCGCCTGGTGGAGGGTGGCGCCACCGTGCAGGCTTTCGACCCTACGGTGTCGGTACCTGCCGGTCACGGGTCGATACCCGTTGCCGGGCTGGCCGGGCTCTCCGATGACGGATACTCCCCAGTGTCGGGTGGATCACTTCTCGCCTTCGCCGACGCTTATGCAGCCTGCGCGGGAGCGGTGGCCTTGGTGGTGCTCACCGAGTGGGATGAATTCCGCTGGCTGGACTTCGATGCCGTACGCGCAACGATGGCAACGCCGGTGGTGGTCGACGCCCGCAACCTGCTGGATCCGGCCCAGCTCCGGAGGCTCGGCTTCGAGTACACCGGCATCGGTCGGCGATGAGCGGCCGCCACCTGGTGATGGGCGGTGGAGGCTTCCTGGGTTCGCACCTGTGCGACCAGCTGTTGGCGCGGGGCGACCAGGTCGTGTGCGTCGACGACTTTTCGACCGGTCGCCGATCCAATGTCGCCCACCTCGGGGAGCACCCGGGCTTCACCCTGGTCGAGGCCGATGTCTCAGTGGAGTTGCCGGTCGAGGGAATGGTGACCGGGGTGTTCCACCTGGCCAGCCCGGCCTCGCCACCCGACTACCTGGCCCGGCCCCTTCAGACGTTGGCCGTGGGCAGCGAAGGCACGCGCCGGGGCCTCGAATTGGCCCATCGTCACGGAGCGCGCTTCCTGCTGGCCTCGACGAGCGAGGTGTATGGCGACCCCGAAGTCCACCCCCAGACCGAGTCCTACTGGGGAAACGTCAATCCGGTGGGACCGCGCAGCGTCTACGACGAGGCGAAGCGGTTCGCCGAGGCGCTGACCATGGCCCACCGCCGCACCCTCGGCACCGACGCGGCCGTCGCCAGGATCTTCAACACCTACGGCCCTCGCCTCCGGCCCGATGACGGGAGAGTCGTCTCCAACTTCCTCCTCCAGGCCATGCAAGGTGAGCCGCTCACCGTGTACGGGGACGGAAGCCAGACCCGGAGCCTCTGCTACGTCGACGACGAGGTGCGGGGGCTGATCGCCCTGTTCGACTCGGATCTGAGCGGCCCGGTCAATGTCGGCAACCCCGACGAGTACACGGTTCTCCAGTTGGCGCACACCGTGGTGGAACTGCTTGGATCCTCGTCCACCATCGTCCACCTGCCTCTTCCCGCAGATGACCCGACACGCCGACGGCCGGACATCACTCTTGCCAGCGACGCACTGGGCTGGTGGCCGACGACCGCGCTGGAGGTGGGCCTGGCCCGCACCGCGGCCTACTTGGCTGAAGATGCAGGCGTGACCGCCCCGACTCGGCCCACGGCTGGGGGAGCGGGTGCCGACGACAGTGCTAGAGAGTGAGCACCCGAGGACAAGGTCCCCGCACGAAGACCACGGCCGGGCAAGGAGCGCAATCCCATGACTGATGCCGGACAACAGGCTGTTCCGGGCGAACCGGACGGTAGGACCGAGCAGTTCCACTTGCTGTCGGTGATCGTCCCGGTCTTCAACGAGCGGGCCACGGTGGCCGAGGTGCTCCGGCGTATCAGGGCGGTCGCCCTTCCGGTGGCGGTCGAAGTGATCGTGGTCGACGACGGCTCATCCGACGGGACCGACAAGGTATTGGCAGCTCTCGGCGACTCGACGGTCCGGGTGCTGACGCATGCAGGCAACAAGGGCAAGGGCGCAGCCATCCGCACCGGCATGGAGGCCATCCGCGGCGACCTGGTCCTGATCCAAGATGCCGACCTCGAGTACGACCCGGAGGACTGGACCAAGCTGCTCGACCCCATCCTTCGGGGCAAGGCCCGTATCGTCTACGGGAGCCGCTTCACCGGCGAGCGGAAGAACATGCTGCCGCTCCACTGGATCGGCAACCGGTTCCTCTCGCTGGTCACCAACATCCTGTACTCGTCGACACTCTCCGACATGGAGACCTGCTACAAGCTCTTCGACCGTCGGGTGCTCGAGGGGATCACCATTCGCTCCGACAAGTTCGACTTTGAGCCCGAGATCACCGCCAAGGTGTTGCGCCGGGGCTTCCGGATCTACGAGGTCCCCATCTCCTATGCCGGACGCGAGGTCACCGAGGGGAAGAAGATCACGTGGCGAGACGGAATCGGGGCGTTGAGGGCCCTGGTCAAGTACCGGTTCACCCCGCTCGACACGTGAGCCCGGACATCGGTGCCCGCAGAGTAGGGAGGACCGGCAAACCTTCCCCCACCCCACCTTCGGATCCGGACAGGGTCGCCTCCCTCCACCAGCTGGCCGTGGTCATCGTCAACTACGAGTCAGGCGAGGCTCTGGCCCGGTGCGCCGAAGGGCTGCACGCGGAGGGTGTCGCCGAGATGGTGGTGGTGGACAACGGATCGTCCGACGGATCGCTTGCCGAGCTTCGGAGACGCCTCCCCGGTGTGGAGGTGCTGGTCACCGGTCGCAACCTGGGATACGGGCCGGCTGCCAACCGGGGGGTGGCCGCCACCTCGGCGCCCTCGGTCCTCGTGTGCAACCCCGACCTGGTGGTGCACGCAGGCGCGCTGAGCGTTCTCGAGGGGGTGTTGGAAGATGACCCCGGCTGTGCCCTGGTGGGTCCCCTGATCCGGACTTCGGAGGGAGATCGCTATCCGTCGGCCCGGCAGTTCCCCTCGATGGTCGACGCGGCCGGACATGCGCTGTTCGGCATCTTCGCCCCCGACAACCGGTTCACCCACGCCTATCATCAGTCGCGACTCGAGAGCCCCGACGGAGTCCCACGGGTGGTCGATTGGGTGTCGGGAGCGTGCTTTCTGGTGAGGCGTTCCGCATTCGAACAAGTCGGCGGTTTCGACGAGTCGTACTTCATGTACGCGGAGGACGTGGATCTTTGTTGGCGTCTCGGGCGTGCCGGTTGGACGGTGGCGTACGCGACCGCCGCCGAGGTCACCCACCTTCAGGGGATCTCCACCGACCGGCATCCCTTCCGGATGATCTACGAGCACCACCGTTCTCTCCTGCGGTTTGCCGGCCGATCGTCGGAAGGGTGGCGCCGAGCCCTGCTCCCCCTGGTAGCGCTGGGTATCGGCGCCCGGGCGCTGCTGGCCTGCCTGGCCCAGGTCAGCCGTTCCCGACCCGCCGCGACCGAGGCGCCCGACCACAGGCTGTAGGGTGTCGACCGATCATGGCGAGCAACTCGACGGGCAAATGGGTGGAGCGCGCTGCGACCACCGGTGGGGGGCGCACCTATCGCGGCCAGATGCCGGTGAACTGGTACGCCAGTCTGGCCGCCATCTGCATCGTGGGCCTGCTGCTGGTCGGGTTCAGCCGGTACCAGCGAACCCATCAGAGCGCATCGTCCTCGGGGTCGCCCACCACCCACGAGCAGTGGTATGCGGCGCTGGGCATCGACATCTGCGGCACCTTCAAGCCCAACCTTGCGGCCAGCACCAACGGCGCCACGACCGGGTTGACCACCAATGGCAAAGGCGTCGTGACCATCCACCCGAAGAACAGCTCCGAGTCCGGCGGAAATGCCACCCTGGGCAAGTTCGTGAGCGGGTACAAGGGCCTCGCTCTGACGTCCTCCACGCTGCAGTACCCGGGGACGGCCGCGATGAACAACGGGAATGTGTGCCCGAAGGGATCGCCGGACGCCGGTAAGCCCGGCGTGGTGATCGTCAACAGCTGGCCCAACTTCGAATCGAAGGGCAAGGGGACCCAGCCGAGCGGGCAACCCCAGGATCTCAAGTTCGCCAACGGACAGCTGATCACCATGGCTTTCGTGCCGGTCAGCGTCACGGTTCCGAAGCCGCCTGCCCAGGCCATCACCAATCTGATCACTGCGGTGACCCAGGCCTCGTCGCCTTCCTCCACGCCGACGACGGCGCCGACGCTCTCCACCACGCCGACGACGGCGCCGACGCTTTCCACCACGCCGACGACGGCTCCGACGCTCTCCACCACCGCGACGACACTCCGCTCGACCACCTCGACCATCAAGTGAGAGCGGTCGTCCTGGTGGGCGGCGAGGGAACGCGCCTCCGGCCGTTGACCCTCAGCACGCCCAAGCAGATGTTGCCCATCGTCGAACAGCCGATGATCGAGCGGGTGCTCGGCCACCTGGCTGACCATGGGATCGAGGACGCTGTGCTCTCGCTCGGTTACCGTCCCGATGCATTTACCGGGGCCTACCCGAGTGGCACCATCGGCGGCGTGCGATCGCACTATGCCGTCGAGCCGAGCCCATTGGATACCGCCGGAGCGATCCGGTTCGCCGCCGAGTCCGCGGACATCGACGAGACTTTCGTGGTGGTCAACGGTGACGTGCTCACCGATGCCGACGTCTCCGCTCTGGTCGCCTTCCACCGGCTCCGCGGCGCAGAGGCGACCATCGGGCTCACCCCGGTCGACGATCCCAGTGCCTTCGGTGTGGTGCCCACGGACCAGATGGGGAAGGTCGAGGCCTTCATCGAGAAGCCGCCCCGTGACGAGGCACCGACCAATCTGATCAATGCCGGGATCTACGTGTTGGAGCCGTCGGTACTGCAGCGCATCCCGAGGGAGGTCCGAGTCTCAATCGAGCGGGAGACCTTCCCCTCGCTTGTCGAGGAGGGAACGCTCTTCGCCCTCCCGTCCGACGCCTATTGGCTCGATACCGGCACACCGGATGCCTATCTCCGGGCCAACCGGGACCTCCTGCTCGGACGCCGGGCGGGTCCCCCCGCCCCTGGGGCCCAAACAGATCCGTCGATCGGCCCCGGTGTGTGGCGCATCGGGGACGTTGACGTCCAAAGTGGGTCGGTGACACGGTCTTTCTTCGGACGTGGCGCGTCGGTGGCACCCAACGCCATTGTCGAGGATTCGGTGGTGGGCGCGGGCGCGATGGTCGAAGAGGGTGCGTCGGTCATCGGTTCGGTGCTCCTGCCGGGTGCGCGTGTCGCGTCCAGGGCCACGGTTGAAGGGTCGATCATCGGACCAGGGGCGATCGTCGGTCAGCGGTGCATCATCCACGCCCTGTCTGTGATCGGCGCCGGAGCGGTGACGGCTTCGGGAACGGTCATCGACGGCGAACGCGTGGTTGAGGGAGTCTGACCATGAGAATGCTGGTCACCGGAGGGGCGGGGTTCATCGGATCGACGTTGGTGGACCGGCTCCTGGCAGAAGGCCACGCGGTGGACGTGATCGACGATCTGTCCACCGGGTCGCTCGCCAACTTGGCCGGGGCCCGCGCCTCGGCCGGGCATGAGCTGACCGTCCACCATGTCGACGTGCGGTCCGGCGAAGTCGTGGACCTGATGTCTCGCCGGCGCCCCGAAGTGGTGTTCCACCTCGCAGCGCAGGCCGACGTACGGGTGTCGGTGGCGGATCCGATCTTCGACGCCGACGTCAATCTGTTGGGGACCCTCCGAGTCCTCGAGGGCGCCCGAGCCTGCCGGGCCTCTCGGGTGGTCTTCGCCGCGAGCGGCGGGACCCTGTACGGCGAGCCCGACGCATCCGAACTGCCGCTGAAGGAGTCCTTGCCCCAGCGGCCACTCTCGCCGTACGGAGTTTCGAAGAAGGCAGCCATCGACTACTTGGTCGCCTATCGAGCGCTGCACTCGCTGGAGTTCTCGGCGCTGGCACTGGCCAATGTCTACGGGCCCCGCCAGGATCCCCACGGCGAGGCCGGGGTGGTGGCGATCTTCGCGGAGAAGCTTCTGCGGGGTCAGCCGGTGACCATCTTCGGCGACGGCGAACAGACCCGCGATTTCGTCTACGTGGACGATGTGGTCGACGCGTTCGTGCGGGGCGCGACCAAGGGCGGTGGCCTGGTCTGCAACATCGGCACAGGCAAGGAGACCTCGGTCAACCGTCTCTTTCGCGAGATGGCAGCGCAAACCGGCGTGGATCCGCAGCCCGAATACCGGCCGCTGCGGCCCGGCGAGCTGCAGCGGAGTTGCCTCGATCCGACCCGGGCTGGCATCCAACTGGGGTGGAGCTCGTGGACGGACCTGGGTCCGGGCACTGCTGCCGTCCTCGAGTTCGTGCGACAGCGCCTCGCCTCCGGGCAGGGTGGCTGAGCGCCAGCCCGACCCGGCTGGGCGGGCCCGATCGGCCTGCCTCGAGCCCGGTGGTCCGGTGCAACCGGCAAGCCGCGAAGGAGGTCGTGGCACGTCCCGCGCCGGACCGACGTGCCCGAGGCGCTAGCCTGGGGGTTGTCCTGGTGCGCTGACTTGGCGGCAGGCCATCTCCCGAGGCACGTTTGCGTGCCTGCCCCTTTCGCACGAAAGCGCCTCCATGCCCCCCTTCCAGTCCTCGTTCGCCGACCTCGGCGTGCCCTCCGACATCGTCGCTGCGCTCAACCGCACCTCGATCACCGAGCCCTTCCCCATCCAGTGCATGACGATCCCCGATGCCCTGGCCGGCCGCGACGTGTGCGGCAAGGCCCCCACCGGTTCGGGCAAGACGTTGGCCTTCGGGATCGGTGCGGTGGCCCGCTTGGCCGGCAAGCCGTCCCGTCCCAAGCACCCGAGGGTGCTGGTACTCACCCCCACCCGGGAGCTGGCCGCCCAGGTCGCCGCCGAACTGCAGGTGCTGGCCACCCCCCGCAATCTTCGGGTGGACTCGTTCTACGGCGGTGTGGGCTACGGCCCGCAGCTGAAGGCGCTCTCCCGTGGTGTCGACGTGGCGGTAGCGTGCCCCGGACGACTGGGAGACCTCATCGAACGGGGGAGCATTCGCCTCGACGCCATTGAGATCGTGGTCATCGACGAGGCCGACCGGATGGCCGACATGGGATTCCTTCCTGATGTGCGGCGCATCCTCGATCTGACGCCCGCGAACCGCCAGACACTCCTGTACTCCGCGACGCTGGACGGTGACATCGACGTGCTGGTCCGGCGCTACCAGAACGATCCGGCCCGCCACGAGCTCGAGGTGGACGAGGACGATGCCAGCGCTGCGGTGCACTTGTTCTGGAGGGTCTCCTCGGGTGACCGGGTGGAGACGACAGCGGACATCGCTGCAGCCTCCGGGCCGACCATCGTGTTCTGCCGCACCAAGCACAGCACCGATCGGATCGCCCGCCAGTTGGAGCAGCGGGGCGTTCGTGCCGCGGCCATCCACGGCGACCGAAGCCAGAAGCAACGGGAGAAGGCGCTCGAGTCGTTCATCCGCGGTTCGGTCGACGCGCTGGTGGCCACCGACGTTGCGGCCCGGGGGATCCATGTCGACGGGGTCAACGCGGTGGTCCACTTCGATCCGCCGGCGGACTCCAAGGACTACGTGCACCGGTCGGGACGGACGGCCCGGGCCGGAGCCACGGGCGTGGTGGTCAGCCTGGTCACCCCGGACAAGACGGGCGCTGTCAAGAAGCTCCAGCGGGATCTCCGCGTCCCCAGTGGCACGACCACTCCGGACCTCACCGCCATCAAGGCGGTCATCGGTGATCCGCCGAAGCGGCGACCCAGTACCGAGCGGGCCCCGTCCCACGGCACGCCCGGCGGAAGGGATGCCGACGGGCGGACCGATCGTCATGAGCGGTCCAACAAGCCCTGGAAGGCTCGTCGCCCAGTGGCCGGCCGGAACGGATCGGCCGGATCGGGGTCGGCCAACGGCCAGCGGTCCAATGACTCGAAGCACTCCGGCAGTGCCACGTCCTCGGATCATGGAGGCGCAAAGAAGAAGAAGTACGCCGGGTCGGACACCTGGGACAGGTCCGGCAGGCCTACTGGGGCCGGCAAGCCCGGCCGGGCGGCGGCCTCGGGAAGGTCGGCCACGGCATCGTCGACCGCGCGCAACGGGCACTCGGCGGGCGGTCAGAGTGGTGGCAGCTCCCATGGCCAGCGTCGGGGCGGTCCGGTGGGGACCAAGTCGAACGCCGGTGGAACCGGAAGGGCCGGACGAGGCCGCTGACCTCGTGGGTCGAGGGCGCAGTCGCTTCCCGCCCCACCACGCCCCACCACGCGGCACCACGACCCTCTACAATCGTGGCACATGGCACCTGACACCAAACCGACTGTGACCATCCCCGAGGGCCCTCCCCTCGGCGAGCTGGTGATCGAGGATCTCGAGATCGGTGGCGGCCCGGAGGCGGCGGCTGGCATACCGGTCGATGTCCACTATGTAGGTATGTCGTGGTCCACCGGCAAGGAATTCGATTCCTCATGGGGCCGGAGCGAGCACTTCTCTTTCACCCTCGGCGCAGGCCATGTCATCGCTGGCTGGGATCAGGGCGTAGTCGGGATGAGGGTGGGAGGCCGTCGCCGGCTGACCATTCCGCCACACCTCGGGTATGGCGAGCGAGGTGCGGGCGGGGTCATCGGCCCGAACGACACGTTGGTGTTCGTGGTCGACCTGTTCGGGGTGGGCTGAGCACCACCAGCGGCTGAGCACCACCTGCGGACCGCAGGCGCGCGAACAGCGCCGGCAGCTCGGGGATCACATCAGCGGAACAGGTCCTCACCTGGCGGTCGGATGATCTCAGCCGCCACCGACGACCCTCGAAACCACTGAGGGTCGACCCCCCGCACCACTGCCGCGGGAATCCCCCGAGTTTTCCCCATCACCAGCTCGGCGGCCCCGGCCAGCTCGTCGGCGATGCACACCTCGGTGGCCTCCAAGACCCGACCGGTGGCATCGGCTGTGCCGCGCAGGTCCACCACGCCGGCGATCCCGGCGATGCCGATGGCCACATCGGTGACGCCCTGTCGCCAGGTCCGGCCGAACGTGTCCGAAATGATGACCCCGACGGACACCTGGTGCTGATGCTCGAACACCTCTCGGATCCGGCGCGCCGATCGGTCCGGGTCGACAGGCAGAAGGGCCGCCGTCCCGACGTCGACGTTGGACAGATCCACCCCGGCGTTGGCGCAGACGAATCCGTGCCTGGTCTCGGTGATGACGAGGTCACCACGTCGCCGGATGATGCGCACCGACTCGCCTTCGATCAGGGCCTGCTTGGCATCGGCATCGTTCGGATCGATGGCGACCAGGCGTCCTTCGGCTTTCGACACCACCTTTTGGGTCACCACCAGGACATCCCCGTCAGTGATGCCGCCGGGAACCGGCGAGGCCTCGGTGTGGGAGGCGAACAACCGGTCGGCCAACATGCCGGCGAGGTCGTCGCCCGGCCTCACCTCCCCCAACCCTGTCACCGGGAACACGGTGAGGGCCACCGGCCAACCAGGGGCCGATGGGTTCCCGGTGTCACCCGAGGGCATCGAGGACCACCTGGGACAGGGCCGCCGAACGCTCCACGGTGGACATGACGGTCGGCGCCACGACACATCGAACCCCTTCGGCCTCGACGGCGGCCGCCGACTCGGCATCGGACTCGTCGATGACCAGCGTCGCTACCCACGAGGCGTACCACTTGGCCACTCCCACGACCGACGACTCGAATCCCATCTCCCGCATCAGTCGGGCGGCAGGCCCCTTCAACGCGGCCCCCGCGATGATGGGTGAGATCCCGACGATCTGTTCGCGTCGAAGGCGAAGCTGCTCGAGCACTCCGGGCACCGCCAACAAGGGGCCGATCGACACCACCGGATTCGATGGGCATACCACGATGGTCTCGGCCCGGGCGATGGCATCGAGCACTCCGGGCGCGGGGAGCGCGTGCTTTGCGCCCTCGAAGCGCACGTCGGCAACGGCCACGTCGTGGTGCATCTTCACGAAGTACTCCTGAAAGTCGATCTCCGGCCCGTCGATCAATTGCAGCCGGGTGCGGAGCGGGTCGTCGGTGACCGGCACGATGCTGATCTCGACGCCCCATGACCGGGCCAGCTCCTCGGTGACCGCAGTGAGGGTGGCGCCCTCGTGGAGACGCTGGGTCCGGTAGCAGTGGGTTGCGAGGTCCTGGTCGCCGAGGCTGAACCAGGTGACTCCACCCAGGCGCTCGAGCGACGCCATCACCTGCCAGGTCTCGCCGGCCAGGCCCCACCCGGTGTCGGGGTTGATTGCATCCGCGAGTGTGTAGACCACCGTGTCCAGGTCGGGTGAGATGTGCAGGCCGTGGAGCACGGTGTCGTCGCCGGTGTTGACGATGGCGGTGACGCATGAGGGAGGGACCACCTCGATCAGCCCCCGAAGTAGCCGAGCGGCGCCCACGCCGCCTGCCAGTGCCGTGATCATCGGGTGCCGGGGGCGGGGCACGGGCGGGCTCCCGCTCCGGCCGGTCACCTTGCGGCCGTCGCGATCCCGCCGGGCGCGGTCCCGTGTACCGCTGGCAGGGAGGTGGCCATCGGGGCAGGCTACCCGGCTCGGAAGCCCGGTACCGGTCCCGCCCGACGGATGTGCAAGGCTCCCTGCGTGCCGCCGGAGCGACCTGCTACCTCCGACCAGGGCCGGCTGTCCGTCGGATTCGACGCCACTCCGTTGCTCGGTCGGCCCACCGGCGTCGGTGTCTTCTGTTCCGGCGCCCTGTCCGGTCTGTCCGGTCGGTCAGACGTCGAGGTGTCAGGGTTCGCCATCAGCTGGCGCCGCCGCAAGGGGATCGACAGCCTGGTGCCATCCGGTGTCACGATCCGGCAGCGTCCGATGCCGGCACGCCCTCTCCACTGGGCCTGGAGGCGCGGCCCCCGTCCCCCCGTCGAGTGGTTCATCGGCCGTCACGACATCGTCCACGGATCCAACTTCGTCGTGCCCCCGGCCTCACACGCGGCCCGGGTGGTGACCGTCCACGACTTGAGCGTGGTTCTCTACCCGGAGCTGTGCGACCCGCCCACCCTGGCGTATCCGGACCTCATCCGACGGGCGGTCTCCGAGGGGGCGTGGGTGCACACGCCGTCCCAGTTCGTGGCCGACGAGGTGATAGCCGAGCTGCAGGTCGATCCCGAACGGGTCCGGGCGGTCCACCACGGGATCCCGCTGCTCCCGTTCGGCGCGGGCGGGGTGTCGAGGACCGGCCCGCCGTTGCCACTGCCGAACGGGTGCAGCCGCTACGTGCTTGCCATCGGCACCATCGAGCCCCGAAAGGACTACCCGCTGTTGGTATCGGCATTCGCCTCGGTTGCGGCCGCCCACCCAGGGGTGGCACTGGTCGTGGTGGGCAGCGACGGGTGGGGCGCACTCACGTTCCGCGCCGCGGTGGAGGCGTGCCCCGCCCGCTCGCGGATCGTGCGCACCGGGTACCTCGATGACCGGACCCTCGGCACCGTCCTGCACAACGCTGCGGTGCTGGCCTACCCATCGGTCTACGAGGGGTTCGGCTTCCCGCCTCTGCAGGCCATGGCCGCCGGGGTACCGGTGGTCGCAACGGCGGCGGGAGCAGTGCCCGAGGTGGTCGGTGACGGTGCCGTGTTGGTCGACCCCGGTGATGCCGATGGGTTGGCCGGCGCCATCAGCCGGATCCTCCTCGGCGGGCCGGACATCGATGACCTGGTGGCGCGCGGGCTTCGGCGGAGCGGGCAGTTCGACTGGGAGTCCTGCGCTGCCGGGCTCGCGGCGCTGTACCGGGACGCCCGCTTCGCCACCCCGGGCCCGGGGGGGACGTGACGGTGGATCGCCTGCGGCTTCTGATGTTGGTCGAGCAATTGAGGCGGGCGGCGTCAGGTGGCATCGGCACGTATGTCCGGGGCCTGCTGCAAGGTCTGGACTCGCTTGGGCCAGAGGCGCGGCCGGACCTCGAACTGCTGGCCAGCCGAGCGGGGCGGGGCAGCCGGCCTGACCCGCTGGCCCAACTGGGCTATCCGCTCCACAGCTCGCGTCTGCCCGGCCCACTGTTGACCAGGGGATGGGACCACGGCATCCTCCGCGCCCCGCCCGGCTTCGACGTGGTGCACGCGGTTTCGTTGGCCACCCTCGAGCCGGGCCGGGCGGCTCTCGTAGTCACCGTTCACGACCTGTTGTGGCGGAGGTTGCCCGACGCGTATCCGGCCCGCGGGCGCCTCTGGCACGAAGCGGCCCTCCGGCGTGCCCTCGAGCGAGCGGACGGCTTCGTCGTCCCTGCCGGAGTCGTCGCCGACGACCTGTGTCGAGCCGGGGCGCGAAGGAGTGCCGTCACGGTCATTCCCATGGGATCGGACCACCTGCCTCCGCCCGACCTGGCCGCCGGGAGCATACTTCTGGCTCGGCTGGGCATCGACGGCCCCTTTTTGCTCAGCGTGGGGACCTTGGAGCCGCGCAAGAACCAGGAGCGGCTGGTGGAGGCCTATGGGCGGATCCGAGCTTCGCTGCCCGACGCATGGCCGCTGGTGCTGGTGGGTCCGTCAGGTTGGGGGGAGCAGGTGAGGCCCCAGCCTGGTGTGGTCTTGGCCGGGTTGGTCTCCCCATCGGAGCTGTCGGCGCTCTACGCGATGGCCCGCCTGCTCGTCTACGTCCCCCTCATCGAGGGTTTCGGGCTCCCCCCGGTCGAGGCGATGGCGTTTGGTGCACCGGTGGTGGCCAGCCCCTTGCCCAGCACAGGAGGTGCGGCCCTCGAGGTCGATCCCCTCGATACCGAGTCGATCGCCGACGGGCTCCTGCGTGGGGCGACCGACGAGGCACTGCGCGCCGACCTGACCAGGCTGGGGGCGGAGCGCTCCGCCGAGTTGGGCTGGGCCTCGATCGCCCGCCGGCACCTGGCCGTCTGGGAAGGGGCACGGGAGTCCTCCTCGGGGACCCGCCGTGGATGACGGGCGACTGCGGCTCTCCCTCGACGTCACTGCCGTGCCCGCCCGACCGGTGGGGGCCGGCCACTACACCCTGGAGCTGGCCGGTGCGCTGGCCGCACGACCCGATGTCGATCTGGTGCTGTTCGGCCGGCGGTCCGACCACGCCCGCTGGCGCATCGCCGCCCCGGCCGCCCAGTTGGTCGCTGCCGCACCGGAGGCGCGTCCCCTCCGCCTGGCCTGGGAACAGCTACGCCTGGCATCGTTGTTGGTGCAACAGTCCATCGCCGTTCACCACGGCCCGCACTACACGATGCCCGAGCGATCGCGGGTGCCGGCGGTGGTCACCGTGCACGACCTGAGCTTCTTCGAAGCCCCCCAGTGGCACGAGCGATCCAAGGTGCTGCTCTTCAAACGGGCTATTTCGGTCGCGGCCCGGCGCGCCGCGGCAGTGGTCTGCCCCAGTCGTGCGACCGCCGAGGAGCTGGCCCGATGGTGCCGCGTGGACGCCGAGGTGTTCGTCGCCCACCACGGTGTCGATACCCGGCGGTTCCGACCGGACGAGCCCTCGCCCGGGGCCGACGCCGGGTCATTGTCACGGCTTGACCCCCGACTGAGCGGGGGCCGTCCCTATCTCCTCTTCGTAGGGACGCTCGAGCCCCGAAAGGACGTTCCTTCCCTAGTCGGCGCGTTCGCCAGCATCGCCGACCGCCACCCGGACGCCTTGCTGGTGCTCGCTGGCGGTCGCGGATGGGGGGCCAAGGAGGTCGATCAGGCGGTCGACTCGTCGGGACTCGCAGCGCGCGTCGTGCAGACCGGGTATGTCGCCGACGGGGTGATCCCCGCACTCCTTCGGTCGGCGGCTGCGGCGGTCTACCCCGCGCTCTACGAAGGGTTCGGCCTCCCTGCGCTGGAAGCGCTGGCCTGTGGAGCGCCGCTGGTGACCACGTCGGGAACGGCGATGGAGGAGGTGGCCGGTGATGCTGCACTCCTCGTCGAGCCCGGTGACCGGGCCGGGCTGGCCGACGCCCTCGATGCGGTGCTGGATGCCGGGGTGAGCGACAGCGGGGCAAGAGGCCAGCCAGGTTCGGCGGCGCCAGATCGGCGCCGGCGGGGCTTCGACATCGTGGCCGAGCACACGTGGGACGCGAGTGCCGCTCGGCACATGGAGGCCTATCGCTGCGCGTCCCACGACGTCGGCCGACCGGGGGGAAGTGGCCCAGGCGCGTAGCCAGTAGGGTGATCCGTTGTGCGCTCCCTGATCACCGGCGGTCGCGGCTTTGTGGGCCAGTGGCTGGCCGGCCATCTCCGCGACCTGGGTGATGACGTGGTCGCCATCGACCAAGAGGTCGAGATCACCGACCCGGGCGCCCTGCTCGCCGCGGTGTCCGACGCCGCCCCCGACGCCATCTACCATCTGGCGGCCCTGACCCATGTCGGGCAGTCGTGGGACGAGCCCCTCCGCGTGCTCGAGGTGAACGTCATCGGGACCGGGGCCCTGTTGGCAGCCGCACGCGAGTGCGGCACCGACCCGCGGATCCTGGTTACCAGTTCAGCCGAGGTGTACGGGGCGGTCACCGACCCCGATCGCCTGCCCCTGCGCGAGGACTCGCCGACTGCCCCGCTGACTCCGTACGCAGCCAGCAAGCTGGCGGCAGAGGCGCTGGTGGCCCAGGCATACCTCGGCCATGGGCAGCACGTGATCACGGTCCGCCCGTTCAATCACATCGGTCCTGGCCAGACCCCCAATTTCGCAGTTCCTGCGCTGGCCAGACGCATCGTGGCGGCCGAGCGGAGCGGCGCGGGGACCATCCTGGTGGGCAACCTGTCGGGCCGCCGTGACTTCACCGACGTGCGTGACGTGGTGAGGGCCTATCGGCTGTTGATCGAGTCCGGTCTCCCCGGAGGCGTGTACAACGTCTGCTCGGGGCGCGACGTGCCGATCAGGGAGATCGCCGACGGTCTGCTCGGTCTGGCCGGCACCTCGCTCGAGTTCGAGATCGATCCGTCCCTGGTGCGGCCCGTCGAGGTCCCGGTGCTTCGCGGGGACCCGGGTCGACTCGAGAACGCCACCGGGTGGAAGCCGGAGGTCCCGTTGGAGCAGACCCTGGCCGACGTGTTGGCGTACTGGCGCAAGCACGAAGACTGAGTCGTGCTTGCGCGAAGAACGGCCCGCTGCGAGCGAGCCGTTCTTCAGAGGACCACGAATCGGCCCTGCGATGCGATGGCACCCTGTGGGCACCTGCCGTCCCGCCGCCGAACCGGGGGGCCACCGGCGGCAGTCGGCGATCCGGACTGTCAGACGGCCACCGAAGGGATCATGGTGCGGAGCTGGCTCCGAGCGTCTTTGGCTTGGGCGTGGGCCTGCTTGGCCAGGTCGCGGGCCTGGGAGGGGAGCCGGTCCTCGAAGGGGGCGAAGACAGCCTCTACCCGCTCGATGATCTCTTCGACCCGCTCCATCATCTCGTCGACCTTGGAGTCCACGTTGTGGAAGGCCCCACTGAGGTCCGAGCGCACGGCGGCGACACGGTCCTCGATCCCCGACTTGGGGTCGGACAGACGCTTGAGCAGTTCCTGACGCTGGACCTGGGCCTGCTGGAAGCCCAGCACACCGGCGCCGATGACCACGTAGGTGGCGTCCTTGGCCACCGCGGCGATGTCTTTGGCGGTCTTGGCGAGGTCGGTGTTTATCTCTGGCATGGTGCTCTCCTTTGGATGAGTGGGCGCAATCCCTATGAACCGCAACGGTGGTGGTGCCACCGCCTATGGGTACAAGTGTATACACAATGATAAACATTTGCAAGCACTCCGGTCGGTCCGGTCGTCCCTGCTTCGGGGGCTCGTCGCCAAAGGTAGTGACCTGGCAGGTCACCCTCGGCAGCGCCGTGGCCCGATAACCTCTTGCCTCTGATGGAAACACTGGCCCCGCCGGTCGTCGCCGTCGTCGTCGCCCACGATCCCGGTCCGTGGTTTGAAGAGACGCTGGCCTCACTTGGCTCACAGGACTATGCAGAGCTCTCCGTTCTGGTCCTCGACGACGCCGGTGCCGAGGACCTGACGTCGCGGGTGGCCTCGGTGCTGCCCACCGCTTACGTGCGCCGGTTCGGGGAGAACAGGGGCTTCGGCGCCACCGCCAACCAGGTGCGTTCGATGGTGGACGGCGCCGCCTACTTCCTGCTCTGCCACGACGACGTGGCCCTGTTCCCCGACACGACCCACCTGCTGGTGGAGGAGGCGTTTCGCTCCAACGCGGGAATTGTCTCCCCCAAGGTGGTCAGCTGGGACGATCCTGGGCGCCTGATCCACGTGGGGATGATGGTGGACAAGGGCGGATCGGTGGTCGACCGGGTGCATGCCAACGAGATCGACCACGGCCAGCATGATGCCGTCCGCGATGTGTTCGTGGCCCCAGGTGGGTGCACCTTGGTGCGGGCCGACCTGTTCGAAGAGCTCGGGGGTTTCGACCCCGCCATCGTCGCCATGGGTGAGGACCTCGACCTGTGCTGGCGCGCTCAGGTGGCGGGCGCCCGCATCATCGTCGCCCCCGATGCCCGGGTCCGCCACCTCGAGGAGCTGGCCAGCGGAGCGCGTGCCCTCGAAGGGTCGCTTCTGGCTCCCGTCACCGACACGGCTCCCGTCACCGACACGGCACCCGTGTCGAAGGCCCGGACCGAGTACCCGGTCACATTGCAGGAGCTCCAGCGCCGGCACGAGCTGCTGGCGGTGCTCAAGTGCTATGGCCGGTTCCATCTGGTCCGGGTGCTGCCCCAGGTGCTGATCCTGGCCCTCGGTGAAGTGATCGTCGCCGAGCTGGCAGGAAACAGGCTCCGGGCACGGGCCGTTGTGCGGGCCTGGCGGTGGAATCTGGGCCGGCTCTCCACCGTGCGTCGCCAGCGGGCCGAGCTCCGGCATCACCGCCGGCTCGGTGACAAGGAGATCCGGCTGCTCCAGGTGGGTGGGAGTGCACGGCTGTCCGCGTATGGGCGCAGGGTCTTCCAACACGGGTTCCACGGCGCCCATGCCGACGAGATGGCTGCCGCCGAAGAGGACCTGGCGGGCGCACCCGATGTGCCGGCCCCGGCCACGCCGGCTCCGGCTGGCAGCCCGCCTGCCCGCGGTCGGTTGAGCGGTCAGGCCCGCCTGGTCACATGGCTGGCGGCGACGCTGGTGGTGGTCGTCGGCACCAGGGGGGTGCTGGGCGGCCGGTTGCCGTCGCTCGGACAGTTCGCACCGTTCCCCGGTTGGTCCCCGACGATCGCCGAGTTCTTCACCGGCTGGCACCCCTCGGGGGTGGGGACGACCGCACCGGCCACTCCCGCGCTTGCCTTGGCCGGCATGGTCGGCACCATCCTGCTGGGAGCGATGGGAGTTGCCCAGAAGGTGCTGATCTTCGCCTGCGTGCCGGTCGGCGTGTGGGGAGTCGTGCGACTGCTCCGCCCATTCGGGTCGCAGCGAGCCTCGTTGGTGTCCGGGCTGGCCTACCTGGCCATGGCGCTCCCCTACAACGCGCTTGCGATGGGACGGTGGGGTGCACTGGTCACCTATGCGGGGGCGCCATGGGTACTGGCGTCTCTGTTCCGGGCCACCGGCTCGGCCCCCTACGGCACTCCGGACCTGCCGTCGTCTGCGTTCCCACAAGAGAGCGCCCCGGCCGAAGGCGACCGCCGCCCCCTCCAGACGGTGGCGGCACGGTGGGCACGCTTCACCGGACGCCACGGCTTGTTCGGGAGCATGCTGGCGTTGGGCCTGATCGAGGCCGTCCTCGTTTCCTTCGTACCTGCTGCGGCCGTGGTGGTGGTGCTGGCGGCGGTTGCCCTGGTGGCCTCTTCGCTCCTCTTCGGGGACTGGCGTTCCAGCGGCCGGTCCCTCAGGCTGGCACTCGGCGCCACGTTGGTCGCCGGGGCCATCTGCCTGCCGTGGTTGATCGGTGTCTTGTCGGCCGGTCGCGGAGCGGTGGCCGTCTTCGGCGTGGCGACTCCGACGTCGGAGGCCGCAACGTGGGGCTCGCTACTGCGGTTCGCCGTCGGCCCCATCGGCGTGTCACCTCTGGCATGGGGATTCGCCGTGGCGGCCCTGGTGCCGCTGATCCTGGCCCGGGGGCCGCGGTTCCGATGGGCGGGCAGGCTCTGGTCCATCGCCCTGGTGTTCTGGGTCGTGGCCTGGATCATCGGGCGGGGATGGACCGGCAGCCTGGCCATCGATCCACTGGTCCTGCTGGGCCCGGCCGCGGTGGCCGTCGCCGCATCGATCGGACTGGGGATCGCTGCGTTTGAAGAGGACCTGCGGCGGGCCGAGTTCGGATGGCGCCAGATGGTGACCGTGGCGGCAACCGTGGCAGTGGTGCTCGCCTGCATCCCCACGCTGGTCTCCGCACTGCCGGGGCGTTGGGACCTGCCGATCAACGACTTCAGCCAGTCGGTGGGTTGGATGCACACAAAGGTGTCGGAGGGGGCGTTCCGGGTCCTCTGGTTGGGCGACCCACGCTCCCTCAACCAGGGTTCGTGGGGTGCAGGTGACGGACTGGCCTACGCCACTTCTGAGGACGGCGGTCCCGATGCGCGGTGGTTGTGGAATGCGGCCGGACCGGGTCCTGCGTCCGGCCTGGCCTCGGCGGTCAACCTGGCCCGCTCGGACGGAACCGACCGGTTGGGCACGATGCTGGCCCCAGCAGGTGTCCGCTATGTGGTGCTGCTGACCTCGGTGGCCCCCGAAATTACTGGCGAGCAGAGTCCCCAGCAACTCCCTGTTCCCTCCGACCTGGCACCGGCCCTGGCCCGCCAACTGGACTTGAGCCAGGTGATCGCGGGCACCGGGATCACCGTCTACGACAATGCCGCATGGATACCCCAACGGGCAGAAGTGGCGGCCGGGGCGGCTCCTGGTGCGGGTGCGAGGCCCGGTGTGCTGGCCACTGACCCAGGCTCGAGGATGGTGCCGGGTGCGAAACCCGTGCTGCCCGGTCCCGCGGCGTCCCGCGTCTACCGTGGTCCGCTGTCGAAGGGCACCGTGCTTGCCGCCGAGGCCCCTGCCGGTAGCTGGAGCCTGATCACGGCGTCAGGTGCGCAGGCTCCACACGCACCGTCGTTCGGGTGGGGAGGGCGCTACCGCGTGGACGTTGCAGGTGCGGGCACACTGCGCTTCGACGGCGGCCCGCTCCTGTTGGTATCCGCCATCGTCTCGATCATCGTGTGGGTGCTGGCGGTGGCCGCGATCATCGGGCGGCGGTGGGCCCGCCCGCGCCGGCACCTGCCGGGGGGTGGTCGCCGGCACAGGGTTGCCGATGACGGGTCGACGCCCGATCGCACCTGGGGTCGCGGCGAGGCGATCGTCGCCGAGGACGTGCCGTGACCGGCCCGGGGGAGGGGGTGGCCGAAGCTCCCGACGCGGTGCCGGGACCCGCCCGGGTGACCCGCCGCCGCCCGCCCCGACCGGTGCGCGGACGATGGGCCATGGTGGTGACGGTGCTGGTGACGGTAACCGTCGTGGCGGCGGTCACCGTCACCGTGCCTGCCCCCACCGCGGCGCCGGCGCCGGGTTCGGGCGACGGGATCGTCGTCGCGCCGGCCGGTGCCCACTCCTCCTCGGCTTTCTGCTCGGCCGGAACGGGGACGGCGGTGGCCAGCACCGTCTACCTGACCAATACGACCTCCAAGGTGGTCGACGGCGTGATGACCACCGTCGGCGCCTCCGGCGGCACCGGCCCCATCCCGACCGTGAGCCGGCGGGTGGCTGTCCCGCCGTTGGGCAGCGAAGCGGTGAACCCTGCCAGTGGGATGCCGGCCGGCGACATCGCCTCGTCATTCGTCTTCGCCGGCGGGGGAGTGACGGCCACCCAGGTAGTGTCCGGTCCCGGCGGCTGGAGCTCGGCGCCCTGCGCCTCCCAGGTGTCCGCCCAGTGGTCGTTCGCCGGAGGATCGACGTCGGCCGGCAACACCTTGACGCTCTCCCTCTTCAATCCGGCCGCGGCCCAGGCTGTGGTCAACATCTCGTTCCTCACCCCCGCCGGCGTGGTCAACCCGCAGGACTACCAGGCGCTGGTGGTCCCAGCGGGACAGCTGGTGGTGGAGAACGTGGGCGACTTCGTGCAGAACGAGGCGGACATCGCCACGATGGTGGCGGTCGAGTCGGGGGCCGTGGTCGGCAATGAGCTCCAGCAGTGGTCGTCGAGCGCCCCCGGAGGGGTCTCGCTCCGACTCGGGTCGCCGGTGCCGTCGGCGACGTGGCGTTTCGCCCAGACCACTGCGCTGCCTGGTACGACGGTGGCCTTCTCGCTGGCCAACTGGGGTTCGGACCCAGTGACCGCCAAGTTCTCCCTGGGCCTGCCCTCCGCCTCCGTCGTCCCCCGATCGTTGGTGGTGCCGGCACTCTCGATGGCCGTGTTCAACGCCACGGCCATCGGCGGTTGGCCACAGGGGATCCCCTATGCGGTGACCGTCGGCGCCTCGGGCCCCATCGTCGTCGGCCGGTCGGTGCAGGCCGCCAAAGGTGCGGTGGCCCCGACGTGGGGGGCGTCCTCCGGAACGGTCACCGTGGCCTCGGACTGGTTGGTGCCCGGGCCGGGCGTGGTGAACGCCCCGGGCGTGCTCGACGCCGCCATCAAGAGCCTGGCGGTGGCCAACCCGGGATCGACGCCGGCGCGGGTGGTGGTGACCGCGTTGGGAGCGCGAACCCCGGTGGCCGTGTTCACCGTTGCGCCCCATGAGCTGACCGTCCTCGGCACACGGCTGGTCGGGGGTCTCTCTACATTCACCGTGACGTCGTCGCAGCCAGTCGATGTCGAAGAGGACGACGCCCCCTCAGGTGCACCCGGTGTCGTCTCGTCGAGCGGATTCGCGCTGGGTGGCCAGCGCGTTGGGCCCGGCTAGCGCGAGGTCGGCGGCGGCGGCGGCCACGGCGCCTGCTTTGGCCAGTGCCCCGGAGCCTGTTGGGTCGGCGGGGGCGGCCACGGAGAGGGGGCCTGAGGCCAGTGGCCCGCGGGAGGGGGAGGCCACGGCGCCTTCCCGGGTGCACCGGTCGGTTGGACCGGGTCGGCCTGGGGGACAGTGCCAGGCCTGTCGGCAGGGGCGGTGTTGGAGACGCCACTTCCGGTAGGGACAGCCGACTCCGGCCCGACGGTCGGTGCCTCTTCATCTACGGACGGGGGTACGGAGGCGCCCACCGTCCCGGCCGGCTCACCGCTGGGCGAAGCGTGGGGCGGCCCATCGACGTTGTCGGAGCCGGTGGGGCCGTGCTGCGATGCGACGAAGATCGGCGGCACCGTCTTCACTCCCTCTGCGTGGACCGGGCGCCCGTAGGCGGTGTCCACCAGGCGACCGACCGTCTCCCCATCGATGGTCTCCTCGTCCAACAGGGCGCGGGCCACGGCGTCGAGCCCCCCCCGGTGGCGGGCAAGGACCTCGAGGGCGCGCTGCTCCTGGGCTCGGAGGATGAGCTCCACTTCGTCGTCGATGACCTGGCTGGTGTGCTCCGAGTAGTCACGGGTGTGCATCAGGTCCTCACCCAGGAAGACCTGGCCCTGTGACCCCCAGGCCATTGGGCCGATCTTGTCGCTCATTCCCCACTCGCGGACCATCTTTCTGGCCAGCTCGGTATTGCCGACCAGGTCGTTGCTGGCCCCGGTGGAGAGGTCGCCGTAGACGAGCAGTTCGGCAGCCCTCCCGCCCATCCGGACGGCGAGGGAGTCCTCGATGTGCTGGCGCGGATGGATGTGGCGCTCCTCCATCGGGAGTTGCATGGTCACACCGAGAGCCATGCCGGTGGGCAGGATGGTGACCTTGTGCACCGGGTCGGCATCCGGCAGGACGTAGGCCAGCACGGCGTGCCCGCCTTCGTGGAAGGCCACCCGCTCCTTTTCGGCGCCGGACAGGACCAGGCTCTCACGACGCTGGCCCATGAGGACTCGGTCACGGGAGGCTTCGAAATCCTCGTTCTGGATGAGCTTGGCACCCCGCCGGACTGCGTGCAGCGCGGCCTCGTTGACCAGGTTGGCCAGATCGGCACCACTCATGCCGGGGGTGCCGCGGGCGACTTTGCCCAGGTCGACGGTGGGGTCGACCCGCTTGTCCTTGCAGTGCACCTGCAGGATGGGGAGGCGTTCGTCGAGGTCGGGCAGCGGCACCACGATCTGGCGGTCGAACCGACCCGGTCGAAGGATGGCGGCGTCGAGTATGTCGGGGCGGTTGGTGGCGGCCATCACCACGATGCCCTCGGTCGGATCGAACCCGTCCATCTCCGAGAGCATCTGATTCAGGGTCTGCTCCCGCTCGTCGTGGCCACCGCCCAGTCCGGCGCCACGCTTGCGACCGATGGAGTCGATCTCGTCGATGAACACGATGGCCGGCGCCTGCTTGCGGGCGGTGGCGAACAGGTCTCGGACCCGGCTGGCGCCGACGCCGACGAACATCTCCATGAAGTCGGAGCCGCTCACCGACATGAAGGGCACCCCGGCCTCGCCGGCGACGGCCCGAGCCAAGAGGGTCTTGCCTGTACCGGGGGGGCCGACCAGCAGGATCCCTTTGGGGATCCGGGCGCCGATCTCCTTGAACCGGGCCGGGGTCTTCAGGAAGTCCACCACTTCGCTGATCTCGAGCTTGACTCCGCCATAGCCGGCGACGTCGTCGAACGTGGTCGACGGTCGCTCGGTCGAGTAGAGCTTGGCTTTGGATCGTCCGATGGACATGATGCTTCCCATCTGGCCCTGCGCCCTTCGGCTGATGAAGAAGAAGACGCCGACGATCAGGGCCAGCGGGAGGATCCAGGTGAGGAGCGACACCAATGGGTTGGGACTCGGTGTGACGAACTTTGCACGGGATCCGAGGGGTTTGAGGGCGTTGACCTCCGAATCGGGGGCAGAGAGAGGTCCGCTGACCGTGTACTTGGAGCCGTCGGCGAGCGATCCGGTGATGACGCCGGTCGTGTTGTCGACTGTGGCCGTGTTGACCTGCTTGGCCTGGATGTCACTCAAGAACCGGTTGTAGGTGAGGGTGTTCGTGGTCGCCTTGCTGAACAGGCTGGGGATGATCAACACGGCGAGGACCGCCACCATGATCACCGCGTAGACGACCAGGCGATTCCTGTTCTGCCCCGGAGCCTCCTGACCGGACCCGTTGGGGGCCGATGGACCGCTGGGGGCGTTGGGGTTGGGCGGAGTCACCCCTTCATGCTATGCGCACCGGCAGGCTGTTGACGCATCGCGGGGGCACGATCCGAGGCTGCCGCTTGCGTCGGGGATTCGATCGGTATCGTGGCAGGGTGAACGAGCGGTCCGAACAGGGGGCGGATCCTGCCGCGGCGGCCGACGGTCCCCCGATGGGGAAGGCTGCCGCTCCTCACGGTAGCGCCGCTGTGCCCCGCTCCCCGTGGGCGCCGCCGCCTGCACCGTGGTCCCCCCCGCCCCCGCCCTGGGCCGCACCGGTCCCACCGGGTTGGGCGCCGCCACCGCCACAGGGGGCGGTAGGGGGTTCGGTGCCGCTTCCGCCGGCGCCCGGTGCCTGTCCGTCGCCGGCCACCGGGGTCGGGACCGGACGTGCCGCCGCCGGGCGGAACCTGTCGCTCCACCGCCAGTTGGCAGCCGGCGGGGCTCCGTCGACCCGCGGGTCGGCGTGGATGTGGCTGCTCTTCGGCGCCCTTGGCTTCATCAGTGGCCAGCTGCTCGCCGCCTTGTTCGTCACGGTGACCGCGGCGATCTCGGGCAACCTGGGCTCGATCAGCGCCATCACCCGCCTCACCGAGCCGCCGACCTGGTACATCGTGTCCACGCTGCTCGGACTGTGGGCCGGCTTCCTCGGGACGGCGTGGCTGGCCACCGCGGTGCGGGGCACCAAGAGCTTCGTGAGGGACCTGGGCCTGCGATTCCGGTGGATCGACCTCATCGGCATCCCGATCGGCATCGGCGGCCAGATACTGGTGGCGCTGATGTACGTGCCGATCGCCCAGCACGTGCACAACTTCAATCAGCGGTTCAACGCACCCAGCCAGCGACTGACCGGGGGATCCCACGGCGTGGGCTTCTTCGTGATCGCCGTCTGCACGGTGGTCGGTGCACCCTTCTTCGAGGAGCTGTTCTTCCGCGGCGTGCTCCTCCGCTCGATGGCGCGACTGTTCGGCGATTTCGGGAGATGGGTGGGTCCGGCGCTTGCCATTGTCGTCTCCGGCGTGCTGTTCGGGCTTGCCCATGCCGAGTCGCTCCAACTACTGGGCCTGGCGGTGTTCGGGATCATCTTGTCGTTCGTCTCCTACTGCACCGGGCGCCTCGGCATGAACATGGTCGCTCATGCCACGTTCAACCTGGTGGCAGTGGCTGCCGTCGTGGCTCCACTGGCCCTGGGCACCCAGGCACCGTTCTGAGATGAGCGCGCCCGTAAACCTCGCGCCGTCCGACCCCGCACCGGCCGGTGTGCGCCTCGCCCGACCGGGTCAGGGATCACCGTTGATCCGCCGGTTCACGAAGCGATCGGCCTGGTCCGGGTGGGCCAACCTGGTGGTTGTGGCGGGGGTCACGATCATCGCCCTCACCCAGCTCCACCCGGCGCTCCTGTTCGCCAACACCACCACGGCGGGTGGGGACACCGGGGCACACGTGATGCTGCCCGCGTACTTGAAGTCCCACCTCCTGACCCATGGACAGCTGACCGGTTGGGATCCTGGCTGGTACGACGGGTTCCCCCTCTACACCTTCTACTTTCCGCTGCCCGGGTTGATCACCGTTCTGTTCAATGTGCTGTTCACGTACGACGTTGCCTTCAAACTGGTCACGGTGCTGGGCACTCTCCTCCTCCCGGTCTCGGCATGGGTGTTCGGGCGGCGGGCGGGCCTGCGCGACCCGGGGCCGGCGTGCCTGGCCGCGGCGATGCTGCCCTTCCTGTTCGAACCGAGCTTCTCCATCTACGGCGGGAACCTCCTCTCCACCTTGGCCGGCGAGTACTCGTTCTCCCTCAGCCTCGCATTCGCCCTGCTCTTCTTGGGCGTGGTGGCCGCAGGGCTGCGGACCGGCCGGCACCGGGCCCTGGCCGCCGTCCTGTTCGCCCTCACCTTGCTGTGCCACTTGCTGCCGGCGCTCTTCGCTGCAGCGGGAGCCGTGCTGTGGCTGCTCCTCGACGCCGACCTCGTGCGGATGTTCCACCGCGGCAAGAGAGCGCGGGCCGCCGGCCGTCGCTGGTCGCGTCGCGTTCTCTGGTCGGCGGTCGCGGGAGCGGTCGGGGTCGGCCTGACCGCGTGGTGGCTCATCCCGTTCGCGGTCGAGCAGTCGTTCACCACCGACATGGGCTACACCAAGGTGTTGGGCTTCCCGCACCTGCTCTTCCCGGGGTCGGCCCGTTGGGTGGTCGCCGCCGACCTGGTGGGGCTGGTGGCCATGGTTGCCCGCCGGAACCGGGTTGCGCTGTTCATCGCGGTGATGGGGGGGCTGTCGGCCGCCATGGTCTGCCTCGACCCGGCGGGCAAGTTGTACAACGTGCGATTCCTGCCCTTCTGGTTCCTCTGCATGTACTTGATGGCGGGCGTGGCGCTGGCCGAGACCGTCGCCGCCGTGGCCCGGTTCAGCCGGCGCTGGCGACTCGACCAGTGGGTCCTGGTGATCCGCGAACGGTTGGGCGCCGTGCACGGGATGCCGTGGCAGCCGGGTATGCGGATCAGCCGGTTCCGGCGGCCTGTTCCCGACGGCAACCCGCCCGGTGCGGTGGTCGGCCCGCTGCTGGCGCTGGCTGCGGCCTGCCTGGTGGTGGTGCCGCCCCTGGTGCTGCCGGCGTCGACGTTGAGCTCGGTCGGGGTAACGGTGGGGGCCGACCAAGCGAGCTCGTGGGCGGACTGGAATTACAAGGGATACGAGGGGAAGCCCGACTGGCACGAGTACCACGCGGTCGTCCAGATGATGGCCAAGGTCGGCAAGTCCCAGGGGTGCGGTCGGACCATGTGGGAGTATGACTCCTCCCTCAACCGGTTCGGCACCACCATGGCCCTGATGCTGCTGCCGTACTGGACCAACGGGTGCATCGACTCGATGGAGGGCCTGCTCTTCGAATCGGCCTCCACCACCCCGTTCCACTTCATCAACCAGAACGAGCTGTCGGTCAGCCCGTCGGACGCCATCACCAGCCCGGCCATCCACTACGGCGGCCTCGACGTGCCGCTCGGGATCGAGCATCTCCAACAACTCGGTGTCCGCTACCTGCTGGCGTCGTCGGTCACCGTGCAACGGACCGCAGCCGCCGATCCGAATGTGACCGAGGTGGCTTCGAGCGGCCCGTGGAGCACCAGCTACAACAGCACGGCACTCGACGTCACCTGGAAGGTCTACCGGATCAACGACTCGTCGCTGGTGCAGCCGTTGGCCAACCAGCCTGTGGTCTGGACGGGCGTCTCCCCCGACCAGTCCGGCTGGCTGAAGCCGGCGGCCCGCTGGTATGACGATCCGAGCCGGTGGAGCGTGGTCCCCGCTGCCGACGGCCCATCGACCTGGCAGCGCATCCCGCCCGCGGATATCCGGCCGACGGCGGTGCCGGAACCGGCGACCGTCGTGTCGCGGGTCAGCCAGTCCGACAACTCCATCTCCTTCCACGTGGACCGGATCGGCACCCCGGTCGAGGTGAAGGTGTCGTACTTCCCGAACTGGCAGGCGTCCGGGGCGAGCGGTCCTTGGCGGGTCGCCCCGAACCTGATGGTGGTGGTCCCCACAAGCCACGACGTGACGCTGCACTACGGAAAGACCCCGGCGGACACGGCAGGTGAGCTGGTCACTTTGGCGGGGGTGGTGGCTGTAGTGGTCCTGGCCATCGGCGGCCGCCGGGCCAAGCGCGCCCGAAGGGCCGCGACCGCCAGCGGTGCTGGCAGCTCTGCGGCATGGCTCCGCTGAGCGCCCTCGACCTCCAGAAGCTCCTCACAACCGAGGGAGTTACGGACCGGATGTGGCTCGTGACCGAACTGTGGGACGCCACGGCCGAGGAGGTCGTCGCCACGCCGACCCCGGGCACCGGGCGAGTAGGACCTCAGGCAGGTCCGATGACGGTCTTCAGGTGCGAGAAGGTCTTGGTCCAGGTGAGCTCGAGGGCACGCCGCCTAGCCTGCCGGCCACGCCGTGACCTCTCGACGGGATCGGTGATCAGCCTGGCGAGGATGTCGGCGAGCTGGTCGGGGTCGTCGAAGTAGTCGACCGCGTCGCCCCCGACCTCGGGCAGTCCGCCCCGTCGGGTGGCAGCGGCCGCCAGGCCGGAAGCCATCCCTTCCACGAGCACCAGCCCGAAGGGCTCTTCGAACTGCGAGGGCACGACGATGATCTGATGCTGCCGGTAGATGGCGGGCACCTCCGTGTTCGCTACGAACGATCGGAATCGGACGTGGGGACCGATCTCGCGTTGATCGCGGCGGAGCGCGTTCTCGTAGGAAGTGAGCTCGAGCCCCTCGGCGTGGGTGAAGCTCCCGACAAACGTGGCGGTGAACCGCAGCTGTCGGTTCTCGAGCCGGCGGAGCGCGGCCATCAGCACGTGAGGACCTTTGAATTCGGCCATCATGCCGATGAAGAGGATGGCCGGCACACCCGAAGGCTCCGGATCAGCCGGGAAGAAGCGGGTGGGGTCCACGCCGTTGAGCACGACCACGAGCTTGTTGCGAACGTGATGGCGGCCGACCCGCTCGGCGACGGCATCCCGCACGGCACCGCTGACGCACACCACGGCCTCGGCCCGGGCGAGGAACCTCCGGAGCTCGGCCATCGAGTAGCTCCGCGAGAGATCGTTGTGCACGTAGAGGAAGAGGGGACGGTGGGGGTGCCGCCGTTCGATGGCGACCAGGCCAGCCGCCCCGAAGAATCCGTCGTGCACGATGATCGGCCCGTCCGTGGCATCGAGTGCCTCGGCGACCGGACGGTAGAGCCTGTCCACGGCACGGCGCCCCAAGCCGAGCCGACCGGTGAGGGCATCTGCCACCTTCTCGCGCCCGAGCAGGTACTCGCGGGGCAGGTACTCCATGAAGTCCACGGGGAGGATCCGGGCGTCGGGGAACCGGTATGCTCGGTTGTCCGACGCCGCTACAGCCGAGCAGATCCCTTGGCTCGACGCTTCACGGCTCAGCTCCCGCACGACGTTGTTGAGAGCGCTGCCGTCGGTGGAGAGCGGCTGGGTGACGTGGGTCCAACACCAGCGGCCCGGGTCTGCGGCCGGTTCGGCGTTGCGGACCATCACCTCGGTCCCTGCGGGCGCGGTGGTCTCTGGGTGGCAACGGTACCGGTCGGCGGATGCGGGTACGAAGCCGTGCTCGTGCGGCCAGCCGCTGGTGAGTTCCGACCAAGTACCGTGGAGCGGCGCCCACTCACGGTGCCTGCCGGGCCTCGAGGAACGAGGTGATGCCGTCGGCAAGGCCCTGGGCCGCCTGCTTGCGCCATTGGGGGCTCTCGACCAACGTGGCGTCGGTCGGGTTCGCCATGTTGGCGCACTCGACGAGCACCTTGGGCACCGTCGACAGATTGAGCCCACCGAGGTCGCTTCTCCGGTCGATGCCGGCAACACCCGAGTAGTTCGACTCGATCTCCCCGGTGTCGCCGGCAAAGCGGTCTCGCACCGAGGTCGCCAGCTGCGCGGACGCCCCGACGATGGCACGGTTGTCGCTGATCGAACTGACCACCGGCGCCGGCGCGATGACATCGAAGCCACGGCCGGACAGCGGGCCACCGTCACCGTGGATGGAGATGGCAGCATCGGCTCCCGCCGCATTGCCGATGGCGGCACGGGTGTTGACGCAGGGGCCCACTCCGCCGTCGGTGCCCCGGGTCATGACCACGGTGGCCCCTTCGGAGGCGAGGAGGGCCTCGAGCCGGGTCCCCACGTCGAAATTGAAGGCGTGTTCGGGGTAGCCGCCGGCTGTCTCGGTCCCCGCTGTGTCACACGGCTCGGTGAAGCCGCCCCCGTCGACGGGTTGGTTGATGAGGCCGGGGTCTGCGCCGTTTCCGCCGTCGTGCCCAGGGTCGATGGCTACGATCTCGCCCACCATCGGCGGAACGGTGACCGCACCCTGGAAGGACGCGCCCCCGAAGGCGAAGACGCCCCCATTGGCAGAGATGACCCGATAGCCCGGACCGCCGCCGGCACTCAGTCCGACCGCCGCCCGTTGCAGCAGTCCCACGGCCGCTCCCTGGAAGGACGCGCCCCCGAAGGCGAAGACCCCGCCGTCCCTCGCCACCAGCCAGTAGCCGTCGCCGGTGTGGTCGGTCTCCATGCCGACCACCGGTGAGCGAAGGAGGGTCCCGCCCATGGAGCCGTGGAACCCGGCGTCGCCGAAGGCGAAGACCCCACCGTCGGAGGCAGTGAACCAGTAGCCACCACCGTCGGGAGTGGTGGACATGCCCGCGATCGGCCGATTGAGGGGCCGAGCACCCATGGAGCCGAAGAACCCGGCGTCGCCGAAGGC
>JADGOE010000091.1 GCA_017883135.1 Acidimicrobiales bacterium
CCGCGAGATCGAGGTGCCCGTCCACGCCATTGCGCAGTTCGAACCGCTCATCGGGTCGGATCGGTACGGTGAGCTCCGGCGGGCTGCGGCACTCGCCAGGGAGCGACTCGACGGGCTGACCGTCTGGAACTTCAGCTCGACAGCCGCAGGTGGCGGAGTGGCCGAGCTGCTCCGGGTGACCGTCGGCTACACGAAGGACGCCGGCATCGATATCCGCTGGCTGGTCATTGCGGGTGACGCCGAGTTCTTCTCCATCACCAAGCGGGTCCACAATCGCCTCCATGGAACAGCCGGCAGCGCCGGCGAGCTGGGCTCGAACGAGGCCGCCCACTACGAGGAGGTCACCAACTCGAACGTCGCCAGCGCGATCAGCCGCATCCGGAAGGGCGACGTGGTCCTCCTGCACGATCCTCAGACCCTGGGCATGGCTGCGCCCCTCGCGGCGGCCGGCGCCCGGGTGGTCTGGCGTTGCCATGTCGGCCGTGAGGGATCCAATCAGTGGACCGATGAGGCTTGGTCGTTCCTCCGGCCCCATCTCGCTGCCTGCCAGGCGTACATCTTCTCACTGAAACAGTACGTCCCGGCGTGGATGGACGAGTCAAGAGTACGGATCATCCCCCCATCGATCGATCCGTTTTCCCCGAAGAACCAGGACATGTCGCGCCTCGAGGTGGTCCGCACACTTCGCCGTATCGGCCTGCTCCAGTCGAGCGGGGCGGACCTGCCGGGTGCGTTCACCCGGAGCGACGGCAGCCCTGGGCTAGTCGAAGACCGGGCATCGATCCTGCCCGATGGTTCCCCTCTCGAATCCGACGCCAAGTTGGTCGTCCAGGTGTCACGGTGGGACCGGTTGAAGGACATGAGCGGGGTCCTGCAGGGTTTTGCATCGTCAGTGGTAGGTCGAGACGATGCCTACTTGGCGCTGGTCGGTCCTTCGGTCGCCGATGTCGCCGATGATCCCGAAGGCACCGCGGTGTTCGCCGAATGCGTGGTGGCCTGGGAGGCGCTGCCCGAGCTCGCACGAAGTCGGGTGAGGCTGGTCACCCTGCCGATGACCGACATCGATCAGAACGCGGCGATGGTGAACGCCCTTCAGCGTCATGCTGCTGTCGTGGTGCAGAAGAGCCTGGTGGAAGGTTTCGGGCTGACAGTTGCCGAAGCCATGTGGAAGGCCAAGGCGGTGATCGCATCCCGCGTCGGTGGGATCAGTGAGCAGATCGCGCCCGGAACCGGCATCCTGCTCGATGATCCGACGGATCTCTCGGCGTTCGGCGACACGCTTGCCGAGCTGCTCGAGCATCCCGACGAGATCTCGCGGCTCGGTGCGCGGGCCCGTCGGCACGTGCTCGAGAACTTCGTAGGCGACAAACACCTGCTCCACTTCGCCCAGCTCATCGAATGGCTGGTGGCGTAGGCCGAAGACATCCGCCACCGGTGCCGGCCAGAGCGGGTGGCCTCGTCCAGCTCGGTGGACCGCCGCTCGGCGGCCATCTCTTCCCACCTGGCCCTGAGGAGACCGGGATCGCACCGCCTACGGGACGACCCCGTGCGCCCATCCCGTAGGATCCAACAAGTCGGCAGCGGATGGAGGCAGCATGGACATGGAGTATCGGCGCTTGGGGACGTCCGGCTTGAAGGTCAGCGTGCTGTCCTTCGGCTCGTGGGTGACGTTCGGCCCTCAACTGGCCGGCAGCCTGGCCGAGGACTGCCTCGCCGCGGCCTACGACGCCGGGGTCAACTTCTTCGACAACGCCGAGGCGTACTCGGCGGGCGAGTCCGAGCGGATCATGGGCGAAGCGATCGCGTCGCTGGGCTGGCCCCGCCACAGCTACGTACTGTCCACCAAGCTCTTCTGGGGGATCCACCAGGGCGTCAACATGCGCAACACTCTCAATCGCAAATACCTGATGCAGGCCATCGACGGATCGTTGGAGCGCTTCGGTCTCGACTTCGTCGACCTCGTCTACTGCCACCGGGCCGACCCCGAGACCCCCATCGAAGAGACGGTGTGGGCCATGTCGGAGATCATCTCCGCTGGCAAGGCCCTCTACTGGGGGACCTCGGAGTGGTCGGCCGAGGCCGTGCGCGAGGCCTGGGACATCGCCGATCGCCATCACCTGCACAAGCCTGTGGTGGAGCAACCCCAGTACAACCTGTTATGGCGCGATCGGGTCGAGCACGAGTACGCCCCCCTCTACGACGGCATCGGGCTGGGCCTGACCACGTGGAGCCCGTTGAGCTCCGGCCTGCTGACCGGCAAATACCTCGACGGGGTACCCGAAGGCTCCCGTGCCACCCTCCCCGGGTATGAGTGGCTGCGCAACCTCCTCACCGATCCCGAGCGCAACGAGAAGGTCCGCTCGCTCCGGTCGGTCGCCGAGGAGCTCGACTGCACCTTGGCTCAGCTGTCCATCGCCTGGTGTGCAAAGAACCCCCACGTGTCCACGGTGATCACCGGTGCCAGTCAGGTCGAGCAGGTCCACGAGAACCTGGCTGCGTTGGACGTCCTCCCCAAGCTCACCGACGACGTGTTGAAGAGGATCGACGCCATCACCGTCACCGGCTGAGCAGTCGGTGGTGACAGTGCGATCCCACGGGGCGCCACCCGGTAACGGTCCGGCGTTCAAGGATGGGCGCGAGGACGAACGATAGATCTCGGTCGAGTACGCGTACGCGTACCACTGCTACAGCCGCGGCACGCGACCGTCGTCGAGGAGGGCCCCGCGTTTCAGCGCAGCCACCTCGAGGGCGCGTTGCGTGGCCACGCCGGTGACCGTCGGCACCCGGTGCCAGCATCCGTCTGCGTCAAGCGACCACGACTGCATGTCGTCGGCCAGGTTGAGCTCGAGGATCTCCTCGAGCTGGACGACTGCGGCTCGGTCGCCGACCGGAATCATCGCTTCGACCCGTCGATCGAGATTCCGCCGGCGCAGGTCGGCCGATCCGATGTAGTACACGGCCGGACGGCCGGAGTCACCCCCGAACCGCAGGATCCGCGAGTGCTCGAGGAACCTCCCCACAATGGAGCGGACCCGGATGGTCTCCGACAGGCCCGGGACGCCTGGTCGCAGGCAGCAGATCCCCCGGATGATCAGGTCGATCGGCACCCCGGCCTGGGACGCCCGGTACAGGGCATCGATCACCACCACGTCATCGAGCCCGTTGACCTTGATCACGATGCGTCCGTCAGAGCCCGCCTCTGCCTCTCTGTCGATGCACTCGACCACCCGGTCACGGATACCCCCCGGTGATGTCACCAACTCCTGATAGAGCGGAGGTTGGCTGAAACCGGTGATGTAGTTGAAGAATCGGGTGACATCGGCCCCGAGCTCCGGGCGCGAGGACAAGACACCCAGATCCTCGTACATGCGCGCCGTCTTGGGGTTGTAGTTGCCGGTACCGACGTGGCAGTAGAGCCGGACGGCATCTCCCTCTTGCCGCACCACCAAGGTCGTCTTTGCGTGCGTCTTCAGACCCATCAGTCCGTAGATGACGTGGGCCCCGGCCTCCTCGAGAGCACGGGCCCATCCGATGTTGGCCTCCTCGTCGAACCGGGCGGTCACCTCCACCAGCACAGCCACCTGCTTCCCGTGCTCGGCGGCGCGCACCAGAGCTGCGACGACCGGGCTGTCACCCGATGTCCGGTACAGGCACTGCTTGATGGCCAGCACGTGGGGGTCGTCGGCGGCCTCGTTCATCATCTCCTCCACCGAGGCGGAGAATGAGTCGTAGGGGTGGTGGACCAGCACATCCTGCCGGTCGAGCACGGAGAAGATACTCGCGTCCTCTTCGCGCTCGACCGTCGTGAACGCCGCTGGCACCAGGGGCGTCCACGGCTCGTCGTGGAGCTCCGGATGATCGAGTGCATGGATAGCCCACAGGCAGTTCAACCCCAGCGGGCCCGCGAAGCGGTAGACGTCATCGGGGCCCAGCCCGAGCTCCTCGGTCAGTCGCTCGACCGGGGCCTCCGACGTGCGCGAATCCACTTCGAGTCGCACCACCGGGAGGAACCGGCGGCGGCGCAACTCCTCCTGGAGGGCCAAGAGCAGATCGTCGGCCGCATCGTCGTCGAGGGCCAGGTCGGCATCGCGCGTCACCCTGAAGATACAGGGAGCACCTACATCCATGCCCGGAAAGAGCTCGTCGAGGAAGGCGATCAACGTCTGTTCGAGGGGAATGAAGCGGTCACCACCCGGTAGGGACAGCAATCTGTCCACGTTGGGCGGAACCTTGACCCGCGCAAAACGTGAGGTGCCGTCCTTCCGATTGCGCACCTCGACGCCCACGTTGAGCGAGAGGTTGGAGATGTAGGGAAAGGGATGGCTCGGGTCGACGGTCAATGGGGTGACCACCGGCAGGATCAACCGGTCGAAGACCCCATGCAAGTATGTGCGATCCGTCGCGTCCAGCGACTCCCAGTCGCAGAGCTCGATCCCCTCGACCTTGAGAGCGGGAGAGAGTTGGTCCAACAGCAACGACTCCTGCCGGCGCACCATGCGTTCCAAGGAAGCCCGGACATCACGCAGGAGCTTCTCGGGCGTACTGCCGTTGAGAGCAAGACTCTTGATGCCGGCAACGACCTGGCGCCGCAAGCCGGCCACCTGCACCTGAAAGAACTCATCGATACGCTCGCTGAACAGGACGAGGAATTTGACCCGTTCGAGCAATGGGATGTTCTCGTCGGCCACCAGGTCCAGAAGTCGATCGTTGAACTCGAGGTCGGACAGCTGGCGAGCGAAGTACCTCGAGTCGGAATCGGGGCCCGCTCCTTCCTTGGTGCCACGCACGACTTCGACACTCATTGGACCAACGATAGCAACCGACCCCAAGTGGCCGGCCGAGCGGGTCACGCGTGGGCAACGCCGACGACGAACGGAGCTGACACCGTGCCGAAATGGTCGCCCTGACCGGCATGAGGGTGCCAGTCCGGATTGAGCCACAATGGGGACGGCAGGTCCGTTGAGGAAAGGTGCGCTCCATGGGAAGTGATCGCACGATCGAAGTCGTTGTGGAGATCCCGCGTGGGAGCCGCAACAAATACGAGTACGACCACGAACGTCACGTCATACGACTCGACCGCCGCCTGTTCTCTGCAACCTTCTATCCGGCCGACTATGGCTTCGTTCCGGACACCCTCGCCGAGGATGGCGACCCGCTCGATGCCCTGGTCCTCCTGGATGAGCCCACGTTTCCGGGTTGCCTGGTCGAGTGCCGGCCGGTGGGCGTCTTCTGGATGACCGACGAGAAGGGGCCGGATGCCAAGATCATCTCGGTCGCCTTGGGCGATCCGATGTGGGAGGGCATCAGGACCCTCGACGAGCTTCCGCCCCACCTCACGTTCGAGATCGCCCACTTCTTCGAGGTCTACAAGGACCTCGAGCCGGACAAGCTGACCACGGTGGGCGGGTTCGACGGGGTCGATGCCGCGTGGGACGAGATCGATCGCTCGTTCGAGCGGGCACGATCCCTCGGTCAGTGACCGACGGCGCACGTCGCCGAACGGACACCTACGGCAGGGTGCCTTGGGCCCGCCGGCTCAGCCGAGGACCTTCGCCTTTTCCGACGCGAACTCCTCATCGGTCAGTGCACCCGAATCGTGGAGGGACGCAAGTTCCTGGAGTTGGGTGATGCGGTCGCTCGCGGCGCTGGCCTGCGCCGCTGGGGCTGGGACCTGCTGGGCCTGCTGGGCCTGCTGCTTCTGGCCACGGTTGCCGGCTGCCTTGGCTCCCATGTAGGCGACTCCTCCGATCGCTGCCATCCGGAGGAGCGGGTCTCTGCGCATCATGTGAGACCCCCTCAGTCCTTGTCGGCATCGATCTCGATGCCGAGTGCGAAGGCGATCTCTGCTGCTGCCGCCACGATCCGGACATTTCCGACAGTCGGGTTCAGAGCCACCAGAAGGCCGAGGATCTCCTCGGGGGTGACTCCGGCATCGAGTGCGAACCCGACCTGAAATACATACGACGCCGGTGCGGCATCGGCGGCGATCAGTGCCGCGATGTTGGCCAACGAGTACGTCTTGGGATCGAGCCCGGACGCTTCGAGATTGTCGAGCCGTGCCTGGAAGAGGCCTTCGAGCGCATTGACATCGTGCTGTGCAACACCAAGGAAGACATCGCTAGTACCTGGCGATAAGGACATGGTCGTTGCTCCAATTGTTCTTCGGATCTCACACCTTGTTCCGCGGATGAAGCGAAACAGCGCCAGCAGCCGACACCGCGTTTACGGCTGCCACACCACCTTGCCGGATCGGTTCCTTCCGTTACCCGGCTGAATGTGCCCGGATCGGAACGTTGCGAAGCCGCTATGCCGCCTCCATCTGCTCCTCGCACTCGAACGCTCCGAGGATGGTCGCGGCAGCCTGCTGGATGCGTCCGCACGACGCCTTGATGCCGGCGACGGCTTGGTCGCCGCCGCCGGCCCACGAGGCCACGTAGCCGAAGGAGTAGGCACCGCTGTCCAGACCCAGGGACTGGCAGACCACGTAAGCAGCGGACTCGGCCTCCAACTCGGCCAGAGGTCGGTCGTCAAACCCCTCGTGGAGCAGCGCATGGACGATCTCGTGGGCGAGGGTCTTCACCCGCTGGGCCGGCGAATTCCGTACCTCGACGCGGATGCGGTGGAGTGCGAATGCACAGTCTCCGTTGACGCCGTCGGGGAGCTCGGTGACGTCGACGACGTAGCCGACCGAGCCGGCCACCTCGACCAGGCGGGCGAAGCTGTGCGCCGGATCCTCACCGAGGAGCCTGTTGCTCACGGCCGGCAGTTCCTCTCCCTCCGTTTGGGAGACATCGAACACGGCGACGTACCGAAACCCCCGGACCATTCCCGTGTCGTCCCCGTCGGCGCTTTCGTCGGCCCTGGCCACCATCGGCGCCAAGATCCAGATGGCCTTCTCCCCCCTGCGCACCGAGCGGCCGAGCGACTTCCACGCCCTGAATCCCGCGACCCTGCTGGCCCCGGGACACTGGGCGGCGATCAGTACGACATTTCCGAAGCTGTACCGGTGGAATCTGCGCTGCACCTCCAGATGGCGCCGCCACCGGGCGGAGTCGGTGAGATTCGAGATTCCGGTTGTCAGCTTCTCCAGCAGATCGGTGCGTTCGGCGCTATTCATGGCGGGGCGGTCTCCGTAGGTCGTGGCGTGGTGCTACCGGGTCGACGGTCCCGCCGAGGGACGATCGCCCTGACCCCCGGGCCGGCGGCGGACCTCGGGAGACAGCCCACGGACCTCGGGCAGGCGAGCCGGACAGCTTCAGCCGTCCGTGGATCAGGAACGTACGCCCCACCTGTGACGGTGTCGCCGGTCGGACCGTCCTCCGCCGGTCGGGCCTGTCCGTGACCACGGAGCGGCGACCGATGGCTCCACTCGAAAGAATGGGCAGAACGCCCCTTCACGAACCGGATCAAGCCCATTTCGATCGACGCGAGGTGCCGATCCGAGCAACCGGGAGTGCAGCGATGGCGCTTACCGAGAGGCAGTCCCCTTCCCCGTCCGCCGACGCCCTCGACCAGGCTCTGCGTGACCCAGAGGTACGTTCGGCTCTGGCGGTGATCGCAGCCAATGCTCCCGAGATGGCCTTCCTGATGGAGGCCAGTACGGCCCTGCTGGCCCGCAGCCGCGAGATTATCGACAACGTCAACGCCTCGGTGCTCAAGGTGCGCATTGGGGCGACGGGCGAGACCGACCAGCTCCAGAAGTACTCCGACATGCTCCGCGTCTTCACCGAGGCGGCGCCAGCCGTCGAGCAGATCCTGAGCTCCCCGGTCCTGAATCCCGAGGTCGTCGAGGTGATCGGCAGGCTCGGTCAGGCCGCCAGCGAGGCGGACCGAGTGACCAAGGGGAAGAAGGTCGGCGTCGGCGGGATCTTCAAGCTCCTCAGAGAGTTGAAGGACCCCCAGATGCAGGAGACCCTGGCCTTCGTGGTCGAGTTCGCCAAAAGCTTCGGCAAGACCCAGTCGATGGAGAGGCCAAGTCGATGACCGCACGTCCAGAACCGTTGGGTTCCCCCGACCCCAGCCCGAATCCTCACAAGGAGACACCATGACTTCCGTGCTCTGGTTCCAAGGAGGCGCGTGCAGCGGCAACACGATGTCGTTCATCAATGCCTCGGAGCCGACGGTGGTGGACCTCATCGTCGACTTCGGGCTCGAGGTCATCTACCACCCGACACTCTCCA
>JADGOE010000092.1 GCA_017883135.1 Acidimicrobiales bacterium
ACGCTTTTCGGCGTTCTCGAGACCTCGAAATGCCTTGACCAGGGACGATGTCACGCCGGACCCCCGAAAATGCCTACGAACTCAGTAATGCCGGGCTGATGCACGACGTCGACGGAACCATCGCTCGTCTCAAGGTGTTGAAGACGCTCGGGGTGCGGATTGCCATCGACGACTTCGGCACCGGCTATTCGTCGCTCGCCTACTTGCGACAGTTCCCGATCGATATCCTGAAGATCGATCAGTCCTTCGTGTCGGGGATCGCCGACTCAGCCGAGTCGGCGGCCCTCGTCCACACCCTGGTCCAACTGGGCAAGGTCCTCGGACTCGACACCATCGCCGAGGGCGTCGAAAACGACGATCAGCGGATACGCCTCAGAGCCGAGAAGGTCGACATCGGACAAGGGTTCCTCTTCGCTCGGCCGCTCAGCGTGGAGGATCTGGATCGCCTCCTGAAAGACTCGGTCGGCATGCCCAAAGTGTCCGTTGGCTGACGTGAAGGGCGCCGGAACCTCGATCGTCGGTCGAACGCGACTCCTTGGACCCTTTGGGGTACCGGGCTGACCGGTCCGGAGCCCGTGGGGCGCTGAAAGGGCTCAGCCCGCGGCCTTGCGGGCCCGGCTCCGCTGCCGGCCCCTGGTCGCCTGGTCGAGGATGACCTTGCGCAACCGGACGAACTTAGGGGTCACCTCGACGCACTCGTCGTCGGCGATGAACTCAAGGGCCTGCTCCAATGAGAGCAGCAGCGGGGGAGTCAGGCGAATGGCCTCGTCGGCGGAGGCCGAACGCACATTGGTCTGCTTCTTCTCCTTGATCGGGTTGACGTCCATCTCCTCGTCCCGGGCGTTCTCGCCGATCACCATGCCCTCGTAGACCTCGGTGGAGGGCCCGAGCAGAAGGATGCCGCGTTCCTGCAGGTTCATCAGCGTGTAGCCGGTGGTGAACCCGCGCCGGTCGGCCACCATCGAGCCGTTCCGCTTGGTCTTGAGCTCGCCGTGCCAGGGCTCCCAGCCGTCGAAGACGTGGTGGAGCATGCCGGTGCCGCGGGTCTCGGTCATGAACTCGGTCCGGAAGCCGACCAGGCCGCGTGCCGGCACCCGGTAATCCATCCGCACCCAACCCGTGCCATGGTTGACCATCTCGATGAGTAGGCCTTTGCGCAGGGCCATCAGCTGGGTCACCACGCCGAGGTAGTCGTCGGGCACATCGATGGCCACCCGCTCCATCGGCTCGTGGATCTTGCCGTCCACCTCACGGGTGACCACCTGGGGCTTGCCCACGGTCATCTCGAAGCCCTCGCGTCGCATGGTCTCCACCAGCACGGCCAGCTGGAGCTCACCGCGCCCCTGGACCTCCCAGGTATCGGGGCGCTCGGTCGTGTTCACCCTGAGCGACACGTTGCCGACCAGCTCGGACTCGAGCCGGCTGAGGATCTGGCGTGCGGTCAGCTTGCTGCCGTCAATTCCGGCCAGGGGCGAGGTGTTGATCCCGATGGTCATGGACAGGCTGGGCTCGTCCACGGTGATGGCCGGCAGCGGGCGGGGATCATCGGGGTCGGCCAGCGTCTCGCCGATGGTGATCTCGGCCATGCCGGCAACTGCGGCGATCTCGCCGGGACCGGCCTCGGCAGCATCGACCCGGTCGAGGGCGTCGGTGATGTACAGCTCAGTGACTCTGGTCCGCTCGATGGTGCCGTCGAGCTTGCACCAGGCCACCGTCGAGCCCTTGCGGAGGGTGCCGTTGCGGACCCGGCAGATGGCCAGGCGACCCAGGTAGGGGGAGGCGTCCAGGTTGGACACGATGGCCTGCAGCGGCGCCTCCGTGTCGTAGTGAGGGGCGGGGATGCGGTCGAGGATGGCTTGGAAGAGCGGCTCGAGGTCGGTTCCCACCACGCCCTGCTCAGTGGCGGCCCACCCGGCACGGGCGTTGGAGAAGAGGATGGGGAAGTCGATCTGGTGCTCGTCGGCGTCGAGGTCGAGGAAGAGCTCCTCCACCTCGTGGATCACCTCGTCGATGCGGGCGTCGGGCCGGTCCACCTTGTTGACCACCAGTACCACCGGCAGGCGGGCCTCCAAGGCCTTGCGCAGCACGAAGCGGGTCTGGGGGAGGGGGCCCTCGGAGGCGTCGACCAGCAGGAGCACGCCGTCGACCATGGTCAAGCCCCGCTCGACCTCTCCGCCGAAGTCGGCGTGACCGGGTGTGTCGATGATGTTGATCTTGACCCCGTTGTGGAGGACGGCGGTGTTCTTCGCCAAGATGGTGATGCCCTTCTCACGCTCGAGGTCGCCCGAGTCCATCACCCGCTCGTTGACCGACTCGTTGGCCCGGAAGGCCCCGGACTGCCAGAGCATGGCGTCCACCAGGGTGGTTTTGCCGTGGTCGACGTGGGCCACGATGGCCACGTTCCTGATGTCGTCTCGGGTCTTCATGGGCATAAGGGGAGAAGGCTACCTGCCGTGGGGCGGGGGCCGGACGGCGGTGGCAGCGGAGGAAGGCGAGGTGGAGGCCGGGGTGACTGGATCAGGAAGCGCTGGCACAGACCGTGCCGGCCACCGAGTGATAGAGGTCCGGTGTCAGGGTCCACGGCCAGACGGGCTGAGTCGTCACTGGGGTCTTCTGCACCGGAGGTGCCACCGGGCACGATCCGGTGACGCTCTGCGACGAGGAGTCGAGGTCCCACGAGGCCGTGCCCGGGCTCAGGTAGAAGGGCGGTGAGTAGAGGGCCAGACGGGGGTCGAAGTTGTAGTCCTTCAGGAAACCTGTCAGGAGATTGCCGGACGAGTCGCCAGTGCCCACTGGCCCGCGTGCGTCCTGCGCAATCGATCCGTAGATGGTCAGATGGCCCTCCGCAGTCGGCCCCCCGGAGGACCCGCCTCCCGACGTCCCCGACCGGTTGTAGTTGTTGACGGCGAAGGACTGCTGCAGGGCGAGGATGGAAGCGTCGATGGTCAGGCCCCATGACCCCGAACCACCTCCATAGGGGCTGCCGGTAGCCGACGTGGGGTCACAGAGCGGCGCGGGCTGGGCGCCGCTCGACAGGCAGGTCGGAAGCACGTTGTTGTAGCTGTCGACCGGCCTCGCGACCTCTACGTACTTGAGGGCGATCAGACCGAGCGTGTCATTGGGCGTCATGCTGGTGGCGTCGATGTAGCCGCACGTGCTCTCGTGCGGTGTGCCCGCCCAGTGGGTGGCGCAGTCGGTGTAGAGGATCGGCCCGTCGATGATGATGTCGTTGTTGGCACCGATGGTCAGGTGTCCGGAAAGGCTCCCCTGAACGAAGACGTCGCCCTCCGAGTTGGGAGTGGTCCCTTTGCCGAAATACGGCTGGTTGAGGTACGGGTTGGCAGTGGAGATCGCCGGATTGGTGGACGGGTTCTGGTCGACGAAGATGACGCCATTGGACGGTAGGGACACCGAGGTGGTGCCATCGGTCGGGCACGTGTTGGTGTTGCCACTGAACAGGCGGCCGACATCGGTCGCCGACTCGGGGCTGAGGACCGTCATCTTGTTGCCGACCAGCGTGACCGTTGTCGGGCCGACGTAGTAGCACCCTGCCTGCTGGGCGTAGTTGCCCAGACTGGTGTTGTCGGTGGGGACGGTGGCGAGGTTGCTTGCGCTGTAGGAGCTCGCGGCCGAGTTGTAGGTCACCTCACCAATGGCACTCGAGCAGTTCGGATCTCCGGTGGGGGTCGAGTAGGTGCTCGGAGTGAAGTCGATGAACTGGCATTTCGGATCAGCCGTGGTCACGCCGTAGTTGGTCGAGCCCGACCCGAAGTGGGGGCCCGACTTCGGCGGCCCGGCCGTACCGGTGACGAAGATGGAGTCGTTGGAGAACGCGGGTCCGTTGATGATGTCGCTGGCGGCGAAATTGACCGGCGTGCAGCCCCCACTGGTGGAGTAACTATTGGTTTGCCACCAGTACAGGCATGTGGATGGCGTACCCGAGGACTCGAAGTTCGTCCACCAGACGTTGTCGAGGAACCCGTTGGCGGGGACGAACTTGGCCACCATCGAGTAGTTCACGTTTCGGCCGCTGAAACCGGCAGCTCCGACGATCTGGACCTGCAGACTGGTCAGCATGCTGGTGGTCGGGTCGATGACCGACTGGGGGTTGTCGAACTTGTAGTACTCCGGGATGACGCCGTTCCCGAGGTCCGTGCCCGGCACCTGGCTCCACGTGCCGTAGGTCAGGCCCGCGCACTGGGCCGCGCCGTTGGTGCTCGTGTTGCAGGCGCCGAGGTAGGGGTTGGCGTTGATGGCGCTGGTGTAGGCGTTGAGTCCCGAGGCGAGGGCCCGGTAGGCGTAGCGCTGGATGTTGGCGTTGGTCAGGAGGGGGTCGTTGTTGACGATGTTGGCGATCATGAAGCCGCCCACCGTCGTCAGGAGCACGGTGATGGCGACGACCAGGACCAGGGCCGCCTGGCCGACGTCACTCCGCATCGATCGCCGTCGGCCCGCTGCCCGAGCTCGCCGGAACGGGGCGGCATGCACCCGCGTCACCGTGCAGCGCTGCCGCTTCGACATGGATGGTGACTCAATGATCGGCATGGTGACCTACCCGACGAGGGGACTGTAGGAGGCGGAGGCCGAGGAGAGCCGGTAGACGAGGAAGGAGTTCTCCTGCATTGGGCTTCCTTGGACTTGGACCTGGAGGTCGACTCGGATGTTCTGGATGATGTCGGCCGGGCAGTTCGACTTGGTGGGGTTGCCGTAGGCGTCGAACGTGTTCGGAGCGGCACACGTGGAGAAGGCGGATAGGAGACCGGTCGGTGGTGTTCCCGTTGTGGATCCGGTCTGCGTGGTCGCCCCGGGGGCGTAGACGGGCGGCAAGGGAGGTACGTCCTCCGCTGGGTTCAGGTCGAGGGTGTTGTAGGTGAAGATCGGCGTGGCCGAGAGCACCGCAGTACCACCCGAGTTCAGGGTCAACCCGTTCACCACGTTGTTGATGGTCACCAGTCGTGTGCCCGACGCCGACCAGCTGCAGACGTTGGTCGGCGCGGTCGGGCTGGTGGAGGGATTGGCGAACGGGCACGTGCTGGCATTCGCCCTGTACTGGGTCACGGTGAATTGCGCCGAGGGGAACTTGCAGCCGGGGCACTTCGTGGGGGTCGTCTCGGTCATGACGATCTTCGCCGGCCCGGTCGCGTCGCCGATGTTGGCGTAAAAGGTGCTCGAGTAGGTGCCGATCAGACTTGGGTCGAACGGCGGGCACGGCGTGTTGGCAGTCGGGTTGGCGCAGTAGCCGGCACCGACGCCGGTGACCGTGGTGGCCAGGGTGGGTGCCGGCTCCGCCTCGCTGCGGAGCAGCCTCTGGATGGTCATCGAAGTGGGCAGCAACTGGTCGGCAGCTGCATAGGTCGAGGTGACGGTGGTTCCGGCACTGAGGTAGGTGGTGAGCACGTTGCCGGTGATGGTGAGGAGGACGACGAGGGCCGTGAAGGCCACCAGCAGCTCCACCAGCGTGAGCCCGTCGTCCGAGCGACCGACCCACCGCCGTTCGACCCGCGCACAGTGAACGTTCCTCATTCGGAGCGCACACCAGGGGCGCCGGGGTCCGGTGCGGAGCGCCATCAAGCGCCCACCGCCACGGGCGTCGGGAGCACGAAGGTCGAAGACCCCACTAGGGCCAGTGTGAGCACGACGGAGTTCCCGGCCACCACCGCGGTCCCGTAGGCGGTGGAACTGCCGTTCACGTAGAGCGAGTACGAGCCGAACGGCACCTCGATGCGGCTGAGGCCGTCGACTCCGGTGGTCTGGAGGTTGTAGGTATCTGTGCCGCATCCGGCCACGGCGGTGGCCTTCAACTGCAGTGTGACGCTCGAATGGGGCAGACCGGTGGTCGGTGACGTGACCTTCACAGACAGCAGGCCGAGCGGAACCGTGGGGGACGCCATGCCCACCGTCGACCCGGAGACCCCGCCGGGAATCGTAGTCGCCAAGGCCACGTTGTATGCGTTGCTCTCCCCCGGGCAGTCACCGGCGAACATGCTGTAGCCGCCCTGGAAGGGGAACAGGACCGGAAGTTGTGGTGCGTTCGGGGAGGCCCCGGCGGTGACTGCATTGACCGAGGTCTGGGACCCGGCCAAGCCGGAGTTGAGACTGGTGTTGCTGATCTCGATGGGCACTCCGAGAGCGACCGTTCCCGACAGACCGGTGGGAGTCTGGTCGGACCACCCGCCACTGGCACCCGGGCCGGTGGCGGACGTGAGGACGACGGCCCCGGTGGGGGTCGCCCCGACTGCCGAACAGGTTCCGGAGGCCCCCAAGGTGCAGTCGATGTCGTCGAAGTAGAGGACCTGGTCCTGCGACGGGAGGATGGCGGCCGCCCAGGTCGTCGGCCCGCCGAGATTGGTGGTCGAGATCAGGAACCCGGCGGGGGAGCCCAACAGCGTTCCGGCGGCCATGATCAGGCAGGCCGCGGCTGCCGGGCAGACCGCCTGGCTCAGGGTGCTGACGGTTCCGCCGCCGTTGGGGACGCCGTCCGAGTGCCATGTATCAGCGAGGTTGTTGGTGCTGTTGATGGTCAGCGTGAAGATCACCGGTCCGGAGGCGTTGGTAGCGAGGGCGGCACACGTCGTCAGCGACGGACAAGTCACCTGGGAGACGGAGGTGACCGTGGCGCTGCTGGCTAACGGGAACTCGGCGCTGAGCGGTCCGGCGGTCGGACCGTAGAGGAGTAGGGCGCCCGAGGTCGCCGGGGACGCGAGCGCACCTGTACCGGCGACCAGGCACTTCGTGGTCAGCGGGCAGGTAATCGACGAGAGGGAGGCCACGGTCGTCACGGTGGCGGCGTTGAAGGAGTCAGCGATCCACGGCACGACGGCGGCGAGACCCGAGCCGCCGGCGAGGCCCGACAGGACGACCGGCGAGGCAGTGGTCGCTCCGTTGACCTTGCCCGTCCCGATTACCTGAACCCACCGGGCCCGACAGGACGACCGGCGTGGTCGAGGTGGTGCCGATGGCCACGCACCCGGTGGCCGAGCTCGGACACTGCAGGCCGGTCAGCGAGGTGGTGGCGGTGGACAGGGGGTCCGAGACCCATGCGTCCGTCGAGGCCGAGGAGCCGATGGTCCCCGACAGGACGACCCCAACCCCTGCGCTGGTCGTGCCGGTGGCTACGCACTGGGTCGACGAGGGGCACGCGACCTGGTTGAGTGTCGCCCCGGCCGTGTTCAGGCCGGTGCCCGTCATGGAGTACGAGCTGAGGGTGGGCGAGGCGCCGGTCGACCCGTGGAGGATGACCGCGCCGGCAGACCCGTACCCCACCCCGATGCACGCGGTCGACCCGACCGTGCAGGCCACCGAGGTCAACCGGGTCAGGGCGACTCCGTTGGGAAGAGCGGGGTTGGACCAAGTCGACCCGGAGGCCCAGCTGACCTGGGCGGTGCCGGCGGAGTTCTCGCCGCTTGCGATGCAGGTGATCTGGTTTGCGCCCGGACAGGTCACCCCGTCCTCGACGGACGTCGAGGACGCATAGGAGAAGTTGACGGTGCTCCCCTGGTCGAACGGCGGGTAGTTCGCTGTTGCGACGGCCTGCACGCGGGTGACCGCGCCGATCCCGACCGTGATGGTGGGCACCGTCCCTTGGGGCTCGCTGTTCGGCGGACTCCAGACGTGTCCGCTGTAGAACCCCGCCGGCAGTGTTGCACCGCCGGCCGCATTGGCTACGAATTGAGGACTCCCGTAGGTGGACCCCGGCGGGACGTTGGCCACCGGCTGGCCGACGCTGACCGTGTAGGTCCCGGGTTGGACCTGGGCGAAGACGCAGCCGAACTCGTCGGGGTAGAGATTGAGGACCTGCGGTCCGCTGAACGTCACGGGTATGGCGGTCACCCGCTCGCTCCAGGAGTTCCCTTGGCTGTCGCTAGCGAGGGAGTCACCGTTGACCTGGAGTGCGAGGAATCCGAGCGTCTGCACGCCGGCCGGCGGGTAGTTGATCACCACACTGTCCTGCACGTTGTTGGCGTCGGCGTTCGGACCCCACGACACGGCCACGGTGACCTTGAGCAGCTGTGGCGTCCCGGCCGTGCACAGGTTCGGCTTCGGGTTCTGCTTAACCTGGAAGCACCGACCAATGACTTGATTGGTTAGTCGCGCATCCGCGGAAAGTGCCTCCCAAGCTGGGAAAATGACGATGTCGAAGTCGCATT
>JADGOE010000093.1 GCA_017883135.1 Acidimicrobiales bacterium
ATCAGGGGTGGCAGCCACGCCCACGATGGGCGCGTTGAGGGGCGAGCCCCCGTGGGAGCCGACGAAGGTGGCGTCCCCGTAGGCGAAGACCCCTCCGTCACTACCCGCCAAGGACAGGCCCTCTACCGGCGAAGCGGAAGGGCTGACCGGGAGCGCGACCCCGGCGAGTGCCGGCACGGCCTGGTAGGTGGCCAGCAGATCGGGGTCCGTGCCGGGCGGAAAGAAGAAGGCGCCCTGGCCGACGCCCGACGTCAACTGGAAGGAGAGGAGCGCGGACACCGGATTGTTGCTCCCCTGATCGAACCTGCTCGCGGAGGGCGATTGGCCCAAGGCGACAATTGCCTGGACCACCAGTGCTGTCGAGTCGGGGTCGGTGGCGCCCGGCGCGCCTGCGGTGTTGGGGAAGTAGCTCCAGCCGCCATCGCTGTCCTGCGCAGCGGAGAGGAAGCTCGCCGCATTGGAAGCGCCCACGGAGCCGAGGGCGCCCTGTGCCGCCAGACCCTCGATCGCCAGTGCGGTGGAGTTCGTATCGGGGCCGTCGTAGCTGGTCGGATCGCCACTGCACGGATTCGAGGTGGTGACGTAGCTGGTCCACCCACCGTCAGGGCACTGCTGCCCGCTGAGCCAGGCCTCTGCCTCACCCACCCGAGCGTGATCGGTGACCCCGGCGGCGGCCAGTGCGGCCAGTGCGAGTCCTTGTCGGTATGCACCGTCGAAGGTCGGCGACTGTGCTCCGAAGAGACCTGCATCGGGACCCACGGTCTGTTCCGTGGCGAGCAGCCGAGCCACCAGATCCGTGCCACCGAACGAGCGCGGATCGGTGCCGAGGGCATGGGCATCGAGGATCAGCAGTGCCAGCTGGCCAGGCCCATCACTCCCACCGTCCGTCACGTACTGGCCCACGTGAGCCTCGAGGTACCCGAGCGCGGCGTCGGCCACGGGCCGGTCGATGTCGGCACTGGCCAGGGCCAGGACCGTATTGGCGGTGGCGGCGAGGTCGGGTTGGCCCGGCAATGTCGGGGAGGGTATGTATCCGGCCGGGGTCAGCTGTCCGGCCAGCCACGCTGCTCCGGCCTGGGCGGCGGCAGTCTGGGGGAGCGGCGGCGGCGCCGACGACGGGACGGGAGCGGCGGTTGCTGTCGACGGTGCCGCGGCGACCGCAACCAGAAGGCAGGCACAGACGGCTGCCGACGCCAGAAGACGCTTGGTGGACATGGGGTGGGTCCTCACTTCCGGGGCAGTGACCCGGAAGCTCCGCAAGTCCTCGCTGGGCTCGCGACCGACCGAGCCCTTGCCGTTGTTCTCGACGGGTATGGGCTCAACCAAGTAACACGACGGCATCCCGACTCGTGGCGAACTCGATCGTCGCCACCTACGGTTGCGGACCAGCGCCGGAATTAGACCGGCTTCCCCGTCGTACTACCTCTGTTGTGGTCCTGACCCTACCAGGGGCCGGGTCGGGATTCGAGGCCGACCTGTCCAGCCCTGCAGGCCCATCGCAACGAGCATCTGAAAGGTCGGCGTACCACGGCCCGTCCGGCGAACCCTGTGGAGGGCTCAATCGATGATGGCGACGGATCCACCGTTACCGGCGATTCGAAGGTGATGGAGCACGTCGCGATAGGCGCGCCACGGGCTCTGCTCCGCATACGCGATCCGCCGCTCGTCGCAGAACGGTCGGACCAGCTTCCGAGCACGACGGAGGTTGGCCCTCGGCATGGTCGGAAACAGGTGGTGTTCGATCTGGGTGTCCAGCCCACCGAAGATGAACCCGGTGAAGGATGGGCCGGACAAGTTCCGCGAGGTCAACACTTGACGCCGTAGGAATCCCAGGTTGTCGGTTCCCGCGAGCGTCGGCATGCCGACGTGATTGGTGAGGAAGCTCGCGCCCAGATAGAAACCGAGCAGGCACTGGGTGATGGCGACACAGATCACTGCCCGCAACGGCGACAGAATCAGGAACGGAGCGACGAAGAAGACCGCACCGTGCACGGCCAACAGGCCGGCCTCGACGGGAGCTGCCCGATCCCGTCGGCGGGCAAGGGCGATCATGCTGGCCAGATGGAGGTTGAGTGCCTCGAGGAACAGCAGTGGGATGGCCATGATCGACTGGGTGCGGGCGAACCATTGGCCGAATCGTCCGCGGTGCTCGACCTGGCCTTGCGTGTACACAAGTGCCCCAGGGGCAAGGTCGGGGTCCTTGCCGTCCGTATTCGTATGGGCATGATGCCGGTTGTGTTTGGTCAGCCACCATTTGAAGCTGAACCCGGTCAGCAGGTTGGCCGTTACGAGGCCGATGACGTCGTTGGCCCGGCGGTGTGCGCAGACCTGGCGATGGCCGGCGTCGTGGCCGATGAATCCGAGTTGGGCCAGCACGAATGCCAGGGCGACAGCCACTGCCAGGTTCCACCAGCTGTCGCCGAAGAGCACCGCGGTACCGACCAAAGCGGCGAGTGCTCCGACGGTGGCAACGATCTTTACCACGTAGTAGCTGGACCGCCGCGCGAGTAGTCCCTCGTCTCGGACCCTTCGGGAAAGTTCGGCGAAGTCTTCGCGGTGCGCCGCGGCACCGAGAGGCGTCTTCAGCTCGGTCTGCATGGCATCTCTCTCGGTCCGTGCCAGCAGGGGAATGTGGTGGGCGAAGACAGCCGTTGCGGCAACTCCCGCCCCAGATGGTCGGAACCGACCACTGCTGCACAGTGCTGGTCGGCCGTCGATCCCTCCGATCGAGCAGCCGGCGCCCACGAAACGAGAGCAACCGAACGGACCGAAGTTGACAGCTCAATCCTATGCCACTGCCCACCCCAAGCGTGGCGCGGTCACGACAAGGGCGAATTCCCACCGGGAGCACCTGCTCAACGGGCACGATCTCGCCAGGCCTGTGGACGCGTCCGGCAAGGGGGGATATCCCGTAGCCGGCACGCCGGCACCCGACCTACCGGAGGCCGTTCGGGCCCAACGATGCTCGAACAGCCGACTCGATGCATGCCAGCGTGTCGGTCATCGCACGCCGCTCCCCGAACCGCTGGCTGAGAGAGACAACTCGGAGGCACCTCTCGCTGGCCATTTCGGCAGCATCATTGCTGATACGTCCGACAAGCACTAGCGCATCGACACCCGCGAGCGAAGCGTCGTGTACCACCCCACCGACCACTTTGCCCGAGAAGGATGTCCGGTCGAATGCCCCTTCACCGGTGATCACCAGCTGTGCTTCTGCCAGTGAGCGTCGGAGGCCCCGAAACTCAGCCACCAACTCATAACCCGACCGAAGCGTTCCGCCCAACGCGACGATGGCACCGCCGAGGCCGCCAGCGGCACCGGCGCCGGGCACGAGACGCACGTCGATCCCGAACTGATCGCCGTAGAAGTCGGACAATGATGACAACCGTTCTTCGAGTTCCACGACCTGGCCCATGTTCGCTCCCTTCTGGGGAGCGAACATGGTGGCTGCATCCACGAACCCGACACCGGCGTCATAGGCACCGATCAGCCTCACGCCGTTCAAGCCCCCGGCCTCCTCGACTGCGTTCAGTGCGCCCAGGCCTCCGTCGCTGGTCGCCGATCCCCCGAGACCCACCACCACCGTGCCGTCGATCCCCACCTTGACAGAGGCGGCGACCATGAGTTCGCCGGTGCCACGAGAGGTGGCACCCATGGGTTCGTTGCCGTTGGCACCACCAACCAGAGCCAGGCCCGACGCCCGGGCCATCTCGACCACGGCCAGGCTCCCGAGGACCCTCCACGAGGCCGATACCGCTACGCCGTCGGGCCCGGTCACCAAGGTGGTCTCGAGGTGGGAGCCAGGGACGTCGAACGCCTCGAGCAGCCCTTCTCCCCCATCGGAGAGCGGAACCGCGCGCACCGTCCAACCCAGCGAACCTGCAGCCCGACCGATGGCGGCGGCCACCTCGTTGGCGGTGGCGGTGCCACGGAATTTGTCCGGTGCAGCGACGAGCAAGGGCACGGCACGACCCTACTCAGTCGAGAGAGATCCGCTGGTTCCGAGGACTCTTGCGCCCGGCCGCTCCGACCACGCCGACAACGGGTCGGTCAGGAGAAATCAGTGGTCTGCTTCGAGTGCACCACCAGCAGTACGTCTGCAAGCCCAAGAAGATTGCCAGTCGCCTTGGTGCCCCCGCTCGAACTCTCCGCTGGTGCCCTCAGGTCGGCTCCGGGGCGGACCGTGCCAACCGCACAAGGACTTCGTCGACCACCTCCGTCGTGGAGGCATCGCCACCGAGATCGAACGTTCTGATTCCGTCCGCGGCTGCGCCCAGAGTGGCCTCTCGGATAGCCGAGGCGGCGCTCGCCAGGGCGGGATCCCCGTGCCCGGCCGCGTGGTCGAGCACTGCAGCGCAGGCAAGCAGCATGGCCATCGGGTTGGCGACATCCTTTCCGCAGAGCGACGGAGCCGTACCGTGGGGTGCCTCGGCCATGGCGACCGTGGGATGCAGCTCCTCATCGAGGGCCAACAGCACCGATTCGGAACCGGCGATGGAGCCGAACAGCGCCAGCACCAGGTCGGAAAGGCAGTCGCCGTCCCGGTTGAGCGCCGGAATCACCAAGGTCTGTTCGCCCGCCTCGGTCAACAGGCCTGCATACGCTGCGTCGATCAGGGTCGGACGGTAACGCACGTCGCCATGGCGTGCGGCAGCCGCGTCCATCTCCTCCTTGAGCATCCCCTCGTAGAGTGCGGACACCGTCCACTTGGGGCCTCCGTAGACGCACCCCTCCATGGCAGAAGCCGTTCGGAACGAGTACTCGGCCACCGCCCGACAGGTACCGCGGTCGATCCGTTCGGTTCGCCACGCCTGTTCGTCCGACCCTCCCGGCGTGCCCGATCGCCGCTCCTCGGCCCCGTAGGCGTCACCGACCGCCATGCGCACAACCACGATCGGGTGGACCACCGGCGCCAGCGGAACGACGCCCGTGATGCGACGACCGGTCCTGACGATCACCGATCCACCGACACCTTCACGGAGGATGCGGTTGGGCGAACCGACGTCACCGACACCGGGGGGTGTGATCGTTGCCGCCTTCAAGCCCAATCCGACCTCGACCATCGCTTCAGCTGCCTCGCGCACCACCGCGTTCGCGGTCCGACGTCGATGCTCCAACGAGAGATCGAACCGGAGCAGCTCGATGGGGATTCCGAGTACCCCCGTGTCGAGGACCCGCAGGGACTGCTCCAAGAGCTCTTGTCCCGTCTCGTCTCCCTCGCAAACCACCAACCGGGTACGACTTGCCATGACCTTCACGGTTGCACGAATGGCGCTTCCCTGCCAATGCCATCCTTCCCGTGCTCGGCCCTCCCATGCCCAGCCCTCACTTGCTCAGCGCTGGTGGCACCGCTTGGCTTTGAGACCATTTCCACAGGGACAGGGATCATTGCGGCCCGCCGACGCGAGGATGCTGATGATCTCGTCGGCAAAGCTGCCCCGTCGGAGCAGGTCGACCATGATCCGCATGGACCCATTGATGTGGGTGAAGAAGGACTTGTAGCCGGCACACAGGTAGTTCAGTCCGGGCTCGCCGCTCGGTGTACACACGAATCGGTTCTTCGGGCATTCCCCGTTGCAGGCGAACCGGACCTCGCAGCTCCGGCAGTACTGCGGGAGGCCATCGCTCTTGTCGTCACCGAACGCTCGCTGCTGGGGAGAGGCCACCAGCTCGAGCATGTGGGTCTCGCGAACATTGCCGAGCAGATACTCCGGCTCCACGAAGTGGTCGCAGGAGTAGAGATCACCGTTGTGCCCCAACGCAACGCCGTTCCCGCACGTCTCGTTCAGGATGCACATCGACGGCTGAACTCCCAGCCACGAGGCGAGTGCTGCATCGAAGTACGGCACGAACACGGTGCCGACGTCTCGCCGGACCCACTCGTCGAACACGGCGATCATGAACAATCCCCATGCCTCAGCATCGACTGATCGATCGGTCACCCGGTCGCCGTGTTGGAACCCGGTGTCGTTTTCGCGCTCCACAATGGGTATGAACTGGATGTGTCGAGCGGCAAGTTCGTCACGGAAGTATCGGTAGACGTCCAGTGGATGATCCTGATTGGCGGCGTTGACGGTGCACAGGATGTTGAACTCGACCGCGTGCTTCTTCAGCAGGCCCAGGCCGTGGGCGACCTTGTCGAACGTCGGACCGCCGCGTTTGTCCACCCGATACCGGTCATGCATGGCCGCAGGACCATCGATGCTTATCCCCACCAGGAAGTCGTGCTGTGCCAGAAGCTCGCACCACTGGTCGGTCAGGAGGGTGCCGTTGGTCTGCATCGTATGGTTCACCGTCTGGCCCGGCCGACGGTACCGGCCGGCCACTTCGACCGCCCGGCTGAAGAAGTCGACTCCCATCAACGTTGGTTCACCCCCCTGCCAGGCAATGGTCACCTCCGGTGACGAACCTTGGGACTCGAAGAGCTGGCTCATGTAGGTGTCCAGCAGGTCGTCCTCCATCCGGAACCGATCACCCGGGTAGAGCGCCTCCTTCGACAGGAAGAAGCAGTACCGACAATCGAGGTTGCATATCGGCCCCGTGGGTTTTGCCAGCACATGGAAGTACTCAGGCGCCGTCAGAGGCCTCGGGTCCGGCAGGACAGGCCGACCGGTGGTGACTTGAGCTTTGGTGGTGAACGTCACCGGCACCTCGGTCACAACCTGAATGCTACTCCCGCCTCTCGCTGGGCAGGCCCTGTCCGGATCAGGATCCTGGTGACCTCGGACCCCGTATGGAACGCCTTGTCAGGTTGGCCTGTCGCCCAACCCGTCGCCCGCCGCACGTGCCCCGGCGTGGCGCCGGACCAGCAACACGATGATCGCGGCCAAGGCCACGACGATCAACGCACCAAGGGCGAACAGCGCGATTGCCCAGGCCGGGATGCCGCCCACCGGCAGTGTCGTGTACGTACCCGGTCCGGTGTGGATGATCGTGGTCGGGGTGTTGGTGGGAAGAGTCACCGTTCCGGACCAGGTGACCGTCGAACCGGACCCGTACAACAGCTGGACCGTACAGGTGGCCGACGAGCCGAACGCAAGGCCCGGGGGCGTTGGTCACCAGAATCGCTCCCTCGCCCGGCAGGACCGTATCCGAGACGACGGGATACGTCGTTTCCTTGCCGTGATCCTTGCAGGTAGTCACACCACGACTCTTGGTGAACATCTGGCCTGTGTTCCGCACATGAATGAAGAGCCGCGGCGTCGGACCCGCCGCTCCCGACGTGACCTTGGGAATCTGCAAGCTCCACGCGAGTTGGGACTGCGAGCCGACGGTCACCGCGACGCCGACGCTGATCTGATGGATGATGATCGCCTGGGCTGATGCGCTCCCATTCGATCCGACGGTCACTCGCGACGGTTCTTCCTCCGGCTCTGCCGTGATTCCGGCGAGATACTGCTTCGGCGGTGTGCCCGAGGGCACGGTGACGGTGAACGAAACTGACTGACTGCTGTGGGCCGCAAGGGTGAAGACCGGCGGAAGGCCGGTGATCCAACAGCCAGTACCGGCACATGGTTTGAAGTACCGGTAGAAGACGCTCCCCGAATTCGGTGCGGTGATGCCCGTGGAGGGACTGACCTTCAGCGCGCTGCTGGTCGTCCCCTGGTTGGTGATCACCACCGTTTGGACGGTGGACTGACCTGCAGCGACCGATAGGTCGAAATACGGACGTGATCGGCCGTCAGGCAGCGGGCTGGGGGTCAGGCCGAACGGGGTCGAACCACCGACGGCAACCGCACCAACGGAGGGTGCCGTGACCACGCCCGCCACAGCAATCACCAAGAGAACGACCGCGGTACCGCACATGCTCACTGCGCGCCAGACCCGCCGCACACTCACGCTCCCGTGGGCACGCGCTTGGGAACTCATGGTGCCGCCGCCACCGACAATGTAACCGTCGACGTATAGGTGCCGGCGAGTGCACCTGCCGGGATGTTGACCCACCAACCCAAGGGGTTGCTTGCAGAGCTACCGCCTATGGTGATCGCCCCGAGCCCCGTGCCGACCGAAGTGTCGAAGATCTTGAATGTCAGCGGGAACGACACTGCAGTGGTGACGGCCACCGGATAGTTCACCGTGTTCGCCGGCAACGTGCAGGTCACCACACAAGTAGCCG
>JADGOE010000043.1 GCA_017883135.1 Acidimicrobiales bacterium
CAGTTCGCACTGGCGGTCGCATTCATGCTCACGGCCAAGCTCATCGACTACAGAAACCGCTGGTCACGGGTTCTCGCGCCAATCCGCTGAGCCTCTAAGACAGACGCGGGGACCCGGACACTCCACGTTCCCTCAAATGTCTTGCAAGTGCTTAAAGATCACCTCGATCGCCACGCTGGCCCTGAAGCAGACGCTTGGCTTTTCGGAACTAAGAGTGGCACTGCGATTTCACCGCGCAACTTTCAGCGGGCGTGGGACAGTGCCCGCGATGCCGCCGGTCGGCCGGATCTTCATCTCCATGACCTTCGGCACTCAGGACTTACCTGGGCAGCTGCCACCGGAGCCACAACCAAGGAACTCATGAAACGCGGCGGCCAGAAGAGCGCACGCGCCGCTCTCATCTACCAACACGCGACGGAGGACCGGGACCGGGTCATCGCTGATGCCCTGGCGGAACTCACGTCACCCGCTCCGGTCGTCCCACTGGAGAAGCAACAAGGAACTCGCTGAACGGCGGTTGCTTCTCCAATTCCACATCTCCGATTCCCGATCGCTGGGTCACGAATGGGTCACGGGCTGTCCCGACGACCTATCACGGAGTGGCCGCTCAGGCCTCGCTGACAGCCATTACCTGCACTTTTATTTGGAGCGGACGACGGGATTCGAACCCGCGACCCTCACCTTGGCAAGGTGATGCTCTACCAGCTGAGCCACGTCCGCGTGAAGCACGTACCCTAGCAGGAGATCGACCATTTCCTGAAGGGCAGCCGGTTCCCCAACCCGACCGAGGTCCGGCCAAGGACCCACCCGATCCGCTCGATCGGACCAGGTCGGCGCCGGACTTCGAGGCTCGTCAGGCCGGCAGATCGGCGTGCCACCACGGCACCGGCCGATCCCGGCGGTTGGCCTCACCGACCAACTCGTCCAACGAGTCCCGCATGCCGTTGGCGACGGTGGCGATGTCCGGCACCAGGTCCCAGCATGCCTGCACCCCGACGTAGATGGTGTCGGTGTAGGAGAACACCGTGACGTTGAGCCCCACGCCTTCCACAACCGGACCGAGCGGGTACATGGCCACCAGGCGGGCACCGGCCATGTACAGGGGCACATCCGGCCCGGGCACATTGGACACGATCAGGTTGAACATCGGGTCCACGTGATCGAACACGCGCAAGTTGGTCACCAATCGTGACAAGCGGGTGGCTACCGCCGGAAACGCGGCCTGGGCCCAGGCCGCGAACATGTCGGTGCCGATCGACCGGCTCTGCTCCTTGGCCGCCTTTGTCCCCTCCCGAATATGTGCCAGGCGCGCAACCGGATCCTCGACCCCGGTGGCCAACGACGTCAGCATGGCCGACACCCGATTGCCCAACGCTCCTTGTTCGGACTCGCTTCGCACCGACACGGGCACCAAGGCCACCAATGAGGTCTCCAGGTCCTCGTTCCGCTCGGCGAAGAACGTTCGCATGGCACCGGCGGTGGCGGCGAGCACGATGTCGTTGGCCGTCCCACCGAGCACCTCGCTGACACGGCGGACGTCCGCGAGTGGCAACTCAGCGAACGCCACCCGACGATGGGGCGAGATGGCGCGATTGATCGAGGTGCGCGGGGCGCCGAAGGGCGACGGCGGCAACGTGCCGTTCAGCTCCCGGTTGCGACCGCTCAAGGTCCGCGCCGTGGTCACCGTCCGCGATACCGTCCGGGCCACCGCGTCGACCTGGCTGGGGAGCGCGCCGAGCACCTGGCGCCACTTGTCCACCTCGCCGGGTAGCGGAGGAGGAGACCAGGTCGTGTCGCCAGAACGGTCTGAGCCGCCGGTCGGAGGCTCGGGTGGGTCCCCCGCTTCCTCGGGCCGGCTTGGCCGCCGGCCGCCGCTCCCGCCTCCGAAGATCGGACGGGGTGCCGGATCAGCCGACAGATCGAAGAACGCGGCCATCACCTCCGCGCCGGACACGCCGTCGATGATCGCGTGGTGCACCTTGGACACCAAGGCGATGTGGCCGTGCTCCAATCCCTCCACCACATGGAACTCCCAGAGGGGCTTCCGTCGGTCCAGCGGCCGCGAGGCCAGATCGGCAACGAGCTCGGCCATCTCGTGGAGGCGTCCCGGTCGGGGGAGGCTGACCCTGCGGACGTGGTAGTCGATGTCGAACTCCGGGTCGTCGACCATCGAGGGGTGCTGCAGCCCGAACGGCACCTCGAGCATCCGCATGCGGAACGGGGGGACCAGGCGCACCCGGTCGGCCACCATGTCCCTGATGCCTCCGAACTCCAACCCGCCGACCACATCACCCGGATCGAAGATCATCGCACCGAGGATGTGCAGGTGGGTGGTAGGCGACTCGAGGGAGAGAAATGCGCCGTCGAGGCCGGTCAGTCGCCGCACCGCCCGCTACCTCCCGGTCGATCCGAAGCCACCTAGGCCTCGATCGGTTTCGGGCAACCCGTCGACTTCGACGAATGCCGCCGTCTCCACCCGCTGGATCACCAACTGGGCGATCCGGTCACCACGGTGCACGTGGTATGGGGACTCGGGGTCGGTGTTGACCAGCACGACAGCCAGCTCGTCCCGGTACCCCGAGTCGATGAGCCCCGGCGAGTTCAGGCAGGTCACGCCGTGTCGGAGGGCCAGTCCACTCCTCGGCTGGACGAAACCCGCGCAGCCCTCCGGTATGGCCAGCGCGATGCCCGTGGGAACCATGGCTCTCCCACCGTTGGGGGCCAGCGTGACGTCGATGCGGGCCACCAGGTCGGCGCCGGCGTCGCCGCTCCTGGCATACCCCGGCAGCGGCAGGTCCGGGTCCAGCCGGACCACCGCCACCGAGAGGGACTCGGGAGGCTCCGGGGCGCGCCGGCGCCCGACATTGGAGACCAGATCGATTCTGCTTTGTGCTCCCGGTGGCACCGGACTCCTCTGCTCGTCTCCCTGCGGACGCTATCGCTCGCCACGGGGCGCTGCTGACGCCGTTCCACCTTGACACCCGGAGCGATTGTCTCGAAATCTGACGCGCCGTCACATTGGCCGCCCGGCCGTCAACCGCTAGCGTGACCGCGTGCTGGTGTGGATGGATCTTGAGATGACCGGACTCGACGCGACTCGTCATGTCATCGTGGAGGTCGCAACCCTGGTCACCGATGACGACTTGGTCCTGGTGGCCGAGGGCCCCGACCTGGTGGTGTCCGCCACCGCCGACCAGCTCGACGGAATGGACGACTTCGTCCGGGAGATGCACACCAAGAGCGGCCTCCTCGCCAAGGTCACCTCCTCGACACTGTCACTCGAGGAGGCCGGGGCCGCCACACTCGAATTCATCCGCACCCATGTGCCCAAACCTCGCACCGTGCCCTTGGCCGGGAACTCCATCGGCACCGATCGGCGCTTTCTGGCCGCTCATCTCCCCGAGATCGAGGAGTACCTTCACTACCGCTCGGTCGACGTCTCGACCGTCAAGGAGCTGGCCAAACGCTGGTATCCGCTGGCAATGAAGGATGCTCCGGTCAAGGCCGGAGGCCATCGGGCCATGGACGACGTCCGCGAGAGCGTGGCCGAACTGGCCTACTACCGCACAGCCATGTTCCGGGAGACCAACACGGCGTAGGCCCGACGTACCCATTCAGCCAACATGTAGGAAACGGCCGGCCCACCCAGGAATCCCTTTCGGAACAGCCAGGTGGACGGCCATCATGGAAAGGAGCGGCTATGGCCGACTCGGCAGTTCAACAACCGGATACGTCCGAGGACGCGCTCCCCGTTCCCACCTTGGCCGAGACGACCGCGAACCTGACGGCGACGGGCCAACCCTTCGAGATGGAAGACATGACCATCCGGGGCATTCCCACCCGCACCTGGAAGACGGCCCCGTCCAGCCTGCGGTCGGTCCTCGAGCTGTCCTCCCTCCACGGGGAGAAGGATTTCTTGGTCTACGAAGACGAGCGGGTCACCTTCGAAGAGCACTTCCGGATCGCAGCCACCCTGGCCCAACAACTGATCGAGCGCTTCGGGATCTCCAAGGGAGACCGGGTGGCCATCGCCATGCGCAACCTGCCCGAATGGATCATCGCTTTCTGGGCCTCGATCTCGGCGGGGGCGGTCGTGGTGCCTCTCAATGCCTGGTGGGTCGGCGACGAGTTGGCCTACGGCCTCAGCGACTCGGGCACCAAGGTGGTCTTCGTGGACGAAGAGCGCCAAGGCCGGATCCTCCACCACTTGTCCGAGCTTCCCGATCTCAAGGCCATGATCGTCACCTGCGAGGAGCACGACCCGGTTGCCGGCGGCCGGCGAGCAGCCATCGGTGCGATGGTCGACCGACCTGAATCCGAGCCATTTCCGGTGATCCCGTTCGCAGAAGCGGTCGGCACCCCTGTTGGGGTCGTCGCCCTCCCCGATGTTCCCATCGACCCGGACGATGACGCCACCATCTTCTACACCTCAGGCACCACCGGCCGCCCGAAAGGGGCCGTGGGAACCCACCGGAACAGCGTGTCCAACTTGATGAACCTGTTCTTCGTGTCGACCGTCGGCACCATGCGGCGCAGTGGCGCCGTCGCCGATGTGAGCGGCGGAGGCCAGAACGCGAATCTCCTGTCGGTGCCCCTCTTCCATGCCACCGGATGCCATGCCGTGCTGGTGACGAACACCGCGGCCGGCGGCAAGCTGGTCATGATGCACCACTTCGATCCCGAGCGGGCCCTCGAGCTGATCGAGCGCGAACAGATCACCATCTTCGGAGGCGTGCCAGCCATGGTGATGCAGGTGATCGACTCGCCCGACTTCGACAAGACCGATACCTCGTCGGTGCGGTCGATCTCCTACGGTGGAGCGCCGGCACCGCCGGATCTGGTCCGCCGTATCAAGCAACACTTTCCTGCCGGGGCACCGGGCAATGGCTACGGCCTTACCGAGACCTCCGCCATGACGACGATGAACGCGGGGGACGACTACGTCCGAAAGCCCGACAGCGTCGGCCCGCCGGCCCCGGTCTGCGACGTCGCGGTTGTACCCGAGGAGTTCGCAGGAGACGAGCCACCTGCCGGCCAGTCGGTCGACCCCGAGCGCACCGGTGAGTTGTGGATCAAAGGACCCAACGTCGTCCGCGGCTACTGGAACCGCCCCACGGAGACTGCAGCGTCGTTCACCCGAGGATGGCTTCATACCGGCGATGTCGCCCGCATCGACGAAGAGGGCTTCGTCCACATCGTCGACCGGGCCAAGGACATGATCATCCGCGGTGGCGAAAACGTCTACTGCGTCGAGGTGGAAGCCGCCCTGTTCGAACACCCCGCCGTGGCCGACTGCGCGGTCATCGGCGTGCCGCATCCGGTCCTCAGCGAGGAGGTCGGAGCCGTGGTGGTGCTGCGACCCGGTCAGGATGTGGGCGCCGACGAGCTGGCGCGCTTCGTTCGCGAGCGACTTGCTGCGTTCAATGTTCCGTCCCGGTTCTGGTTCAGGGCGGAGGCACTTCCCCGTAATCCGGCCGGCAAGGTCCTCAAGCGCGAGCTCCGCACCGAACTGCTCGGGGACGCTCCCGTATTCTGAGCCCGGTCTGCTCGACCGGCGACAGCCGACCGGTCGAGGGTCAACCGCGGGTGGACAGCCGGGTCCGCGCCTCGGCCACATCGCGTCCCATCTGGTCGACCAGCGCCTCCACCGACCCGAAGGCCTGCTCGTCGCGGAGACGGGACACAAAGCCCACCCGGGCCTGGTCTCCGTAGAGGTCGCCGGTGAAGTCGAGCAGGTACACCTCGACCAGCAGCTCGCCATCGCTCCCATAGAAGGTGGGCCGTCGGCCCACCGAGATGGCTGCCTCCCACCTGGATCCGTCCGGCCGCTCGAACCACCCGGCGTAGATGCCGGTGGCGGGAATGCAGACGTCCGGGGAGATGTCGACGTTTGCCGTCGGGAACCCCAGCTCGGCCCCGCCCCGCCGATCGCCGGCAACCACCAGACCCCTGATCTGATGGGGCCGCCCCAGAAGCGCGGTCGCACCTTCCACCCGTCCCTTCGACACCAGATTGCGCACCCGGGTGGAGGAGATCGGCTCACCGGGCGCACCCACTGAGCCTTGGTCAGCCTGCAGGGACATCCCCTCCACCGCGAACCCCGCCCTCGATCCGATGTCCGCGAGCAGGGCCACGTTGCCCTTGCGACCGTGCCCGAAGTGGAAGCCCTCACCCACCACCACCAGGCGAGTGTCGAGGCACTCGACAAGGATCTCGTTGACGAACGCCTCGGCTTCCTCATTGGCCCGCTCCTCGTCGAAGGTGACCACGACCGTGCGATCGACGCCGGCTGCTTCGAGCAGCTCGAGCTTCTGGTCGAGATCGCACAGCAGCAAGGGGGCCGACTCCGGGCGGACCACCGTGGCCGGGTGACGGTCGAAGGTCACCACCACGGTCGCCAGACCGTCGGCCTCGGCACGCACCTTCAATTCGTTCAACAGCGCACGGTGTCCCAGATGCACGCCGTCATAGGCACCGATGGTCACCGCGGACCCCCCGGTGGGCGGCACCGAGTTCGACGGGTCGGTCACAATTTCCATCACCGCGGAAGGTTACCGCCTAGTCAGCGACAACCCGTCCGGAACCACCACCTCGGTCCTCAGCCCGCCGCCTCCACCACCACGGCAGGGCGGATTCGGTCGGTCTCGGTCGCCTCGTAAACGGCCAGCAGCCGGTGCCCCTCGTCGACCAGGCCCCACGGACCCTCGCCGGAGACCCCGAGGGGAACCCGATCGAGGGGCAACCCACGTGCCACGTGCTTTTGGACCTCGATGGGCACAACCACCTGATCGAGATCGCGCAAGGCCTGGGCAGGAGTGAGCACCACCGCCGGAGTCAGCTCATCAACCAGCCGGGCATCCTCGACAGCGAACGACCCGATGCGGGTGCGGCGGAGGCTCCGGAGATGGGCGCCGCCGCCCAAGGCAACGCCCAGATCTGCCGCCAGCACCCTCACGTAGGTCCCCGAGGAGCACTCCACCTCGATGCGGAACACCCCCGGGGTCAGGCCGGGGGCCACGTCGAAACGGAAGACGGTCACCGGACGGGGCGCCCGCTCGACTTCGATCCCCTGACGGGCCAGGACGTGAAGGCGCTGTCCCCCGACCTTGACCGCGGACACCATCGGGGGAATCTGTTCGATCGAACCGGTGAACCCTTCGGCAGCCCGGCGAACGTCTGCCAGGGTGACCTCGCCCATCTCCCAAGTTCCGGTCACCTCGCCGGAGGCATCCAGGGTGGAGGTCGCCGTGCCCAGCACCACCTCCGCCTCGTACGTCTTGGGGAGGGCGGTGAGGAACCGCATCAGTCTGGTTGTCCGGCCCAAGCCGACGAGAAGCACGCCGGTCGCATCGGGGTCGAGCGTTCCGGCATGGCCGACCCGGCGCTGGCCGAAGATGCGACGGCAGCGGGCCACGACGTCATGTGAGGTCCACCCGGCCTCCTTGTCCACCACGGCCAGGCCATTCACCTGGTCGGCGCCCGGCGGGCGGCTCACCGGTCCGCCGGAGGCGGCCCGTCAGCGTTGTCACGGATCCGGCGCAGAACGTCTTCCACCCTGCTGCCGGCCAGCACCGCAGGGTCGACTGCGAACACCAACTGAGGAGTGCGCTTCATCCGGATCTGGCGCCCCAGGGTCCGTTGCAGCTGGGGCCTCCTCTCGGCAAGCGCGTCGGCGGAGTCCTCCGAGAGCGAGCTCAGCAAGACCGTGGCGTGCCGGAGGTCGGGCGCGGTTTCGACCGCGGTCACCGTCACGAGGCGGAGGCGTTCATCGGCGTCGGCGAGTCGCTCGATCTCCTCGGCCAGCACCTGGCGCAGCACCTGGTTGACCCGCAGCGATCTCGGGTAGGGAGCCACACCCCGATTGTCTTGGCGACGACCTGACACAGCTCCTCCGCTCCATCCTCGGACCCACGACGATGCCGCCCCGGCCCGGGACGGCATCTGCGACTAGGTGCGGGGAATCTCTCGCTCGTCAAATGTCTCGATGATGTCGCCGTCCTTGAGGTCCTGGTAGTCGGAAAGGCCGATCCCGCACTCGAATCCGGCCTGCACCTCTCTGGCATCTTCCTTGAAGCGCCGGAGCGAGGTGATGGCACCCTTCCAGATGACCACACTGTCGCGGAGGAACCGGACCTTCGAGCCACGAGTGATGACACCCTCTCGCACGTAACACCCGGCGATGGCCCCGATACGAGGCACGCGGAACACCTGGCGGACCTCTGCCTCGCCGGTGACCACCTCTTCGTAGATGGGAGAGAGCAGACCGAGCATGGCTGCCTCGAGGTCCTCGAGCAACTTGTAGATGATCTCGTAGGTGCGAATCTCCACATCCGCCTTGGCCGCCATTTCGCGTGAGCGGCGGTCCGGGCGGACGTTGAAGCCGATGATGGTGGCGTTCGACGCTTGGGCCAACTGCACGTCGTACTCGGTGATCCCCCCAACGCCTCGGTGGACGAAGCTGAGCTTGACGTCATCCCGCTCGAGCTTTCGGAGACTTTCGGTGACCGCTTCGAGCGAGCCCCGTACGTCGGCCTTGAGGATCAGGTTGAGAGTGGCCGTTTCGCCGCGCTGGATCTGTTCGAACAGGTCCTCGAGCTTGGCCCCACCGAGCGCCGAGGTGGCCGCCGGAACATGGCTGGCCACCCGGTACCGATGGGCCCGGGCCTCACCGATGGTGCGGGCCTGTGCCAGTTCAGGCGCGACCCGAAACTCGTCCCCCGCTTCGGGAGGCTCGGAGAACCCGAGCACCTGCACCGGGGTGGAGGGCGGAGCCTCCTTGATCTGATCGCCGTGATCGTCGACCAGCGCCTTGACCTTCCCCCATGCGGCACCGGCCACAATCGGATCGCCGACCCGGAGGGTGCCGCGTTCCACGATGACCGATGCGACCGGACCCCGTCCGATCTCCAGCTCCGCTTCGAGCACGACTCCCCGCGCCCGTCCCTCTGGACTGGCCACCAACTCCTCGACCTCGGCGACCAGCACGATCTGCTCGAGGAGATCATCGATGCCAAGGTTCTGTAGCGCCGAGATCTCCACGGCGATGGTGTCGCCACCCCAGGCTTCGGGAACCAGTCCGTGCTCCGACAGTTGCTGGAGCACCCGGTTGGGATCGGCTTCCTCCCGATCCACCTTGTTGACAGCCACCACGATCGGGACGTCAGCCGCCTTGGCATGGTCGATCGCCTCGATGGTCTGCGGCATCACACCGTCATCAGCCGCGACCACCAGTACCACTATGTCTGTGACCTCGGCTCCACGCGCCCGCATGGCCGTGAACGCCTCGTGGCCCGGGGTGTCGATGAAGGTGATCGCGTGCCCGTGCCATTCGACCTGGTACGCACCGATGTGCTGGGTGATCCCACCGGCTTCGCCGGCAACCACGTTGGCCGACCGGATCCGATCGAGCAACAGCGTCTTACCGTGGTCGACGTGACCCATCACGGTGACCACCGGCGGGCGTGCCCGTAGTTCGGACTCGTCCTCTTCCTCATCGTCCTCGTCGAAGAACTTGGCCAACAATTCCGCCTCGCGCTCCTCGCCGGGGTCGACCAGGCGGACCTCAGCCCCGAGCTCGGCAGCGAACAGAAGGATCATGTCGTCGGTGAGGGACTGGGTGGCGGTCACCATCTCACCTTGCAACAACAGGAAGCGGATGACGTCGCCGGCAGAACGGTTCAGCTTCGGACCCAGATCGCGCGCGGTCGACCCGCGCTCGACGATGACCTCCGTCTCGGGCACGGGCGCTGTTGACGGCGCGTAAGCCGTGAGCTGCGTCGGCTCGAGCTCCTCGAGATTGCGGCGGCGGCGGCGCGGCCGGCGTTGATTCGGGCGCCCACGGCCCATTCCGGGACCACCGCGACCTCCAGGACCGCCGCCGGGGCCGCCGCCGCCCGGTCCGCCACCTGGTCCGCCACCCGGACGGCCCGCGTAACCACCACTGGTACCACCGGCGGGGCGACCTCCGTAGCCGCCGCCTGCACCGGCACCAGCCGGCCCTCCGGTACGAGGCCCTGCACCGGGTCGGCCGCCACTGGCACTGGGTCCGCCAGGACGCCCGGCAAATCCACTCGATCCACCTGGGCGTCCAGCGCCAGGGGTGGGCCGACGACCGCCGGCCCCGGGGGGAGGAGGAATCGGCTTGCCGGTGACCGACCGGGGTGGGCCTCCGGGTGGGGGTGGAATCGGCCGCCCTGACGCACCAGTTGGAGGGCGGACCGGTGCCGACGAGGGTGGTGCCGCCGCCTCTTCGACCGGGGCGGGGGACCTTGGCGCAGCAGGTGGTGCCGTAGGCGCAACCGAGGCCGCAGGAGCAACAGGAGCGGCAACAGGTGCGGCAGGAGCAACAGGTGCGGCAACCGGTGCAACAGGAGCAACCGAAGCGGCAGGAGCAACGGGTGCGGCAGCAGGAGCAACGGGTGCGGCAGCAGGAGCAACGGGTGCGGCAACAGCGGCCGCCGCTACCGGAGCCGACGAGGCGTGAGCCGCGGCGGCAGGGGTCGGAGCGGCAGCTGGGACACGCACCGCGGCGGCAGGTGCCGATGGGACGCGGGCAGGTGCTGGAGCAGTCGGCTGCTCGGAGGCCGGGCGGCTGGTGATCAGCCTCGCACCCGTGCGCTTGATCGGCAGTGCCGACGGCGCCGTCGGCACTGCCTCGACCGCCTCTCCCGCAGGGGTCGCAGGCTCTCCGGCCTCGCTCGGCGCGGGTGCGGGGGCCCCGTCATCGGTGGACCCTGGAGCAACCCTCTTTGCCGCAGCCTTCTTGGTGGCGGCGGCCTTCTTGGCCGGAGGTGCGGGCTCTTCGGGCTGCACCGGGCGGCGGAGGCCCTCCCGATCAGCCTTTCGCCGGGCGCGGTCGGCCTGGGCGTCCTCGATGGACGACGAATGGCTCTTGACGCCCATCCCGAGGGAAAAGCAGAGGTCAAGTGCCTCTTTGTTGGTCAGGCCGAGCTCATGAGCGAGCTCGTACACCCGGATCTTCTTCGGCAACGGCTGTTACTGCCCTTCATTCGACGTCGTAGATGCAGATATACACATACGACCCTCTATCCTCGCACATCACGGCACTGGGTCTTCCGATTCCGGCTCTTGCATCCCTCCGGATCGAAATCGCAATGCTTTCCTCAACTGGTCCACCTCGGTGCTTCCGACCGGGCCCCGAAAGGCCCGATCAAAGGCCCGCCGCTTCACCGCCTGGTCGAAACACCCTGGCGAGTCATTGCAGAGCCACGCTCCCCGGCCTGGTTGGTGCCGGCCCACCTGGAGCGAGGCGTCGCTCAGCCGCACCACCCGAATGAGTTGATCGGCCGAGCAGGTCCGCCGACAACCGACGCAGGTCCGCACCGGGACTATGCGGAACCCTCCTCGGCCGCATCGCCTTCCGCCGCCTCGGCGGCGACTGGCTCGGCGGCGACCGGCTCGGCGGTCTCATCGGCGGCGGGGACTGGCGTGGGCTCAGGTCCCGCTGCGGCTTCAGGCCCTGGCGAGGCCTTGCCGCCGCCATCAACCGGAGGCACTTCTGCCCCGTCGGCGCCCTGCGACCATTCGGTGGCCGACACTGCCGTCCCACCCTCGGCCGGCTGCCATACCATCTCGCCGGCGTCGTTCTGGATCCACTCTCCCTCGGCCCACTCCTCGCCGGCGTAGCCGGACTCCTCGTCGGCCAATTGCGTCTCACTCTTGATGTCGATACGCCAACCAGTCAACCTGGCGGCCAGCCGGGCGTTCTGGCCTTCCTTGCCGATAGCCAATGACAGCTGGTAGTCGCTGACGATGACGGTGGCCGTGCCCGTGTCGTCGTCGAGCCGCACCTCACGCACCCGGGCCGGGGCCAGTGCCGACTGGATGAGTTCCACCGGATCGTCTGAGTACGGCACCACATCGACGCGCTCGCCGCGCAGCTCGTTGGTGACCATCCGGACCCGTGAGCCGCGGGCGCCCACGCATGCTCCCACCGGATCTACGTTCGGGTCGTTCGACCACACCGCGATCTTCGTGCGGTGACCAGGCTCGCGGGCGGCCGCCTTGATCTCCACGGCTCCCGAGGAGATTTCGGGGACCTCTAGTTCGAACAAGCGCTTGATCAATCCGGGGTGGCTGCGGCTGACCACGATCTGAGGCCCCTTCGTGGTCTTGCGCACCTCCACGATGTAGGCCTTGAGCCGGGCCCCGTGCTCGTACCGCTCGTAGGAGACCTGCTCCGCCTGGGGCAGTAGCGCCTCGACCTTGCCCAGGTCGAGGAGGGTGTAGCGGTTGTCGGTCTGCTGCACGATGCCGGTGACGATGTCGCCCTCGCGGCCTGCGTACTCCTCGTACTTGAGGTCGCGCTCCACCTCTCGGATGCGCTGGAGGATGACCTGCTTGGCGGTCTGTGCCGCGATTCGGCCGAAGTCGTTCGGGGTGTCGTCCCACTCACGGATGACATTGCTGTCCTCGTCGAGCTCCTGTCCGTAGACCCGGATCTCGCCCGACTCGGGATCGATGGTGACCACGGCCTCCTCCGCCGCGTCGGGTCGACGCTTGTAGGCCGCAACCAGCGCATTGGCCAGCGCATCGAGGAGCGTCTCGACGGATATCCCCTTGTCCCGTGCGATCTGGCCGAGTGCGTCGAGGAACTCGAAGTTCGTCTTGCTCATGGGGTGGCGACCTGCTTCCTCTTCTCCGTCGTCTTCGTCGGTGCAGACTTCCTCTGCCCTGCACTCCCCCGGGTCGAGGGATTGGCCTTGCCCCCTCCGGAACGCGGTTCCGGGCCCCACACGAAGACCGTCCGAACCCGATCGATGTCCGAGTAGGACAGCCGGACCGGCCCGTCGGCCGCGCCGTCAACGGCCAGTTCGAAGCCGTCATCGTCAGCAGCCACCAACTTCCCGCGGACTCTCCGATCACCGGGGACCTGTGGACGTGTCTTCACCGTCACCGACTCACCGATCGCCTTGGCGAAGTGGGCCGGCGTGCGCAGTGTTCGCTCCACGCCCGGACTCGACACTTCCAGCGAGTACCGTCCCGGGATCGGATCCAGCTCGTCCAGTACGGCCGAGACCGCCCGGTTGGCGTCCGTCAGCGCCTCGAGGTCAACCCCGGCGGCCCGGTCCACGGTCACGAGGAGCACCCCCGACTTCATCTCCACATCGACCAATTCCAATTGGACGGCGGAGACCACTGGCTGGAGGGTGGCATAGAGATCCTCGACCATCCGTGCTGCCTCCTTCCTGGTGTCCTCGTCGGCGATTGTTCTGCCTGTCGTGTCTGGTCAGCCTGTCTGATGCGACCTTCCCTGCGCCTCCGGTCGAAGTGTTCCGGACCAAAACAAAAGCGTGGGCTGTCCGCCCACGCTCCATCAGCGTCACTCCACTCCAACCGAACGGCAGATCCGAGAGTATAGCAGTGCCCATTCCAGGCGTAAACGGCTTGACGTGCGAATTTCCCCCGTCCTGCCTGTGGACAACCTCGGTGCTCGGCGACCCTCGCGGGCGCCCCGGTCGACTACGAGCCGGCCAGCTCCTCCACCACGCCGTCGATGGAGAGCTCGCGTTCCTCGCCGGTGGCACGCGATCGCCACTCCACCACACCTCTGGCCAGCCCCTTGGCCCCCAGCACCATACGGACAGGGATCCCGAGTAAGTCGGCATCGGCGAACTTGACACCGGGCGACACGTCGCGGTCGTCGTAGAGCACCTCGACACCGGCCACCGCCAGCCGTTCGTAAAGCCGGTCGGCCGCCGCCGCCACCTCCGGAGCCCGACCTGTCCCGAGTGCTGCCAGGTGGACGTCGAAGGGCCCCACCTCCGCGGGCCACACCAGCCCGCGCTCATCGTGATTCTCCTCGGCCACCACTGCCAGCAGGCGGCTGACCCCCATGCCGTAGCAGCCCATCGAGAAGATCGCCTCGCTCCCGTCCTCGGCCACGAAGTTCGAACCCGGCATCACCTCGGAGTACTTGTACCCGAGCTGGAACGTGTGCGCCGCCTCCACCGACCGGACCAGCTCGAGGGGCTCGCCGCAGCGGGGACATGGGTCCCCGCTGGTCACCTCGGCGAACGACCCCCACTCGTCCACGCCGAAATCGCGGTCGAGGACTGCACCGCTGACATGGTGGTCGGTTCGGTTGGCCCCCACGATCCAGGGACCGGGCCGGGCCACCCCGAAGTCGGCGGCCACCCTGATCGCGTGCTGTTGCTGGCCAGCCGGACCGATGTACCCCTTGACCAGCGACGGGTGAGCGGCGAACTCGTCATCTTCAAAGAGCCGCCACCCGGCGGGGAGTAGGGCCTCGCGGTCGCCGGCCAACAGCACCAGCGTAGGCCTGCCCTGCGCGTCGAACACCGCCATGCTCTTGAGCAGGTCGGCAGCGGTCACCCGGCGATCGTCGAAGAAGGCCACCACGTCGTCGATTCCCGGGCGATCCGGTGTGTGGTGGGTGACCATCGGCGCCTCACCGTCAGCGGCTCCGCCGCCGGGAGCACCGGCGGTGGGAGCTCCTCCTTTGGTGGCCGCTTCCACGCTGGCGGCGTACCCGCAGGACGGGCACGAGACGAAGTGATCCTCGCCGACCGCAGAGGCGACCATGAACTCGTGATTGACATCGCCGCCGATGGCGCCGGAGGCGGCCTCGACCGGGGTGACCTCGAGCCCCAGCCGCGCGAAGATCCTCAGGTAGGCGTCGAAGACCGTGCGATACGAGACCTGCATGGCTTCTTTGTCCACATCGAACGAGTAGGCATCGGCCATCACCAATTCCCTCGTCCTCAACAGGCCGAATCGGGGCCGGGCCTCGTCTCGGAACTTGACCTGGATCTGATACACGGTAAGAGGGAGCTGGCGATAGGACTCGACCTCCGCTCCCACGGTGACGGTCACAACCTCCTCGTGGGTCGGTCCGAGCACGAAGGTCCCGCCCCGCGCTTGGACGGTCATCGCCGGTAGCGCATCGCTCCCGAACAGGGCCGCCCGGCCGCTCTGCTCCCACAGCTCGAGCGGATGCATCGCGGGCAGGAGCAGCTCTTGGCAATCTGCCCGGTCGAGCTCTTCGCGGATCACCCGCTCCACGCGGTGCAGCACACGCAGTCCGAGCGGCAGGTAGGTGTAGACCCCCGAAGCCAATCGCCGGATATACCCGGCACGGACGAGCAGCTGGTGGCTGGCCACCTCGGCATCGGCCGGTGCCTCTCGCAGGGTGCGGACCAGAAGCCGGGACATGCGCATGGCCGCTGATCCTACTGTCCGACCCCGATGCGCCCGGACGCCCCAGCTTCGCCGGCGCCGGCCGTCCGCCGGACCGCTCGGTCATCTGCCCGAAGGTTGCTCCCCACCGAACCGCCTGCGTATCGATGCGACCTTGGTCTCCGACGCGTTGGCATCGGATCCTTGAGCGCCGAGCAGGTCGCGCCGATCGGCCTCGGCCTCGGCCTCGGCACCGGAGTCCGCCGCCGCCAACCGGGCCTCCACTCCCTCGACCACCAACCGCTCCGCCTCGGTGACAAGGGCCTCGACCATTTCGTCCTCGGGAACCACCCGGACGATCTTCCCCTTGATGAACAGGTGGCCGCGCTTCCGACCGGCGGCGATGCCCAGGTCTGCCTCGCGGGCCTCACCCGGCCCGTTGACCACGCAGCCCATCACCGCCACCTGTATGGGCAGGTTGCGCTTCTCGAGCGCATCACGGGCGGCCTCGGCCACCGCGATCACGTCGATCTCCGCCCGGCCACAGCTCGGGCAGGCGATCAGGTCGAGCCCCGTGCGCTCTCGGAGACCCAGTACTTCGAGGAGCTGTCGGCCGGCCCGTGCCTCCTCGACCGGATCCGCGGTCAGCGAGTACCGGATGGTGTCCCCAATGCCTTCGGCCAGCAGGGTTGCGATCCCGGCGGTCCCCTTGAGCAGCCCGGCCGGCGGAGGACCGGCCTCGGTGACCCCGAGATGGAGCGGGTGGTCGAAGGTCTCCGATGCCAGTCGGTAGGACTCGATCATCAAGGGCACCGACGACGCCTTCACCGAGATCTTCACATCGTCGAACCCGACCTCTGCGAAGTAGGCCAGCTCCATGCGTGCAGACTCGACCAGTGCCTCGGGGGTGGCTCCGCCGAAGCGCTTGTAGAGGTCGGGGTGGAGCGACCCGGCATTCACCCCGATGCGGATGGGCACTCCCCGGTCCTTGGCTTCGGCGGCTACCTGCTTGATCTCCGCCGCCTTGCGCAGGTTGCCCGGGTTGAGCCGCAGGCCCTGCACCCCGGCCTCGAGGGCGGCAAGCGCCATTTCGTGATGGAAGTGGATATCGGCGATGATCGGCACCGGCGACCGGGGCACGATCCGGGCCAGGCCCTCGGCAGCCGCTTCCTCGTTGCAGGTGCACCGCACCAGGTCGGCTCCCGCCGCAGCCAAGGCATAGATCTGGCTGAGCGTGGCCTCCGCATCGGCCGTCTTGGTGGTGGTCATCGACTGCACGGTGACCGGCGCCCCACCACCGACCGCCACCCCACCGACGTTGATCTGACGGGTGGGCCGTCGCTCGGAGAGTGTCCAACCCGTTCGTCCCATGCCCCCATGCTAGGGCCCGTCCTCTTGAACCGGTCGACGGCCGTCGGTACGCCCGGCGAGGCTCAGCCGAACGGATTGGCCATCGGATGGAGGATGTCGGTGAGGAAGGCCGGCACGATGAGCACCGCTAGGAAGACGATGAAGAGCCAGGTGAACGGCATCAGCTTGGCCACGTCGGCGTGATACATGACCTTGCGGCGGCCAGTTCGGATCTTCTCGTAGACAGCAATGGCCACATGACCGCCGTCGAGCGGCAGCATGGGGAAGAGGTTGAAGATCCCGAAGAAGATGTTGATGACGATGAGGATGTACAGGAATTGACCGATCCCTGCATGGGCGGCATCGGTTGCCGTTTGCACGATCCCCACGATGGACTGCGCTCGTGTGCCGTCGGCCGTGGCCTGCTGAGCCGCCTTGGCACTGGTCACCTGTTCGAATCGCTGGGTGACCCCGCCGGGTGAGAAGAGGTGTCCGACACCTGCGATCGACGCCCAGGAGAATTGCCCGAGTTCGGCTCCGGCGGAGGCCACCGCGCGCAATGGTGACCTCGTCTGCACCGGGGTGCCCAGGCTGACGCCGATGAGCCCGAAGGGCGCTGAACCAGCTGGAAGGGGCGAGCCCTTTTCGCGGAGTGCCCGGCCGTTGACAGGCGTCACGGTCAGCGTCTCGTGCCGACCCTGGCGACTCACCACCACGGTCAGCGGTTGATCGGAATGGTCGTGGATGGCGGCGGTAAGTGCTTCCACGTTTCCCCGGATGGGCTTGCCATTGACCGAGACCACCACGTCGCCGGCCTGCACACCCCCCACTGCTGCCGGGCTGGTCTTGCCGCCCACCGGGTTGAGTCCTGCAATCTGCACCTGACCTGAGTTGGGCACGCCGACGAAGGCCAACAGGACCCACAACAGCACGAAGGCCATCAAGAAGTGCATGGCTGAGCCGGCCACTGCCACCAGCAGTCGTGAGTGGAATGGCTGTTCGCGATAGAGACGAGACTCGTCAGCAGGGTCCACCTCCTCGAGGTTGGTCATCCCCGGTATCTTCACGTACCCGCCGAGAGGAAGTGCCTTGACGCCGTACTCGGTCTCGCCCAACCGGAAGGACCACAGCCGCGGCCCGAAACCGACGAAGTACTCGCTGACCTTCATTCCACCGTGCTTGGCAGCGAGGAAGTGGCCGAGCTCGTGAATCATGACGATGACGATGATGGAGGCGATGACGATCAGGAGGTCCGTGTACCCCGTGGTCACTGCCAGAGCCACGATGACGACGATGGCAACGATCAGTTCGCCGGCCAATCGCCTGGGCGACTTCACCCGCTCCGGGGACGGTTCCTCGGGTGGCCCGTCGGACGGAGGGTCCACGCGTGTGGGGGTTTCGGTGGCGCTCATGCTGCCGCACCCCGGCCGGTGACCACGCTCTCGGCCAGCCGACGGGCGGTGGCGTCCGCCTCCAGCACGTCGTCGACGCTTCGCCGGGTTCGGTCCCCCGAGGTGTGGTAGCGGTCGAGCGTGCCTTCGACGACCCGGGCAATCGCGGTCCACGGGATGCGACCGGCAAGGAATGCCTGCACCGCCACCTCGTTGGCCGCATTGAGCCAGGCCGGAGCCAGGTCGCCGGTCCGGCCCGCCCGGTAGGCAAGGTCCAGGCACGGGAAGAGGGTGCGATCCGGCTCCTCGAACTCGAGGGTCGTCAGCAGCGTCCAATCGATGGCACCAAAAGCCACCGGCAGGCGGGCGGGATAGGCCAGCGCGTACCCGATGGGCAGGCGCATGTCGGGCATGGACAGTTGGGCCATCACCGCTCCATCGACAGTCTCCACCATCGAGTGAACGATCGATTGTGGATGGACCACCACGTCGATCGCGTCGTAGGCGATCCCGAAGAGCTCGTGCGCCTCGATCACCTCGAGCCCCTTGTTCATCAGGGTGGATGAGTCGACGGTGATCTTCGGACCCATGCTCCACGTCGGATGACGCAGTGCCTCGGCCACCTCCACGACGGCGAGCTCCTCTCGGGTGCGGCCCCGGAAGGGTCCCCCCGACGCGGTCAACAACAACCGGCGCACCTCGCCGGCCGTGCTGGCTCGAAGACACTGGTGCACGGCGCAGTGCTCGGAGTCGACGGGGATGATCTCCGCACCCGGCGTGCGGCGAGCCTCTTGCACCACCGGCGCACCAGCGATGATCGACTCCTTGTTGGCCAGAGCCAATCGCCGCCCGGCCCCGAGCGCTGCCAAGGTCACCGACAGGCCGGCAAAGCCCACCACCCCGTTGACGGCTACGTCCGCCACCGTGGCGATGGAGGCCAGACCCTCGGTGCCGGTCACCACCTCGATGCCTGCAGGCAGCAGGCGGGCCAGTTCGGGGGCGAGGGTCGGCTCCCCGATGGCCACCACCGCGGGACGCAGGCGGCGTGCCTGCGATGCCAGCGCGTCCACCGAACGATGTGCCCCGAGCGCCACCACGGTGAACCGATCGGGGCACCCCTCGATCACATCGATGGCCTGTAGTCCGATGGACCCGGTTGATCCCACCAGGCTGACCGACACCTGCTCGGTCGGCGACGGGGCAACACCTGTCAGGGGCCTTCCCGCACCGGTGAGGTCGGGCGGGACCGCGCCGCCGGTCGAGGTGGTCATCCCTCTAGCCTGCCCGAACTTCAGGCAATATTCAGGGCACGAACCAGGTAGTACGTGGCGGGCAGTACGAACAAGAGGGCATCGACCCGATCGAGGACGCCACCGTGGCCCGGCAGCAGCGTGCCCATGTCCTTGAGACGGAGGTCGCGCTTCAGCAACGACTCGCACAGATCCCCGATCGGCGCCACCACAGCCACCACCACACCGAGGAGGGCGGCGTTGGCCGGAGTCCACGGGTGGATGGCCCCGACCAGAACGGTGGAGAAGAGGATGGAGAAGATTGCCCCGCCGAAGAGGCCTTCCCAGGTCTTGTTCGGACTGATCGATGGAGCGAGCGGGCGGCTTCCGAGCCAACCGCCGATGACCAGCGCGCCCACGTCGTTGGCCACTGTGGCGATGATCGCCCCCAGCAGGAATGCGATGCCATGGCGATTCGGGAACGTCGACGGTGACAGCAGCAGTCCGGCGTAGGCACCGAGGAGGGAGACCCATCCGACGGTCAATAGGGTCGCCGCCGTGCCGGCCACCGGGGATCCGCGTTCGATGCCGAACAGATACCAGACCAAAGTGAACACCACGATCAGCACCAGCACAAGTGGTATCGCGGCGATCCCCTTGGCGTATGCGCCCACCATCAGCGAAATGGTGCCGACCAGCCCGAGCAGCGTGGCCGGGTGGTATCCGGCGCGCCGGAGCACGGCGAAACACTCACCGGCTGCGAAGGTGACCACCAGAATGGTCAACACCAAGGAGGTGACCGTGCCCAACTTGAAAGCCAACAACGCGACGACGGCCACGGCGATGCCGGTGCCGACCCGAAGTCCGATCCTGCTGCCGTCCTGCTGTCCGGCCTTCCCTCGCTCCGAGGGTCCGGATCCACGAGAGCGACGAGGCGCGGGTGGCCCACCTCCGGTGGGGGTCAGCCCTGACGAACCGTCGGACCCGGTACGCCGTTCCGCGGGTTGGCGACGGTGGGACCGTCGGCCGGCACGCCCTGCGTCAGTAAGGACAGCCATCGAACCGCCGAGCGAATTACCCGAACCGCTTGCGGCCACTCCAGACTCGATGGCAACCCCGCCCTCCGCTGCGCGCTGGTCGCTCTCCCGCTCGGCCGTGCGGTCGGCGGCGGCCAGTCCGGCAACGCCACCTCGCTTGCGCCCTGCACCCGGTACGTCAGTGACCGAGGCCCCTGGCGGTTCGGCAGCCAATGGCGCATCGGCAAGTGCGCCGGCATCCTCAGGACGCTTGGCCCGGAGGCGTGAGGGCCTCAGCCCGGTGCGCCGAGAGCGACCGGGCCGTGCCGTGCCGGTCGGTTTGGGCTTGTTCGTCTCGAACAGCTCGTCATCGGCCAGAGGGTCGTCCGGTGCAGGCACCGGCTCGATGCCGCCTTGATCCGCGCGATCGGTGCTCCCCACCACGGCTGCGGCCACACCGGCTCCGGCCGACGTCGATGTGCTCGGGTCGTCCGGTTCGGAACCGGTCAGGTGCGAGCCCAGCTCCACCGGAGCGCTGCCACCGTGCTCCTTTGCGCTGCCCGCAAGTTCCGGACCCACCGCCTCGACCGGCTCGGTGATCGGACCGACGGTCGACGCCCCGTCGCCCGCCCCGAGGTCGAACTCCCACGGACGGCGCTCGGCATCGGTCCCGTGGGTCTCGTCGGGTGAGCCCAGCGAAGCGTGATCGCTGACGAACATCGATGGCTCGAACTCCTCGTCATGAGCGACCCAGTCGGCATCCTCCTCGCGCCAGATCGGCGGGACGATACCCGATCCCGCCCCCGACCCGACATCTCCCGTGTCACGCGCCAACACTGCCGGCACTTGTCCGGTGGGAGGCTCGGTCCAGTGCGGTAGCTCGGTGGATGTCGGCGTACCGCTCGGGATCGCCGTCTGGCCGGGGGCAACCGGGGCAACCACCCGAGCGCCCTGCCCGTGGTCGGCGGGTTGTGCAGTCAATCGGACACTCGGCTGACCAGCAATTCCGTCTGCTCCGTCGCCTCCCGACTCATCTGCAAGGCGATCACGTGGGTCGCCCTCGTCGTCGGCACCTGGCGGACTGCGCCGATCGGATACCACAGGCACCTCGGAGGTGCTCTCCCCTGCCGGCTCGGCGCCCACGATCCGGACCCGATCGCTCGCCGACCCCGGCGCCTCCGGACGCGTCACTGGAATGTCGGTTCGGGTAAGGTCGTCCTCTCGCTCGTCCGGGCCGTTGTCCACGTCAGTTGTTTCCTCCCATTGGTCGGGCCCGTAGGCCCAGCCAGTGTCAGATCTCGAGGAGCTCCTGCTCCTTGTGGGCGAGCAGCTTGTCGATGGCGCCCACATGATCCTGGGTGATCTTGTCGAGATCCTTCTCCACCCGCTCGAGCTCATCGCTCGACAAGTTGCCGTCCTTTTGCATGGCATCCAGATCGTGACGCGCCGAACGACGGGCATTCCGAACTGTCACCCGGCCGTCCTCAGCCTTCTGCTTGACGACCTTCACCAGCTCCTTTCGGCGCTGCTCGGTGGGTACCGGGAACGACAACCTGATGACCGACCCGTCATTGGACGGGGTGATTCCGAGGTCGGAGCCCTGCAGCGCCTTCTCGATGGCCGGCAGCGATCCCTTGTCGTACGGCGACACCACCAACAGCCTCGCTTCGGGAACGCTGAAGCCGGCCATCTGGCGAAGTTCGGTCTCGGTGCCGTAGTAGTCGATCTTCAGATGCTCGACGAGCGCCGGTGTCGCCCGCCCGGTACGAATCGCACCGAACTCGGCTTGGGCATGGTCCACCGCCCTGCCCATGTGCTCCTGCGCCTCCGCCACAACCAGTGTTGTCAGATCGTCATCCATTAGCGAACCAGCGTAGCCAGGAGGGTCAGGCCCCACCCGGACGACCGTACGACCTGGGATTTCATCGGACCAGGGTGCCGATCGCCTCGCCACCGAGTGCCTTGCGGATGTTGCCGGGCTCCATCAGATCGAAGACCCGTATCGGTAGACCGTTGTCCTTGCAGAACGTGATGGCCGTCAGATCCATCACACGCAGGTCCTTTGACACCACCTCCATGAACGACACCTCGTCATATCGGACGGCCGTCGCGTCGAGGCGGGGGTCGGCCGTATAGACGCCGTCGACACCTCCGTGGGTGCCCTTGCACAAGAGCTCAGCCTCGATTTCGGCGGCCCGGAGTGCCGCCGAGGTGTCGGTCGTGAAGTAGGGGTTTCCCATGCCGGCGGCGAACACCACTACCCTGCCCTTTTCGAGATGACGGATGGCCCTACGCCTGATATATGGCTCGGCCACCTCAGCCATCTGCACGGCGGACAGCACCCTGGTCGGCTGACCGTGGTGCTCGAGCGCGTCCTGGAGGGCGAGCGCATTGATCACCGTCCCGAGCATCCCCATCGTGTCCGAGGTGGCGCGGTCCATTCCGGCGCCGGCACCGGTGGTGCCCCTCCAGATGTTGCCTCCACCGACCATGACCGCCAGCTCGAGATCGAGATCGTCCCTCGATTGGGCGATCTCGAGGGCAAGCTGTTCCACCGCTGCGGCATCGATGGTCTCGTCCGAGGCCGACGAGGCCAGTGCCTCGCCGGACATCTTCAGGACGATGCGCTGTCGATGACCCACCGTCGCCTCAGTCGCCGACGATGACCTGGGCGAACTCCGTCACCTTGGCCGCACCGAGCAGCTTGGCGATGGACTGCTTCTCGTCCTTGACGAAGGGTTGGTCGAGCAGGACTCGCTCCTTGTACCAACCACCGAGGCGCCCTTCCACGATCTTCGAGAGGGCGGCCTCGGGCTTCCCTTCGTTGCGGGCGATCGTCTCGACAGTCTCCCGCTCTGCGGCAACCTCGGCTTCGGGAACGTCCTCACGGGAGATGTAGCTCGGCCTGGCGAACGCGATGTGGGCTGCAATGTCATGGGCCAGCTCGACTGTCCCGCCGGAGACGGCGACAACCACGGCGTTCACGCCACGACCGGCCTGCAGGTGCAGGTAGGAGTCGACGGCGCCACCGGCAGGCGCTTCGATCCGGACCACCTTCCCGACCGAGATGTTCTCCTTCAACGTGATCTTCAATCGAGCGAGTTCCTCGGACCGATCGTCGATCGCAGCCTCGCCCTTCGCGGCGACCAGGTCGGCCAGCGACGTGACCAGGTCGACGAACTCAGCGGACTTGGCCACGAAGTCGGTCTCCGATCGCAGCTGGACGATCGACGCCACACTGCCTGAGCGCCCGATCGCCACCGCACCTTCGGAGGCCTCGCGGTCAGCGCTCTTGGCCTGACTGGCCAGGCCCTGCTCGCGGAGCCACTTCACGGCTCGGTCCATGTCGCCGTCGTTCTCCTCGAGACCACGCTTGGCGTCGAGCATGCCCACACCGGTGAGTTGGCGGAGCCTCTGGACATCCTTGGCGGAAAAGGCGGGCAAGGCTAGACCTCCTCGGTCGAAGTCGCAGGGTCCGACTCCGCCTGCGCAGCACCGTCGGGCCCGCCGTCCTCGGCAATTGGCGCCGCCGCTTCCACGGCCGGGACTACTGGCCCGTCCGCGGTCGCTGCCACCGGCGGAACAGCAGGTGCCTCCGCCGCGGGAGCAGGCGCGGGAGCAGGTGCCTCCGCCGCAAGAGCAGGCGTGGGAGCAGGTGCCTCCGCCGCAAGAGCAGGCGTGGGAGCCGCAGGGGTGGCAGCCGGTCGCTGTTGGGCGATGTAGCGACCCTCCATGACGGCGTCGGCCACCACGCGGCAGAGCAGGGCACCTGAGCGTATGGCGTCGTCGTTCCCCGGAATGACGTGCGTGATCACATCGGGATCGCAGTTGGTGTCGACGACGGCCACAATCGGCAGGCCGAGCTTGTTGGCTTCGGTGACCGCGATGTGCTCCTTCTTCGTATCGATCACGAAGATGGCATTGGGGAGTCGGTCGAGTCCGCGGATCCCGCCCAGGTTGCGCTGCAACTTCTCGAGCTCTCGGGTATGGCGCAGTGCCTCTTTTTTGGGCATGGCCTCGAAGTCGCCGGCCTTCTGCATGGCCTCGAACTCCTTCATCCTCTTCACCCGGGTGGACACGGTCTGGAAGTTGGTCAGCATCCCACCCAGCCAGCGCTCGTTCACATAGGGCATCCCGCACGCGTCGGCGTAGATGGCAACCGGACCCTGTGTCTGCTTCTTCGTACCGACGAAGAGAATCGTGCCACCGCCTGCAACGAGGTCACGGATGTAGCTGTAGGACTCTTCGATGCCCTTCATTGTCTGGCGGAGATCGATCAGGTAGATCCCGTTGCGTTCCCCCAGGATGAACCTGCGCATCTTGGGATTCCACCGTCGGGTCTGATGCCCGAAGTGGACGCCGGCGCCCAGCAATTGCTTCATGGTGATGACTGCCATCTCACTGCTCCTTGTTACGGTTGTTCCACCCCAGCCACAACACCCCTGCCTTCGGGGCGACCGTGGACGCGGCCGGGTGCGTGATAGATCCCGCTCGTCGTGCCTTGCCGGTTGGAAAGGCCCCGCCATCGTAGTGCGCCAGAGCCGGTGGGCTCCACTCGGCGGCATCCCGCCGCCGGTTCAGGCCTATCGGGCTGCGGAGGTGGGCACCCTCTTGTTCGGCGTCGTCCCGTCCGGGCCACCGGTCGCCACCTTTGCCGCGGACCCTTTGGTCCGCCGACTGGTTCCCTCGGGGCGGTCGGCCAACTTGGCCCGGAGTTGCAGCACCGCTTTCGTGTGGATCTGACAGGCACGGCTCTCGGTGACGCCGAGGATGTCCCCGATCTCCGCCAGGGTCAGACCCTCGTAGTAGTACAGGGTCAGCACGGTCTTCTCGCGCTCTGCCATCTGGCCGACCGCCTGGACGAGCGCCTCCTTGGTCTCTTTGACCTCGTAGGTGTCCATCGGGCCGGCGGTGCTGTCGGGGAGCGTCTCCCCCAACGTCGAGCGATCCGATCGCTCACCCCCGCGAAAGACCTCGTCGAGAGCTACCACGCCGACGAAGGAGATCTTGCGGAGCGCGGTCTGGAACTCGACATCGGTCATCTCGAGGTCTTCTGCCACCTCGGCGTCGGTGGGCGTCCGGTGCAGAGTGGCCTGGAGCTTCGAGTACGACTGCTCCACGGCGCGCGCCTTGGCCCGCACCGACCTCGGGACCCAGTCGATGGAGCGAAGCTCGTCGATGATCGCTCCCTTGATGCGCGGGATGGCATAGGTCTCGAACTTGATGTTGCGGAGCGGCTCGAACCGCTCGATGGCATCGATCAGGCCGATGATCCCGTAGCTGGCCAGGTCGGCCTCGTCCACGTGCCGGGGCAGCCCCACCGACACCCTGCCCGCCACGTACTTGACGACCGGCGCATAGTGAAGGATCAGCTGGTCGCGTAGCGGCCGGGCGCCCGTCTTCTTGTACTCGGCCCACAGCCCATCGATGCCGTGTCCGACAGTGTCCAGTTGCGTAGCCAATTGTCCCCTTAGGCCCGTGGATGCGTTCCCGAATACACCGCAAGCAGGCGCTCCTTGCTCACATGAGTGTAGACCTGCGTGGTCTGAAGGCTTGCATGGCCGAGCAATTCCTGCACCACCCGGAGGTCCGCGCCGCCGTCGAGCAGATGGGTCGCGAAGGTGTGGCGGAGGGCATGAGGGTGGGTCGGGACCGGCGATCGACGGTCGAGGATCCGGCGGACGTCGCGGGGCCCCAGGCGGTTTCTCCTCTGGTTGTAGAAGAGTGCCGCCGCAGGGCCGGTGCCGTCGGCCATGGTGGAGCGGGGCCCATCGAGCCAGGTCCGGACCGCTTCGGCGCACCGTTCGTGGATCAGAACCTGCCGTTGTTTTGAGCCCTTGCCGGTCACGGTGACCACCCGGCGGGCCAGGTCCACGTCGTCCACGTCGAGGCCGCAGAGCTCAGCGACCCGGATACCGCTGCCGTAGAGCAGCTCGAGCACGGCGTCGTCCCGCCGGTCCCGCTGAGCCGAGGCCCTGTTCGTCGAGCCGGGGGGCGCTTCCATCAGATGGTCCAGTTCAGCGTGGCCGAGTACCCGGGGCAGTCGCGAGTCGGGCGAGGGTGCCGACAACCGAGCCGAGGGGTCCGCACCGACGAGGCCCCGCCGGGCACACCAGCCGAAGTAGGAGCGCAGGGACGCAGCTGTGCGAGAGATGGTGGCCTTGGAGTACCGCCGCGTGGCCAGATGGGCCAGGTAGCGCCGCAGCGTGATCCGGTCGACGTCCGCCGGTCCCTCCGCTCCTCCCCTGCCGGCCCACGCGGCGAAGCGTTCGGCATCGCGGGAGTAGGCACGTACCGACGCCGGGGACAGACCACCGACCGACCGACTGAACGCCTTGATCTCCCAGGGCACGGGAAAACAGTACCGGCCAGGTCGGGGTCCGTCCCGCATGGCCGATCACCCGGCCGTCAGAGGCCATGTTGACGGAACTCCCACGGCGACGGCCGAAGGGCTATCGTCATGGAACGCGACTGTCGAATCTGTCTCAAATACCAGGTCACCACACACACCAGGGTTGAGTTGCCGAGGCCGATGACGTCCGTCGTCGGCCACTGTCCTAAGGGGGAATATGTCTGATCGAATCGACCGACGCTCGTTTCTGGCCCGGGGGGCTGTCACCGGGGTCGGCATCGCCGCCATCGGCACGTCAGGT
>JADGOE010000094.1 GCA_017883135.1 Acidimicrobiales bacterium
CCATTGTGCAAGATTCCCCACTGCTGCCTCCCGTAGGAGTCTGGGCCGTGTCTCAGTCCCAGTGTGGCTGATCGTCCTCTCAGACCAGCTACCCGTCGAAGCCTTGGTGAGCCATTACCTCACCAACAAGCTGATAGGCCGCGAGCCCCTCCCGAAGCGGAATCCATTTCCTCACCAAGCCATGCGACTCGGTGGGGATATCCGGTATTAGCACCGGTTTCCCGGTGTTGTCCCGGTCTTCGGGGCAGGTTGCTCACGTGCTACTCACCCGTTCGCCACTTGATCTTCACCAGTATTGCTACCGGTTGGATCTCGTTCGACTTGCATGTGTTAGGCACGCCGCCAGCGTTCGTCCTGAGCCAGGATCAAACTCTCCATTGAGACCTCGTCCAGACCCGAGGGCCTGACCGAAATCGAAGAGCTGACGTCGAGGACACTGATCCTCTCGGTCAACTTAATACTGGCAAAGAACAGACATTGTCCGTTCAATGCTTGAATTGACTAGCGATCTCGGGTTTCCCCGCGATCGCCCGCACTGACTTTTGGCTGTCACTATTCCGTTTTCAAGGAGCGACCGGGCACACGCCGCAAGGCGTTGGTGCCGGAATCTCCACAGGCCGAGGCAAGAGCCCCATTCTGTAGGTGCCCAGCGAAGCCCTTGCGGGCCGTTCACCAGGACTAGTTACAGTATCGCATGCGGGCCAGCGTGTCAATCAGGCACGGATTGTGCCCCGGACCTGAGACGGTCGACTCGTTGTGCGAGATGCCCGCCTTACTCGAACCGCGGCTCAGGCCAAGTATCCGCTGAGCACGGTGCGCCCGCCCTGGTCGGTGATCCACACCTCGGTGATCTGGTTGGCCAGGGCAGCGCAGGAGAACTCCACCTCGAGCGACCCCGGGCGGGCGGTGGTCCGGTAGCTGCCGGCCACCCACCCATATCCCGACGAAGTTCTCATCCCGACCGTGAAGACCTGGCCCACGGCCTCGCCCGACTCCACGAGATCCACCTTTGTACCCCATGGCTGGGCGGTCAACACCACGGACGCACTGACATTCTTTTCGCCTGTCAGGACTCCTGTCCTGGCTGGTGGCCCGGAGACACCGCCGAGCGTCGCAAGGACTGCGCCCACGGTCGCCACCATGCCCACTGCGGCCCCCACCCCTACCAGTCCACCCCGCAGCCTCCCCACGGGGGAATGCCACGCCGGGACGCCGGGTCGGTGATCCCCTGCTGGCCGAGCAGGTGCCAGGTCCGGACCGGCGGGGCTTCCGATTTCTCCGACATCGGCCAAGGCCAGTGCGGCCGCTACGCCCACCAGTTCCGTGGCATCTCGGCGGCAGGTGGCACAGTTCGCGAGATGACGGCGCAATTCCCGATCGTCACGTGCGACCGAACGGCCGACCGCACGCATGGCCAGCAGTCCCTGCCATTCCGCGCAAGCGTGTCCCATCACTCCTCCCACCCCATCTTCTCGAGGATCGGCTTGAGGGACCGCAGTGCGTAGTACAAACGGCTCCGAACGGTTCCCTCCGGTATGTCGAGTCGTTCAGCCATCTCCTTGCTCGTCCGACCTCTGAAGTAGATCTCGACCAGCACGCAACGGTGCTCGGGAGTCAGTTGGCGAATGGCCTCTTCGACCTGCCAGGACGCCATCGCCCGCTCGACTTCGTCGGTGACCACTTGGGAGCCCTCCGCCACCTGCGCGTCTCGCGGCTCCCGACGAGCGCGTGAACGTCCCATGTCGACGAGCAGGTGCCGTTCGATGGAGTACAGCCAGGTCCTCAGGGAGCCCCGGGAAGGATCAAAACGGTCACGCGATCGCCAGGCTCGCGCAAATGTCTCCTGCACGGCCTCCTCGGCCAGATGCGAGCTGCCGAGCGCCCTGCGGGCCAGACCGGTCAGTTCGATGCGGTACGCGAGGAACGCGTGATTGAGCCCATCCTCGTCTGCCTTGTGGGGACACGTCATCGACACAGCCCGAGCCTGCGGCGAAACACCGCCGAATGCCGTCACTGAAGGAACGTTACCGACCGGCCGGAGATCACCACTCGACCGCAGGGTCATCAGGTCAATACCTATACCCACCTGAAGACGCGGTGGTCGTCGTCGACCCCGACGCACCGGACGAGGCCGGCACCACGAACCAGACTCCGTTGAGCCCCTGACCGGTGGCGTCGCCTGGTTTGGAATCGGCGGAGTACCGGTAGAGGGGCATCCCGTTGAACGTGACCTGAAGAGTCCCATCGGGACGCGTGATGGTTCCCAGCTCGCCACCACTGATACCCGGCCCGGCCACGACTCGAGTGGTACCTGCCGGCACCGTCGCCGGAAGCCATGTCGTGGCACAACTGTCGGTGCAAGTCGTCTTGCCCGTTCCATCCGGAGTGAACCGATAGAGCGTCATCCCCGACTGGTCGACGACCACCGTCCCGAGGGAGCCTCGCTGAGCCCGCACTACCGCTGCCCCGGCCGTCGTCGCCGTGGCTGCGGAGGTTGTCCCAGTTGTCGAAGGAGCCGACGAAGCACCACCGGAACCACATGCCGCCGCCATCAACGCAGCCGCGCCGAGTACGACTCCGACGAAACAGGATCGCCCGCCCCGCCCATGGCCCGCGGGCCTCGTCCTCGTCCTCATGTCCATGGAGCCGACCTCTCCCTTTCCGGTTGTGTGTCAGGTACTACGCCCGGAGAGGCAAGTCTGTTCAACCGTCGGCATCATCTGTCGGCATTTGCCCCACTGGCCATGCTTGCCGGTCCCCTGGCCCGCTTCGCTGCCCGATTGAGCCGTATCTCCACGGTCTCCGACCTCCCGACGCCCGAGGTGGACTGCTCAGCTCGAGAATCCGATCCGGTTCCGATCCGACTCGAGTCGGTGCACGAACCGCTCCATCTGGATCTTGACCGCCAATGGTCCCGCACTCCCCGGGGTGGTCCGGCGGGTGACGGCCACACCTGGCTCCAGCAAGGAGACCGCCTCTGAGCCCAAGGCCGGGTGCGCCTCGACCAATTCGGCAAGGGGTACGTGCCGTTCGATGGAGTCTCGCACCAGGCCGCCCACCACGCCATGGGCCTGTCGGAACGGCATCCCCTGCTCCACCAGCCATTCGGCCAGATCCACTGCGGCCACTGCCGGACCGTTGGCAGCCTCTTGCATGCGGCCCGCGTCGAAGGTGATCGTTGCCAGCAGTCCGGACAGGGCGGCCAGCGCCAGATGGGTCTGTCCGACCGAGTCGAACAGCGGCTCCTTGTCCTCTTGCAAGTCCCGGTTGTACGACAGGGGAAGGCCCTTCAGCGTCACCAGCAGCCCGGTCAGGTTGCCGATCAAACGACCGGCCTTGCCGCGGGCCAGCTCGGCCACGTCAGGGTTCTTCTTCTGGGGCAGCATCGAACTGCCGGTGGCGAACGCGTCGTCGAGCACGGCGAACCCGAACTCCTCCGTCGACCACACCACCAGTTCCTCGCCGATGCGGGACAGATGCACGCCCAGCAGGGCCAGGTCGAACAGCGCCTCGGCCACGAAATCGCGGTCGGACACCGCGTCCATCGAGTTCTCGAAACGCCCGGCGAACCCCAGTTCCTCTGCCACTCCGTCGGGATCGAGCGGCAGCGACGACCCGGCCAGCGCACCGGCACCGAGCGGGGACACGTCCATCCGTCCCACCGTGGCGAGCAGCCGGTCGACATCACGGGACAGGGCCCAACCATGGGCCAGCAGATGGTGGGACAGCAGCACCGGCTGGGCCCGCTGCAGATGGGTGTACCCGGGCAGATAAGTGTCGCCGGCCTCTTTGGCCCGAGTCACCAGCACCTCTTGCAACCCAACGATTTCGGAGGCCGCCGTCAGCAACTCCCGTTTGGCATACAGCCGCAGATCGGTTGCGATCTGGTCGTTGCGACTCCGGCCGGTGTGTAGCTTGGCCCCGACATCGCCGGCGAGCTCGGTGACCCGACGCTCGACCGAGGTATGGATGTCCTCATCATCTGGCTCGAAACGGAACGTATCGGAGTCGAGCTCGGCCTCCACCAGATCGAGGGCAGCGAGCAGCTGGGCCACCTCGTCGGTGCTGAGCAGCCCGCCTCTACCCAGGCCCCGGACATGGGCCCGAGAGCCGGCCAGATCGTCATGAGCCAATTGCCTGTCGAAGTGCAGGCTGACCGAGTAGTGCATGACCACGTCCGCAGTGCCGCCGCTCAGGCGGCCGTGCCACAGGGTCATCGGTCCGAGCCACGCCCGGCGGCTCCGCCGCCATGGCGCCCTTCCTGCACCGCGGACCAGGTGGCGACGCCCAGCCCCCACAACCGCACGAAGCCCTCCGCGTCCTGATGGCGAAAGGTGTCGGCTACGTCGTAGGTAGCCAGACCGTGGTCGTAGAGACTCACCGGGCTGCGACGGCCCACGACCCAGCAGCGCCCGGTGTCGAGGCGCAGTCGGACCTCGCCGGTCACGTGCCGCTGCGACTCGGCGAAGAAGGCGTCGAGCGCCTGTTTGAGCGGTGAGAACCACAGCCCGTCATAGACCAGTTCCGACCACCGCGGCTCCAGTCGGATCTTCTCGTGGTGGAGGTCCCGCTCCAGTGTGAGGTCCTCGAGATCGGAGTGGGCCAGCAACAAGGCGAGGGCCCCCGGGCATTCGTAGGTCTCGCGGCTCTTGATCCCGACCCGGCGGTTCTCCACCATGTCGAGCCGGCCGAACCCGTACGAGCCGACGACACGGTTGAGCTCCGCGATCAGCGGCTCGGGGGCGAGCGAGCGTCCGTCCACCGACACCGGGACACCCGCCTCGAAGGCGATGACCACCTCGGTCGGCTCGGTGGCAGTGGGACGGGTCATGGTGTAGACGTCTTCGGGAGGCTGGTTCCAAGGGTCTTCGATGACCCCACATTCGATCGCCTTGCCCCAGAGGTTCTCGTCGATCGAGTACAGCTTCTCCTTGGTCACCGTGAGCGGGATGTCCCATTTGGCCGCGTACTCGATGCAGTCCTCCCGGGTCAGCCCCCACACGCGTGCCGGTGCGATCACCTCGAGGTCGGGCGCGAGCGCGCGGGTACCCACCTCGAAACGCACCTGATCGTTCCCTTTGCCGGTGCACCCGTGGGCGACTGCCCCAGCTCCGTGCCGGCGGGCCTCGGCCACCAAATGCTTGACGATCACCGGACGCGAAAGAGCCGACACCAAGGGGTACTTCCCCTCGTACTTGGCGTTGGCCAGCAGGGCCGGGACGCAGAAGTCCTCGGCCATCTCGGTGCGGGCGTCGATGACAGTGGCTTCGATCGCCCCTGCGGCCAAGGCCCGGCTGCGAATGGACTCCCAGTCCTCGCCTCCCGTCTCGGATGCCTGGCCGACGTCGACCGCAACCGCGATCACCTCGACCCCCTGATTCTCCATCAACCAACGGACGGCCACCGACGTGTCCAGTCCACCGCTGTAGGCCAGAACTACTCGCTGCTTCATGATCCACCCCTTGCCCGTGATGCCTTCGGTTTCCGTGTCGTCGAGGGACTCCGTTGATTCGACGGTGCCGTCCCGTTCACTTCGAGGCCGGCGACTGCTGCCAAGCGACCGGCCACGGCCGCACCTCCGGGGGTTTCCGATGCCACCACCAAGACGGTGTCGTCACCGGCCACCGTGCCGATCACCCCGGGGAACCCGCTCCGGTCGAGAGCCGAGCCTACGACATGGGCGGAGCCCGGCGGTGTGCGCAGAACGATCAGATTGCCCGAGTGGTCGGCCTCGACGACCCACTCCCCGAGCACCCTGCGCAGATGGTCCTCGGGGGCCACCTGGTGCGATGGCAACTCCGGCAGGGCATAGGCGGTCTCCCCCCCGGGCAGGCGAACCTTGAGGGCACCCAACTCCTCGAGATCGCGCGACACGGTGGTCTGGGTCGCCTCGATACCGTCGGCGGCCAGCAGGTCGACCAGGTGGGCCTGGCTGCCCACCGCCTTGGTCTCCAGAAGTTTGGTGATGCGGTGCTGTCGCTGGTGCTTGGTCATCTCTCGCCCGACCCCGACGAGGAGCCCACTCCCATCACCCAGGCCAGCAGCCCGCGCATGGCGTGCATCCGGTTGGTCGCCTGCTGCCACACCACGCTGCGGGGACCGTCCACCACCCCGGCACTGATCTCCTCGCCCCGGTGCGCGGGCAGGCAGTGGAGCACCACCACGTCATCGGCGGCCCTGGCCACCAGCTCCTCGTCAAGCGTGAAGCCGGCAAACGCCCGGCGGCGGTCCTCCGCCTCGTCCTCATCCCCCATCGAGGTCCACACATCGGTATAGAGGGCATCGGCGCCGCTGGCGGCCTCGGCCGGGTCAGTGGTCACCTGCAACGATCCGCCGAACGAAGTCACCAGGGCCACATCCGCCGCGGACGGCCCGTACCCCTCGGGTGAGGCCACGCGGGTGGCGATTCCGGCCATCGAGGCTGCAATGGCCAGTGACCGCCAGACATTGTTGGCATCTCCGATGTAGGCGACCGTCCGATCGGACAGTGCCTCGGGACCGAACACCAGGCGCAGTGTGAGCAGATCGGCCAGCGCCTGGCAGGGGTGTGCCCGGTCGGACAGCAGGTTGATCATCGGCACCGGAGTGCCTGACTCGTCGAGAGCCGTGGCCATCTGCACCAGTGAGCCGTGGTCGATCACCCGCGCGCACACGACCGCGTGGTAACAGGCCAAGGTGCAAGCCACGTCGGCCGCCGGCTCACGCACCCCGAGGCCGACCTCGTGGCCCTGGATGTACACCGGGTGGCCACCCAACGCCACCACGGCCATCTCGGAACTGTTGCGGGTCCGGTTGGAGGGCTTCTCGAACACGAGCGCCACCCCCTGTCCCTCAAGGACGCGGGGAAGGCTGGCGGCGTCCTGCTCCGCCAAAGTGAGCACCTCGGCCAGGCCGTCGGCACCCAGTCCGTCGATATCGAGCACATGACGGGTCCCCGCCCGCGTTCTCGCTGCGACCGGAGGCCCTCCATTCGGTTCACGCATCATCATGGCCTCCACTCGGCGACGCTGCGCCTTCTGCACCATCGGAGCCGAGGGACGGGGCCATGGCTCCGAACACTGTCACCAGGCGGGCGAGGATCCTCCCCAGTGTGCCGACCGCCTGGTCGATCTGGGCATCGGAGACCAACAGCGAGGGGGCGAACCGCAGGACATCCGACCGCGGGGCATTGATGACCAACCCGGCCTCGAGGGCCTCGCGACAGGCCGGGACGGCGAACTCGTTGGTCAGGACCGCAGCCAGCAGCAGCCCTTCGCCGCGCACCGAGACGACGCCCGGCAGCTTCTCGAGTGCCCTCCTCAGGCGGGCACCGGCCAGCCGGGCGCGGGCCGGAACATCCTCGTTCTCCATGACCTCGAGGGTGGCCCGCGCCGCCGACATGGCCAACGGCTGCCCACCGAAGGTGCTTCCGTGGTCGCCGGGGACGAAGGCGGCCGCGACCTCGGCCCGGGCCCAACAGGCGCCCACCGGCATGCCGTTACCCAGGGCCTTGGCCATGGTCACCACGTCCGGCTCGACCCCCAGATGCTGAAATCCGAACCAGCGCCCGGTCCGTCCCAGCCCGGTCTGGACCTCGTCCACCATCAACAGGATGTTTCGCTCGGTGCAGAGCTGTCGTAGCGCACCCAAATAGTCCGAGGAGGGAACCACGACCCCGGCCTCGCCGAGGATGGGCTCCACGAGCACCGCGGCCACCCGGGTCGGATCGCAGGCGGTATCCATGGCCCCGATGTCATCGAAGGGGACGTGGTCGAATCCATCCGGCAGCGGCACGAACGGGGCCTGCTTCTCCGGCTGACCGGTGGCGGCCAAGGTGGCCAGGGTCCGCCCGTGGAAGGCCTCCCAGGTGCTGACGACGGCGAACCGGCCCGGTCCGGCCCACCGGC
>JADGOE010000044.1 GCA_017883135.1 Acidimicrobiales bacterium
CCCACAGGGACACCGTCCGGTGGTGGCGACGATGCGACGACGAGCTGCCCCTTCCTTCTCCATGTGTGATGCGTCATCTCTGATCGGTGAGGACAGGACTGCGGTCCGACCACGGGCCATGCTCCGACGGAACGGCCGGCCGGCACTCACTGGTCCCCTCCCATGAAGGTTGCATCGGTCGGTGGGGGTGATCCGTCCCAAGACTGCACGGGACCCCTCACTCGTGCAGGGTTGCAGCCTTCGGAGTCCCTGGTAGTAGTTGGTTGGTAAAAGTCCTGCTCTTGCTGAAGGCAGCAAGGCTGCAAGGCTGCAAGAGGGTGGGTAGGGGGGTCATCTTCGGTGCAGCCTTCGGGCATCTTCCATACCCACCCCCCGCCGAGGCCGTCCTTGGTGGACTTCACCTTCAGGTCGAACTTGGCTTTGCGGAGTGTGCGTTCACCGATCCCGGCCTCGCTGGCCTGTCGCAGAACCGTCTTGGCGTCGACGGGACCCCCGGCCAGTAGGACCCGGAGTAGTTCCCGGGCCTCGACCCGATCGGACTGTGCCTCTGGTCCGTCAGCCTCGGCGGTCAGGTGGCGGGCGGTCAGCCCACTCGACCCCATCCACCGAACGACACCGACCTCCAAGTGGTCGTCCTGTTCGATGACGTAGGACTGGCTCGGGACCTCTGGCGCAAGGTTGTTCTTGCTCTGTGCCAGCACTCGCAGCCGGCCCGACTCATCCCGGGGATCACGGCCGACGATGAACTCGGCGCGGGCGACTGCGGTCCACGCAACCGATCCGATGCCAGCATCCCGGGCGTCGGAGGATGACGACTTCCGCAGGTGGCGGACTCCGAGAATCGTGCAGCCTGTCCGGCCGGCGACCTCGGAGAGTGCCGTAAGGATCGACCCAACCTCGGAGTAGGCATTCCCGTCCGCCCCACCGATCATGTACGCCACGGGGTCGAGGATCAGGAACCCGATCTCCCGTTCGACGATGAACGCTGCCAGGGCTGCAAGGTCACCGGGCATACGCCACGGCCGGCGCATCGGGTTGCCGTCCTGGTCGATGTCGTCGATCCCGTCGAGGATGGTCACCCGTGCGAGGTCGCAGCCGGCGGCCATCAGTCTCGGCACGACCGTTCGCTCCGTGTCGTCCTCCAAGGACAACACCGCGCAATTGATCGGGTCGCCCCTGTGCCCGTCAGGCATCGGCGATCCCGTGGTCAGCCGTGCGATCCAATCGGCTCCGATGGTGCCCTTACCGTCGCCCTGGCGCCCGTTCAAGAGCACGAACGCACCGGCTGGCAGGTGACCGGGCCATAGCCATTCCGTGCGGCGCATCGTCACGTCGGCGGCGGACCGAAACGCCATCGTCGGCCGGGTGTCGAGGGTCGTACCCTCCGAGGCCGTCATGCCGAGCCCTTGTGGCAGGTGTGCGGCGGGCGCATGTCCGTAGACCACGCGTCACCGGGCCACCGTGGTGACGGGGGCGGTGGTGTCATGCAACGCACGCACCCGATCTGAGAACGCAGCTCGTCGATCTCGGCTGCCAGGGCCTCGAAGCGGGCCGACCCGACGGGGGTCATGCCGACACCTGCCCGTGAATTTCGGCCGTGAATTTCGGCACAGAAATTCTCCACTGAGCCCCAACCCTGAACGCCCCTGGCATCTGACCGGAGGCGGCCAGGCGGTAGGCGGTCGACTCCCCGATTCCGAGCTGCTGCGCGGCCCACGCGAGGTGCTTCACGTCTGCTGGCAGGGCGTGCTTCACGATGCGCTGCCAGTGAGCATGGCGACGAGGCGTGAGCGTTGCTCGGGCAAGAGCGGCGGGAACTTCTCGCCCGAGCGGCGGATTTCATCCGCAAGCCGTTCGGTGGCGAGGTTGCGCCGGGCCGCTAGAAGGTCGGGGTCATCGGGGGAGCGGTCACGGCTCAAGGCCGCAACTTGGGCTCGGTAGTAGGTCCACAGCATGTAGGTCCTCCGGGGCAGCGTTAATCCGCCGCCCCTACTGGGAGCGCTACTCGCCAAATGTCAGCGGCCGTTGGCGATCGACCGGCTTTCGCTATTCGTCCCCAATTATAGCTGCTATCTCGGAGAGGTCAAGGCGGTGGTGGCCGTGCTCGTGCAACGTGCGGACGATGGCCTCAAGTTTGTCCCGGCGGATCGGAACGTCCCGGCCGCATTTGTGGCACCGGAACTGGTCGGTATTGTGCGGACCCGTCGGGCCGTCCCGGAAGGCGCTGTACTGCTTGACGCTGATGTCGAACGGGTCCTCTGGACGACGGGTGAAGTTGACAACGGCTAGCGTCCCCTTGCTCCCCCACTCGACCCTGCCCAGCACCGGGGGTGGATCATGCTGGCCCCTGTCGGAACAGACGATCAGCACCACGATCTCGCGTTTCACCAGGCTCTTCCGTGGTGGCGACCGACGCCGACTCATTGGGTGCCCTGGTGCCCTGGTAGAGCCAGCGTCCGTCCCAGCGACGTGGCTAGGTCCCGGTCCCTCTGCTCCAGAACGTGGGAGTACACCCTGAGCGTGATCGACGGGTCAGCATGGCCCAGCCGACCCCCCACGGTGACGGGGTCGAACCCGGCGGCGATGGCCTGCGTCGCCGAGAAGTGGCGCAAAGCATGGAGGTGGGTTTTCACCTTGGCCTTTGCGGCCATTCGGATCGTAAACTTGGTCAGCCAGTCTGGACGGATGGGTTCGGCTCCGACCGGCGAGCGGCTGAACATGAAGGCATCGGCCAGTACGTCGAGCCCGAGCTGGGCGGCGAGAGCGTCTACCGATGCCCGGTGACGGCGCAGGGCCTCGATGCCGAGGTCATCGAGCCCGATGGTCCTCGACTGGTGGGTCTTCGTGCCCTTCTCGGCCCATCCGCCACCTTCGGGCTCGTAGACCGACCGGGCGATCGTGAGCGTGCCAGCATCGGCGTCGAGGTCCGTCCACCGCAGGGCGCACATCTCGCCCCTACGTGCCCCCGTGAGGGCCGCAAGCAGCAACATGGCCGCTAGGGTCGGCTCGACCTTCTCGGCAGCCACGAGGATGGCCTGTACCTGTTCGGGCGACGGTGCCTCGACCACGGCGGCGTGTACCGGTGGCGGGCTGGCACGGCGGGCCACGTTCCGGTCGACAAGGTCCCATTTCTCGCCCTGGTGGAGTGCAGCACCTATCACGGCATGGACCCGGCGCACAGTGCCCGCACTACTGCCTTTGGCGGTCATCTTGGCGTACACGGCATCGAGGTGGCCAGCGGTCAGCGCCCGGAGCTTGTACCGGCCCAACTCGGGCACAACGACGTTGGCGCTGATGCTCCGGTTGGCCCGCATGGTGGTCGGCGAGCGCCCGATGGAATCGCAATGGTCCAGCCACCGAGCCATCAGGGCACCGACGGTCTCACTCCCGGTGGCGCTCCCGGTATCGAGGGCAGCGACCATGCGGGCCAGCTCGCGGTCGGCGAGACGAGAACCGGAGCCGGGCTTGCTGTCCGGGCCGTGAATCGTCTTCGCGATCTGGATCGGCGAGCCGTTGGGCCCGCGGCCTGCGTAGACGCGCAGCCGCCATGTGCCGGGCTTCGTCTCCGTCTTCGTTCCGTTCACGCTGCCGATTGTAGCCGATTTGTAGTCACAATGTCGGGTGCGGATTCCCGATACCTACTCTGAACTGGAGCCTGGGAGGAGAATTGAACTCCTGACCTACGCATTACGAGTGCGTTGCTCTACCGACTGAGCTACCCAGGCGCGGGTGTACAAGCTATCCGAACGAGGAACCGGGTTCAGTCCGGCATCTCGGACAGCACGACCATCAGGGCGTCCATCAGCAGCGACTCGTTGGCATTGCGACCGAGGGCAGCGGACGCCTCGCGGATGGCGTCCACCTGGCCCGCTGCCCGGCGGCGCTCGGCGGCATCGCCCGGGGAGGTGGGCTCGGCATCCGGCCCGACGGTGTCCACCAAGCGATCGCGGTAGACCTCGGCCAGGGCGGCCAGCCCGAACCGCAGGTCATCGGTGCGCCACCGCCGTTCCTCTCGCTTGTGTCGGTCCTCGACCTGTTTGCGGCCCGGGATCGCCTTCGACCCGGCGGTCTCGGCCTGCTCCGCGAGCTCCGCTTTCTCCAGGGCGTGCTGCTCCCGCAGCGGGGTCAGCGCCTCATCCGCCGATCCGAGCAGCCCCGACGCCACGTTCGCTGCCATGGCACCGCTGCCGTCCAATCGGGAAGGGACCGACCGCCACTGCTGCTGGCGTTCCGCGAACCCGGCATCGTTGACCAGCAGGCGGGCCCGGTCGAGACGCCCACCGGAGGCGGCCGCGACCGACTCGGCCAAGGCCGGGTCGGCTCCATGCCCGATCAGCCACGCGGTCACCGCCTTCGGGGGGACCGCGTCAAAGGAGATCTGCAGGCACCGGCTGACGATCGTGGCCAGGCCGGCGGGAAGGTCGTCGGCCACCAGCACGAACACGGTGGCAGCGGGAGGCTCCTCGATCGTCTTCAAGAGCGCCGGGGCCGCCCGGCCGGCGAGATGGATGTCGCTCACCATCAGGACCTGCCGCGCAGACTCGAGCGGGTGCCGCTGGGCGCGCATGGTGATCACACGTGCCTCGTCGACGTCGAGGGAGGCGCCGGAGTGCTCCACCGTCACCAGGTCGGGGTGGCTTCCCAACAAGGCGCGTCGGCACGAATTGCAGGCACCGCACCCACCCGACGGACAGAGCAATGCGGCCGCCAGGGCACGCGCCGCGGCCCGCTTGCCCGAACCCGGCGGGCCATGCAACAGATAGGCGTGGACCGGGCAGCGCGCCGCAGCCATCAGCTGGGCCACCGCCCTGGGTTGGCCCACGACTCCCTCGAAAAGCGCCGCCGCTGGCCGTCCGGCGGTCCCGGAAGATCCTTCCGGCTCCTCGTTCGGACCGATCGTCGCCACCGATGCCCTAGCGCCCATCGTGTCCCCGGAGGTCAACGAGGTGGCGGACACCGTCCCACACTGCGGCGGCGACCTCGTCCACCGTTCCGCTGCCGTCGACCACCAGCCACGGGGTGGCAGCCTCTGCGGCAAGGTGGTGGAACCCATCGACCACCCGCTGGGTGAACTCGTCGCCCTGGACCTCGAAGCGATCGGCACGGGTGCTGCTACGACGACTTCGGGCCAGCGCAACCGGCACGTCGATGAGCACGTTCAGGTCGGGGATTAGCCCGTCGGTGGCAAAGCGGATCAGCCGGTCCAGCTCGGACCGCGCGAGCCCGCGCCCAAAGCCCTGATAGGCCAGGGTCGAGCCCGAGAAGCGATCGGTGACCACCCAGGTCCCCGCGTCGAGCGCGGGCTTGACCACCTCCGCCACGTGCTGGGCTCGGTCGGCAGCCATCAGCAGTGCCTCCGATCGCTCGGTGACCGCTTCCTCGTCGCGGTCGAGGAGCAACTGCCGGAGCGAGGTGCCCAGTCGGGTGGCGCCCGGTTCGAAGGTCAGGACAGCACCCAACCGCTCGGCAAGCAGGAGCGCCTGGGTGGACTTGCCGCAGCCGTCGACCCCCTCGAGTGCGATGAGCCGACCCGGTGGGCTGTCGGTCACTCTTCGCCGCTGAAGCTCTTCGCCTCGGCGCCAGGGTCGCCACCCCCGGGGGCCGCCAACTTCGAGGAAGCGCTCTTCTTCGCCGTGGCCTCCTTGGTCGCCGTCTTCTTCGCCCCCGCCCTCTTGGCAACCGTCTTCTTCGCCGCGGTCTTCTTCGCCGCGGTCTTCTTTGCGGCGGGCTTCTTGGTCGCCTTCTTCCGCGTGGATGGACCTGCTGCCCTCCGCTCGGCCAGCAACTCCGAGGCGCGCTCCACCGTGAGCTCCTCGAGGTCGTCACCCCTGCGCAACGAGGCGTTGGTGGTCCCGTCGGTCACATAGGGTCCGAATCGGCCGTCCTTGACCTCCATCGTCAGGCCGGTGTCGGGGTCGACCCCCATCTCGCGCAGCGGCCCCTTGGCGTTGCGCCCCCGAGCCTTGGGTTGGGCGAACAGCGCCAGCGCTTCGTCCACGGTGACGGTGAGTATCTGGTCCTCGGTGACCAGGCTGCGAGTATCGGTCCCCTTCTTCAGGTAGGGGCCGAACTTCCCGTTGTGGGCGACGATCTCCTCGTTGCTCTCGGGGTCGCTCCCCACCACCCGAGGGATCCGCAGCAGCTCGAGAGCCTGCTCGAGGGTGATGGTGGCCGGCGACATCGACGCGAACAACGACGACGTCCGGGGCCTCGGGCCCCCGTCGACCAACTCGCCGAGTTGGACGTAGGGGCCGAACCGCCCGGCCCGCACCTGGACCGGCAAGCCGGTATCGGGGTCGTCCCCGAGGACGCGGTCGGAGGAGGGGGCCTCGAGCAGTGCCTCCGCCCGCTCCACCGTCAGCTCGTCGGGAGCCAGGTCCTCGGGGATCGACACCCGATCCTCGCCGTGCTGGAGGTAGGGACCGTAGCGACCGACCCGGGCGACGATCTCGTGGCCGTCGGTTCCTGTCCCGATGGGGATCGAGTTGATCTCTCGGGCATCGATCTCCCCGAGGTAGGTGCTGACTTCGCGCTTCAGGCCGAGGCCGGTCCGCTGCCCGGCGGCCGCCCGGCCGCCGGATCCGCTTCCGCCATCCGGTCCGCTGTCGCTGCCGTTACCGGCAGCCAGCCCCGACTCGGCACCCGGACCAGCCGTCCCGAAGTAGAACCGGGTCAGCCAGGGCAGGGTCTCCTCGTCGCCCGACGCGATGGCGTCGAGGTCGTCCTCCATCGATGCGGTGAACCCGTAGTCCACCAGGTCGGAGAAGTAGCGCTCGAGGAGACCGACCACCGCGAAGGCGGTAAAGGACGGCACCAATGCGGTGCCCTTCTTCCAGACGTACCCACGATCGAGGATGGTGGCGATGACGCTGGCGTAGGTCGACGGCCGGCCCACGCCCAGCTCCTCCATGGCCTTCACCAACGACGCCTCGGTGTAACGGGCCGGCGGCTGGGTGGCGTGCGAGCCCGGCTCGAGCCGGTCGACCGACACCGGGTCCCCCTCGGCCATCGGGGGGAGGTGGACCTCGCGATCGGCCAGCTCGGCCTCGGGATCGTCCTCGCCCTCGACGTAGGCGCGCAGGAAGCCCGGAAACTGGATGACCTTGCCCGAGGCGGAGAACTCCACCTCGCGGGACAGGCCGTCCGGTTCGGCCGATGTGCCGATCAGCCGCGCCTGGGCACTGGTGCCGGTGGCGTCGGACATCTGCGAGGCAACCGTGCGCTTCCAGATCAGGTCGTAGAGGCGGAACTCGTCGCCCGACAGTGCACGGGCTGCCTCGTCGGGGGTGCGGAAGGCCTCGCCGGCCGGCCGGATGGCCTCGTGCGCCTCCTGTGCGTTCTTCACCTTCCGCTCGTACCGCCGGGGCTGGGCCGGCACGTACTCCGGCCCGTAGAGCGATCTGGCCTGGGCCCGCGCCGCGTCGAGGGCCTGACCCGACAGCGTGGTCGAGTCGGTGCGCATGTAGGTGATCCACCCGTCCTCGTAGAGGCGCTGGGCGATCTGCATCGCCCGCTTGGAGCTGAACCGGAGCTTGCGGCCGGCCTCCTGCTGCAGCGTCGAGGTGATGAACGGCGCCGACGGCGAGCGTCGGAACGGTTTGTGGGTCATCGACTTCACGGTGAAGGGGACGCCGGCCAGCCCGGCGGCCAGCGAGCGGGTCTGGGCTTCTCCCAGCACGACCACCGACTCCGGTGAGGTCAGCGTCCCGGTGTCGTCGAAGTCGCGGCCCGAGGCGAGCGGCTTGCCGGCAACGGCCACCAGGGCGGCCGTGAACGAACCCGGAGTGCCTGCTGGGCCGTCCGCTCCCGCGCCGACAGTGAACGTGGCGTCGATTCCCCACCAGCCCGCGGAGCGGAAGCCCATCCGGGCGCGCTCCCGTTCGACCACCATCCGGGTGGCCACGCTCTGGACCCGGCCGGCCGACAGGCGGGGCATGATCTTCTTCCACAGGACGGGCGACACCTCGTAGCCGTAGAGGCGGTCGAGGATCCGCCGGGCCTCCTGGGCATCGACCAGGCGCCGGTCGAGGTCGCGCCACTCGAGCACCGCCCTCTCGATTGCCGGCCGGGTGATCTCATGGAAGACCATCCGCTTGACCGGCACCCTGGGCGCCAACACCTCCAGCAGGTGCCAGGCGATCGACTCGCCCTCGCGGTCCTCGTCCGAGGCCAGGTAGACCTCGCTGGCCTGCTTGAGCAGCTGCTTCAGCTTGGCGACCTGTGCCTTCTTCTCCGAGGAGACCACGTACAGCGGCTTGAAGCCGTTGTCGACGTCCACCCCCAGGCGTGACCACGGCTCCGACTTGAAGGCCGCAGGCACCTCGTCGGCCCGGCGGGGGAGGTCGCGGATGTGCCCGATGGAGGACTCCACCACGTAGCCCGGCCCGAGCAGGCCGGCGATGGTCTTCGCCTTGGCGGGCGACTCGACGATCACCAGCGGCTTCAGCCCGCCCCCGGAGCGCGAACCGCCTGGGGCACCGTTGCCGGCGTGGGTATCCAGGGACGTCTCTGTCAGGTCGGTGGTTGCCATGGCTGTGGCCACAGGGTGAACGGTGGGGTGAGGCGTTGTCAACCCAGCGGTCAGGCCACCGAGGACTCAGAGCCCCGGTGACCTGCGGGTTCAGTCGTGCGAAGAATCCAGCGCCACGCTGGCGGCATGGTCCAGTGCAGCTACCTCGGAGGCGGGCAGATCGCCGTCCATGGCCTCGGTCTTCCGCTTGGAGAAGGCGATGGAGGCCAGCAGCACGACCAGAGCCACACCGGCGATGGCCAGACGGGCTCCGGTGTGGGGGTGCAGGGTGATCACCGCTGGAAGGATCAGCAGGGACACCAGGTTCATCACCTTGATCAGCGGGTTGAGGGCCGGGCCGGCCGTGTCCTTGAACGGGTCGCCGATGGTGTCCCCGATGACCGCCGCCTTGTGGGCCTCGGACCCCTTGCCCCCCTCGTGGCCGTCCTCGATGTACTTCTTGGCATTGTCCCAGGCCCCCCCTGCGTTGGACAGGAAGTTGGCCATCAGCTGGCCGGTGAGGATGGCACCGACCAGAAATGCGCCCAGTGCGAAGTAGTTCATGCCGAACCCGACGATGACCGGGGTCAGCACTGCCAGTAGGGCCGGCGTGGCGAGCTCCCGCTGCGACGCCGCGGTGCAGATGGAGATGACCTTGCCGTACTCGGGCTTCTCCTTGTAGTCCATGATCCCCGGGTGCTCACGGAACTGGCGGCGCACCTCTTGGACGACCGTGCCGGCCGAGCGGCCGACGGCCCTGATGGCCAGGGCGGAGAAGATGAAGGCGATCGAGCCCCCGATCAGCAGGCCGATGAAGATCGTCGGGTGGGACACATTGATCTGCGTTTCGGGGGCGTTGAACAGCCAGTTGATGCCGCCACCGAATGGCCGATGGAGCCCGAGCTGGGATCCGATGGTCTCGATGAAGGAGGCGAACAGGGAGACCGAGGCGATGACCGCCGAGCCGATGGCCACACCCTTGGTGACCGCCTTGGTGGTGTTGCCCACAGCGTCGAGGCTGACCATGACCCGCTCGGCCTCGCCGGTGAACTCACCGGACATCTCGGCGATGCCGGCGGCGTTGTCCGACACCGGTCCGAAGCTGTCCTCGGAGACGATCATGCCCGCCGTGGACAACATGCCGATACCGGTGAGCGACACCAGGTAGAGCGAGAGCTGGATGTTGCCGTTGGCCAGGCCCACCGACACGGCGATGGCGATGGCGATGGCGATGATCGCCCACACCGACGACTCGAGCCCGATGGCGATTCCGGCCAGGGTGGTGGTGGCCGGCCCGGTGCGGGCCGACTCGGCGATCTCGCGGACCGGACCGCGCTCGGTCGAGGTGAAGTGCTCGGTGATGGCGCTGGCCACGATCATCAAGATGACGCCGGTCAGCACGGCGTAGAACGCCTTCCAGTAGTGCATGTAGGCGCCGGCCACCGCCGCCGTGCCGGCCACCGTGAGGATGGCCGCCGTCCACACCCCACGATTGATCGGGGCCATGGCGTTGTGGTCGGCCTTGCGGGCCCGCACCACGAAAACGCCGATGATGGTGGCGATGATCCCGATGGCGGGAATGGCGATGGGGAAGATGACCGTCCGGGCGGCCAGGGCCCCCCGGCCGATGGAGCTGAACGCGGCCACGCCCAGGATGATGGCGGCGATGATGGTGATCACGTACGACTCGAACAGGTCGGCTGCCATGCCGGCGCAGTCGCCGACGTTGTCGCCGACGTTGTCGGCGATGGTGGCCGCGTTGCGGGGGTCGTCCTCGGGGATACCGGCTTCGATCTTGCCCACCAGGTCGGCACCGACGTCGGCTGCCTTGGTGAAGATGCCGCCGCCGACCCGCATGAACAGTGCGAGCAGCGATGCGCCGAATCCGAAGCCGACCAGCACCGAGGTGGCGGTGTTCTGGAAGACCAGGACGATGATCGTGGCACCCAGCAGACCGAGGCCAACGCAGAACAGGCCGGTGATGGCACCGGTGCGGAAGGCGACCCTGAGGGCCGGGGCCATCTGCCCCTCACGGGCGGCGGCGGCCGTGCGGACGTTGCCGCGGACGGCCAGGCTCATCCCGACGAATCCGGTGAGGCCGGAGCACAGGGCCCCGGCCAGGAAGCAGATCACCCGGTAGATCCCGGCCTGGGCGAAGGTGAGGTCCACGACGGTGATGCCGTTCGGTCCCGTGTGGGTGACCTTGGTGGCCGTAAAGAAGATCAGGGCGGCCAGGGGGACGATGATGATCAGGATCGTCTTGAACTGCCGGGCCAGAAACGCCTCGGCACCCTCTTGGATCGCCTTGGCGATGTCCTTCATCGATGCCGTGCCCTGATCGGCGGCGAGGACGCCGCGCATCAACAGCACGCCGGTGAGGATCGAGGCCACCGAGGCGACCATGGCGAAGACCAGCCAGTACTTCTCCGTGGTGGAGAGAAGAAACGCCTGGTACCCCCCTTCAGCGAGGAGGTGGGTCATCGGTGAGGCTCCCTTCGGTGTCCTGCGTGGTTAAGGTCGAGACATTGCCGGCTTCGACGACCGCGACCGACCGGGGACGTCCAGAGACACCGTCCCCCTGCAAGGTCACGACCGTGTGGCCGTACGCCGTAGCGCGCCGTCAGGGCGCGCCATACCCGGCAGTGGGGCCAGAAGATACCGACAAAACGGTGTGGTGAGCAAGGAAGCAGCCCGGGGGCCCTCCGAGCGGGCCGGTCCGGCAGCGCCCTCGGGGGTGATCAGGTGGGCTCAAGGGCCGCCTCCGGGCCGGCGATCAGCTCGTAATCGGGGTTGAGGATGGCCTGTCGCCGGGCCCAGTCGCCCACCATGCCCTCGACCACCAGCCGGGCACCCGGTTGGATGCCCGGGATCCGGCGCCGGCCTTGAAACACCAAGAGCAGCTTGCCGCTGTCGTCGACGAGCACGCACTCGAGGTTGGAGGTCCCCGCCCGGGGCTGGACCCGCACCGACTTCACCCGGCCGGCCACCCGGACCCGGTTCCGCCACTCCGCCTCGCCGATGGGCGTGGTCCCGCGCCGGCGTTCGCCGAAGGCGGAGCGATCGAACGACGCCTTGGCCGCCGCCTCCCGGTCCGCGGCCCGATCGGCGGCACGGGCGCCCTTCGAGGTGGTAGCAGGACCGTCCGACCTCCTCCGCCACTCGCGGCGCCGGGAGAACCATCCCCCCGTCAGCTGGTACGGGACGACCGTCGCATTGACGTGGGCCAGCTGGCCCACCGCGGCGGCGATGTGGTCGGCGGTGGCGTCGTGGAGCACCCGCTGCCACCCGGTGGCGAAGCCGCGCCTCGGCAACAGGATGGTCAGCTCGGTCTGGTGATCGGCCACCGTTTCGGCGGCCAGCTCGAGGGTGGCCCGGGTGAGCCGGCGGTCCTCGCACTCCTCGATGTCGAGTGGAAGCTGGGTGAGTCCGAGCCGGCTCCAATCGGCTTCGAGGGTTGCCGAGACCTCGCTGTCCAAGGTGAAGTGAACGGCGCGCAACTCATCGGGGTGCAACGTCCGCGCGTACTGGAGGGCCCGGGCCGTCGCCATGTCGAGACGATCCACCAGCACCACCACCACGTGACGGTTGAGCACCGGCGCCTCGGCCGCCTCGGCCGCCCCTTCCTCGAGTTGGTGCTCCTCGTCCATGTACTGGTGGTGGAGCCGCAGCAGGACCAGCACGCCTAGGGGAAGGATGATCAAGATGACCCAGGCGCCCGCGGTGAACTTGGCCACCGCGATGATGACCAGGACGATGGCGGACAGCACCGACGCGGTCCCGTTGATGGCCAGCCGGCGCCGCCAGTGGTCCTCCTTGTGGACCAGGTGGTACTTGGCCATGCCGGCTCCGGCCATGGTGAAGCCGGTGAACACCCCGATGGCGTAGAGCGGGATGAGACTGTCCACCTTGGCCTTGGTCACCAACAGGATCGCGGTCGACACCACGGTCAGCACGACGATTCCGGTGGAGAAGACCAGCCGGTGACCGCGCTTGGTCAGTTGACGGGGTAGGTAGGAGTCGTCGGCCGCAAAGCTGGCGAGGAAGGGGAACCCGGTGAAGCTGGTGTTGGCGGCCAGAATCAGGATCAGCGTGGTCCCGATCTGGAGCATCACGTAGAAGAAGCTGCCCAGCCCGCTGGGTCCATAGACGAACTTGGCGATCTGGGAGATGACCGTGGGGGATCCCGACGCGTAGGGCACCGGGTGGGTGACTGCGGCGAGGGCGGAGACGCCCAGCACCAGCGACCCGAGGATCGAGGCCATCAGGATCATGGTGATCCGCGCGTTGCGGGACTCCGGACGCCGGAAGACGCTCACCCCGTTGGAGATGGCCTCGGTACCGGTCAGCGCCGAACCGCCGGAAGCGAAGGCCCTGAGGACGACGAACGCACTTGCGCCGAGCAGCAGCCCGCTGGCCGGTTTTCCGATGGCCACCGATCCGGAAACGCCGTTGATGGCGTGGGCGTGGAGCGAGCCGGACACCGCCCGGTACGCCCCGACCACCATCAGGATCGCCATGTTCGCGATGAAGAAGTAGGTGGGGACGGCGAAGACCCTGCCGGCCTCGCGGATCCCCCGGAGGTTCCCGTAGGCAATGAGGATGACCAACGCGATGGCGATCCACGTCGCCTCCCACGGGGTGATCCCGGTGAACACCGAGGTGACCGCGGCCACTCCGGCGGCCACCGACACCGCGACGGTCAGGGTGTAGTCGATGAGCAGCGACATGGCCGCCACCTGGGCCACGGTGAGGCCGAAGTTCTCCCGGGCCACCACGTAGGCGCCCCCGGCCTTCGTGTACACCTTGACCACCTCGAGGTACGAGAGGGTCACGAAGAGCAGCACGAAGATGACCGCGATGCTCACCGGTATGACCAAGGAGAAGGCCGCCGCCCCGACCGCCATGACCAGGGGGATCAGCATCTGCTCGGTGGCGTACGCCGACGACGAGATGACGTCGGAGGAGAGCACGGCCAGCGCGGTGGGCTTCCCCAACCGCTCGGAGGTCTGGCGGTCCGAAGCGATGGGGGGACCCAGCAGCGTGTTCTTCAGCCGGTAGCGGAGTGTCTCGGGGAGGTCCACCTTGACCACCGGCGCGGCCGCCGGCGCCCCCCGGGACCCGGGGGTGGAGACGGCCGGTGCCTGGGGAACCACGTCCTGGGGTGCGGCCGCCGCCTCAGCGGGGGTGCCGGTGCCGCTGTCACCGGTCACCGTTGGATCCACCCCCTCAGTAAATCACGGGCGGTCCCCTCCGGCGGAACCCGTCGCGGTGCCCGGTCGGCGGCGACCTGCGGTGCGACCAACCGGCCAGGTGGACCGGATTCGGCCCGCTCCGAGCGCCAGACGGTCTGACTCCGCGGAGGGTGAGTTGTGATCTCCCCACGATGCGTGTTGCATGGTTCGGGTGCACATCATCATCGTGGGTTGTGGTCGGGTCGGGTCGGGCCTGGGAGTCGAGCTCGTGGGACAGGGCCATTCGGTTGCCATCATCGATCGCAACCCCAAGGCCTTCCGGAGGCTGCCCACCGATTGGCCAGGCACCACCGTGGTCGGGTCGGGCTTCGACCGCGACGACCTCGAGCGGGCACGTGCCGGGGAGGCCGCCGCGCTGGCCGCAGTGACCAGCGGCGACAACTCGAACATCCTGACCGCCCGCATCGCCCGCGAGACCTACGAGATCGCCCACGTGGTGGCCCGCATCTACGACCCCCGGCGGGCCCAGATCTACCTGCGCCTGGGGATCCCCACCGTCGCCACCGTGTCGTGGACCATCGATCAGGTCCGGCGGCGCCTGATCCCCGGCGACGTGGAGGGCGAGTGGTCGGACCCCACCGGGACGCTGTCCCTGGTGGAACGAGAGCTACCCGAGCGGTGGGCCGGCAAGCGCCTGGCCGACCTGACCGTGCCCGGGGAGGTCACCCTGGTGGCGGTGACCCGGGCCGGAGTCGCCCGTCTCGACTTCGCCGGCCTCATCGGCCAGGACGGCGACGTCCTCCATCTGATGGTCAGCGACGCCGCTCTCGATCGGTTCCATGCCCGGATGGCCGGGACCACGGGTGGCGGTGCCACTGCCCCGGGATCCGGTCGTCCTGTGGGGAGCGGCCAGCACGCGGCGGGTTCATCGAACACTCTGGACGACAGCACTGTGACAGGACGGCGGGCATGAAGGTCGCCATCGCCGGTGCAGGAAGCGTGGGCACGGCCATCGCCTCGGACCTCCACGCGAGCGGCCACGACGTACTGCTCATCGAACGCGATCCGGACCTGGTGGACCGCATCCGGGGTGACCTCGACATCACCTGGGTGGTGGCCGATGCCTGCGAGGTCTCGTCCCTGGACGCCGCCGGCCTCGCCACCGTCGACGTGGTGGTCGCGGCCACCGGCGACGACGAGGACAATCTGGTGGTCTCCTTGCTGGCCAAACAGGAGTTCGCCGTGCCCCGGGTCGTCGCCCGGGTGAACCACCCGAAGAACCAGTGGCTGTTCACCGAGAGCTGGGGGGTCGACGTGTCGGTGTCGACGCCGCAACTTCTCACCGCCCTGGTCGAGGAAGCCGTCTCCGTCGGCAGCCTGGTACGGCTGCTCCGGTTCGAGGGCGGCAACGCCCACCTGGTGGAAGTCACCCTCGCCGAGGACTCGCCGGCCGGCGGGGTCACGCTCGCCGAGCTCGGCGTCCCCCGGGACGCCACCGTGGTGGCCGTGGTGCGCGCCGACCGGCTGATCGTCCCGCGAGGAGACACCCGCCTGGCCGCCGGCGACGAGGTACTGGCCCTGGTCACCTCGGACGCCGAGGATGCCGTGCGGCGGCTGCTGGTAGGGCACTGAACCAGATGCAGGCCGCGTTCTTCGACTTGGACAAGACGGTCATCGCCAAGGCATCGATCGCCGCCTTCGGCAGGCCGTTCTACCGGGGAGGGCTGATCAACCGGCGCCTGATCGTCCGCTCGGTGGTCTCCCAGATCGTCTATCTCCACCTCGGGGCCAGTGAGCAGAAACTGGCACGGGTACGGGAGTCGATGCTCGCCCTCACCAAGGGGTGGGACCGCGATCAGATCAGGGAGATCGTACGGGAAGCCCTCGAGGAGACCGTCGAGCCGATCATCTACGCCGAGGCCCTCGACCTGATCGAGGCCCACAGGGCGGCGGGCCACAAGGTGTACCTGGTGTCGGCGTCACCCGAGGAGATCGTCGAACCCTTGGCCGAGCACCTGGGGGTGGACGGATCCATCGCCACCCGTGCGGTGGTCGACGCGGAGGGTCGCTACGCCGGCGAGATGGAGTTCTACGCATACGGTCCGTTCAAGGCCGAGGCGATGAGAGCCCTCGCCGAGCAGGAGGGGCTCGATCTCGAGGAGTCGGCGGCCTACTCCGACTCCTACACGGACCTTCCCATGCTCGAAGCGGTCGGGCATCCGGTGGCGGTGAATCCCGACCGGGTTCTGGCCAAGGTGGCCCGCGAGCGGGATTGGGAGGTCATGCAGTTCACCAAGCCGGTCCGCCTGCGCGACAGGGTGAGCGTCCCGAGCCTGTCGATGACGGCAACCGCCGTCGGTGGTGCCGCCGCCGCGTCACTGGGCGCACTGGTGGCATGGCGACTCGCACGCAGAACGCACGCCTGAGGAGGCCGGCTACCGCACGCTCCGTGCCCGGGGGACGCTCCGTGCTCGCCAGGCGGTCCCGCTCACCCGTTCCATCGCGCGCGGCCTTCTGCTCCACCACTGCCGCCAGTGGCTCGGTGCAGGGGACCGGTGCGGGGGTTGCTCAGGAAGAACGCAGTCGCTTGGCAGCGACGACACCCAGGGCAACGATGACGGCGAGGATCAGAAGCTTCTTCATGGGGTGAGATCGTACCCCTTCCGGAGTCGAGGCGCTCCGGTCGAATTCCGACCGGATTCCGGCCTGCGTCAGACCGTCAGGAGATCGCGGGCACCGGTGTCCGACGAAGGATGGCGCAGCTTGGACATGGCCCTCGCCTCGATCTGGCGGATCCGCTCGCGGGTGAGGTTGAAGTGCTCGCCCACCTCTTCGAGCGTGCGCGGCTCGCCGCGGTCGAGGCCGAATCGGAGTCGGAGGATCTCGCGTTCCCGCTCGTCGAGCGGCGACAGCAGGCGCCCGATCTCCTCGGGCAGGAGGGAGACCGCGGCGACCTCGAACGGAGACTCTGCCGACCGGTCCTCGACCACGTCGCCCAGCTCGGCATCGCCGTCCTCGCGCAGAGGCTCCGACAAGGAGAGCGGTTCGGCTCGAAATCGCAGGGCCTCCACCAGCTTGTCCTCGGGCATCTCGACTTCCGCGCCCAGCTCGGCCAAGGTTGCCGGCCTGCCGTACTTCAACTCGAGACGGGCCTGAGCCTTCTGCACCCGGGCCAGCGTGTCCCCGGCGTGGACGGGCAGGCGGATGGTCCTGCCGGTATTGGCGATCCCACGGGTGATGGCCTGGCGGATCCACCAGGTGGCGTAGGTGGAGAACTTGAAGCCCTTGCGCCAGTCGAACTTTTCGACGGCGTGCATCAGCCCGAGGTTGCCCTCTTGGATCAGATCGAGCAGGGGCAAGCCCGAGGCCTGGTACTTCTTCGCGATGGAGACGACCAGCCGCAGGTTGGACTGCACGAAGGTCTGCTGGGCCGACTCGCCCTGCAAGGTGGTGCGGCGCAGCTCCCGCTTCTTCGCCGGGGTCAGGCCCTTCGGGGTCGAGGCCATCTTTGCGTCGGCTTCGCGGCCGGCCTCGATGGCCTGTGCCAATCGAACCTCGTCGTCCTTGGTCAGCAACGGATACTGGCCGATGTCCGTCAGATACAGCCGGACCAGGTCTTCGTCGTCTCGCTCGAGGCGCTCCTTTGCCAACTTCACCGGGTCCTTCGTTTTCCCCACCACTGTAGGGGACGGCCGAGCCGTGCCAGCCGAACCGTCGTACAGGTTCTGTCTGGCTCAGGTCGGGCGTATTCGGGCGCAACGATTGCTGCCCTCGAAGTTTATCGGACGCGTCAACCCCTCCAGACAGGATCGGCCGTTCGGCGGCCTCGCGCGGTCATCCGAGGGGAATCGCGTCGGGGAGCGCCACCAGCCCCGATCTTGCTCCTGCGGCCACCGCCACCGACTCCAGGCGCTGTTGGAATTCGTAGACGGCGGTCACGTCGCGGGGCCGGGCGACCAGGCGCTGGACAAGGCCCTCGCCTGCGTGCCAGTCCTCCATCTCGTCGTTGAGCACTAGCTGGAGCGCCCGACGGAGCGGCCCGTCGGTCACCGAGTTGGCGGCACCCAGGTGGAGGCGGTAACTGACGACCAGGCGGGGGAGGACCACCCGGTAGAGCCCGGCCAACCTGGGCAGCGCGCCCGGCCTCCCCGACGTACCGTCGTCTGCCAGTGGCCACGAGGAGCCCGGGCCCTCCCTCGGTGGTGCGTCGCCGCCGAGCGCGGCGAAGAGAGCGGCCGTCGGAGCCGACGGCATGGTCAGCCGGTCCGGATCGACACCGGCCAGCACGGGCAGGCGGTCGGCCCACAGTTCGGCATGCCAGGCGTGACGCATGCTCTGGGCGTCGAGGTGGACCTGCACGGCGGCCGAAGGCATCTCCCGCACCCACGCTCCCAGCGCGGCGTAGAGGGCGTTCTCGATCCACCGGTACTCGCCGACCAGCGCCGCAGTGGCGCCGAGCGCGAGCGCGAGCGGCTCGCCCCCATGGTCCTCGACCACGGGGCCACCTGCGTTTCGGGACGAGTCTGACGCCTCGGTGGGGTCAGACAACCGCGGGGGTCCCGCCGCTCGGTGTCCCCGATGCCGGATCGGCCCCGGTCACACCGGACCGGTAGTGGTTGGTGATGGGCATCCGACGATCCTTGCCGAACGCCTTGGCCGATATCCGGACCCCAGGCGGCATCTGCCTGCGCTTGTACTCGGCCCGGTCCACCAGCCTGATCACCTGCTCCACCGCGTCGGGGTCGTATCCCTCCGCGATCAGATCGTCCGCGGAGCGGTCGCCCTCGACGTAGCCGGCCACGACCGGATCGAGGACCGAGTAGGGCGGCAACGACTCCTCGTCACACTGGTCCGGCCTCAGCTCGGCCGAGGGCGCCTTGGTCAGTACCGGGTCGGGGATCAGGTCGAATCCGGCACGCGCGTTCCGGTAACGGCACAACTCGTAGACCAGGGTCTTTGCCACGTCCTTGATCACTGCGAACCCTCCGGCGGAGTCGCCGTATAGCGTCGAGTAGCCCGTGGCCATCTCGCTCTTGTTGCCGGTGGTCAGGACGATCCAGCCGTTGGCGTTCGACAGCGCCATGAGCAGCACACCTCGGACGCGCGACTGCAGATTTTCGTCGGTCAGTCCGGTGGTCTCCCCGCCGATCAAGGGCGAGAGGGTGGCCGAAAAGGAGCGGTGCACCTCCTCGATGGGGGCGCTGGCGATATCGACGCCCAGGTTCGCTGCCAGTGTCACGGCGTCGGCAACCGATCCCTCGCTGGAATAGCGCGAGGGCATGGTGACCCCGTGGACATGCCCGGCGCCCAGGGCGTCGACGGCGATGGCCGCCACCAGCGACGAGTCGATGCCACCCGACAGTCCGATCACCGCGTCGGTGAAGCCGTTCTTCGCCACATAGTCACGTGTCCCGAGGACCAGCGCCTCGTAGACCTCCGCCTCCGGGTCGAGGACCGACGCCACCGTGTGGGCGAGACGTGCCATCCCCGTGGCTCGGGAGACCCCGCTCACCACCGCGGTGCCGGGGCCGATCACCGCCGCCGGGCCCATGGTGCCGCTCGGGGCCGGGGCATCGACGTCCAGGTCGACCACGACGACCGCCTCCTCGAACTGGCGAGCCGACGAGAGCAGCTCCCCCTCGGGCCCCATCACCAGGGAGGCCCCGTCGAACACCAGCTCGTCCTGCCCACCGACCTGGTTCACGTAGACGATCGAACAGCCGGTCTCCGCCACCCGATCGGCCAGCACGGCGAGGCGCTCGGCCCTGCGGCCACGTGAGTAGGGGGATGCATTGAGGTTGACCAGCAGTCGGGCGCCGGCCTCGGCCTGATCGACCATCGGCCCACCGGCGAACCACATGTCCTCGCAGATGGTCATCCCCACCTGCACTCCCGCCACCACGTAGCGGGCCGGGGGCCCATCCCCCGGGGCGAACCATCGTTGCTCGTCGAAAACCCCGTAGTTGGGAAGCAGGCGCTTGAAGTAGCGGCCGATCACGCGCCCCCCGGCGCAGAGGGCGGCGGCATTGACCAGCCGGCCGGCGGCATCGGTGTCGACGTAGCCGATCACCGCAGCGCAGCTGCGGGTGCGGGTGGACGCGGCGATCCGGGCGAAAACCGCCTTGTTGTCAGCCACGAACGCCGGCCGGGCCAGGAGGTCCTCGGGTGGGTACCCGGTGACCGTCAGTTCGGGGAAAACGGCCAGGTCGGCCCACCCACGCTCCGCCTCGTCCAGGGCACCCTGGACGAGGCGGGCATTGCCCTCGAGGTCGCCCACCACCGTGTTGATCTGGCAGGCGGCCAACCGCACTCGAGCCATGGGGGCAGCCTACCGGCGGCACCGGGCTGCCCTTTCTGGGGACGACCCCTCCCGGCCGTGCCCCGTCCACGCCCACCCGTTGGCGGCCGACCGCTCGTGCTGGGAGTGTTCATCCTCCGTTCACAATCGGGTAACGGCGGAGAAACGGCTCCCTGCGATAGTGGGTCGTCCCTCTGGATCGCGCATTCACCGGCATGGCCTCCGGGCAGCGGCGGTGGTATTTTCGCCCGCATCAGCGGCGGGCAGATTGGGATGCGGCAGTCGAGCAGCGGAACAACCGAGCAATAGAGCAATAGAGGAGTGCATGTGCCTTACCAAGCCGAGTACATCTGGATCGACGGAACCGAGCCTTCACCGCTGCTGCGCAGCAAGACAAAGATCGTTCCCGACGGCGAGGACCCGGGCATCTGGGGATTCGACGGTTCGAGCACCAACCAGGCGCTGGGCCACGACTCCGACTGCGTGCTCCAGCCGGTCTTCAGCTGTCCCGATCCCCTGCGGGGCCCCGACGACAAGTTGGTGATGTGCGAGGTGCTCCTCACCGACTTCACCCCCCATCCGTCCAACACTCGCGCCAAGCTGCGCCAGGTGGTGGAGAAGTACGGCTCCCAGGAGCCGATGTTCGGCATCGAGCAGGAGTACACCTTCTTCAAGGATGGCCGACCGCTGGGCTGGCCGGCCATCGGGTACCCGGCACCACAGGGCCCCTACTACTGCGGCGTCGGCGGCGACAAGATGCCCGGGCGCGAGATCGTCGAGCTCCACACGGCGGCGTGCATCGATGCGGGCATCGGCATCGAGGGCACCAACGCCGAAGTCATGATGGGTCAGTGGGAGTTTCAGGTCGGTGTCCTCTCGCCACTGGACATCTCCGACCAACTGTGGGTGGCCAGGTGGCTGCTCTTCCGCATCGCCGAGGACTTCGACGTCTACGCCACCCTCGAGCCCAAGCCGATCCTCGGTGACTGGAACGGCGCCGGAGCCCACACCAACTTCTCCACCAAGGCCATGCGCGAGGACGGGGGCTGGGACGCCATCATCGCCGGCTGCGAAGCTATCGGGAAGAAGGTCGACGAGCACATCGCCGTGTACGGCGTGGGCATCGAGAGCCGCTTGACCGGCGCGCACGAGACCGCCCACTACACCAAGTTCAGCTACGGGACGTCGGACCGGGGTGCCTCGATCCGCATCCCGTGGGCCGTGGCCAAGGCCAAGAAGGGCTGGCTGGAGGACCGGCGCCCCAATGCCAACATGGACCCGTACCAGGTGACCGCCGTGATCACCGAGACGGTCTGCGGCGACGCCGCCGCCAGCTGATCGACACCCGATCGCCAGGAGGACGAGGCGGGGTCGGAGCCCGGGGCGACCACCGGGTCGGCCCGAGGCACCTCGGACCCCTGCGGTGAGAGCGAACGGAGCCGGGTCCGATCGGGCCCGGCTCCGTTCACGTCTTCCGGCCACCGTCGACCGAGCCCCCTCCCGCCTGCGACAATGGCTGCATCGATCCTGACAACCCCCGCCCAGAGACCTCGACACGCTCGGAGGATCCCGACCCCATGAGGAGTCAAGAGGAGTACGTCCTCCGGACCGTGGAGGAGCGCGGCATCAGGTTCGTCCAGCTGTGGTTCACCGACGTGCTCGGGACCCCCAAGACGTTCAGCATCACCCCGGCCGAATTGGAGAACGCGCTCGACGAGGGGATGACCTTCGACGGGTCGGCCATCGACGGCTTCAGCCGGGTACAGGAGAGCGACGTCCTGGCTCGGCCCGACGCCAACACCTTCCAGCTCCTCCCCTGGCACGGCCACAGTCAGCCCGGCTTTTCCGGCGAGGTCCCCGACGTCCAAGTGGCGCGGGTCTTCTGCGACATCGTCAACCTCGACGGCACGCCGTTCCAGGGATGCCCCCGACACGTGCTGCGGCGGACGATCGACCGGGCGCGCGACCGCGGCTTCACCTTCTACGCCGCCCCGGAGATCGAGTACTTCTACTTCGCCGATGGCGACCCCGCCCACCCGCCCCACACCCTGGACACCGGGTCGTACTTCGAGCTGACCGTGGCCGATCGGGCAAGTGACATCCGCCAGCGAACCGTGCTGACCCTCGAGGAGATGGGCATTCCGGTGGAGCACGCGCAACACGAGGATGCACCGAGCCAGCACGAGATCGACCTCCGGTACACCGACGCGCTCACCATGGCCGACACCATCATGACGGTGCGACTGGTGGTCAAGGAGATGGCGCGCCAGCAAGGAGTGTTCGCCAGCTTCATGCCCAAGCCCCTCGCCGGCGTGCAGGGATCGGGGATGCACACCCACATGTCGCTCTTCCGGGGCGACACCAACGCCTTCGTGGACCTCGAGCGACCCGGAGGCCTCTCGGAGGTGGCCGAGGGCTTCATCGCCGGACTGCTCCGCCATGCCGGGGAGATCACTGCGGTGACCAACCAGTGGGTGAACTCGTACAAGCGGCTGGTGTCCGGCTACGAGGCCCCCATCCATGTGTCGTGGGCCCGCAACAACCGATCCGCCCTGGTCCGGGTGCCTGTAGTCAAACCGGGCAAGTTCGAGTCCACCCGCATCGAGTACCGGTCCCCCGACAGCGCCTGCAACCCGTACCTGGCCTTCGCCGTCATTCTGGCAGCCGGGTTGGAAGGCATCGAGGAGGGCTACGAGCTGCCCCCCGAGGCCGGTACCAACCTCTTCGATCTGAGCGCGGAGGAGCTGTCCGGCAAAGGGATCCTGCATCTGCCGGGCAGCCTCAACGAGGCCCTCGTCCTCATGGAGTCCTCCGAGCTGTTGGCCACCACCCTCGGAGACCACGTCTTCGAATGGTTCATTCGGAACAAGCGGGCCGAGTGGGCCGGGTACAAGGCCCACGTGACCCAGTTCGAGCTCGACCGCTATCTCCCGCTGCTGTAACCGGCCGCCTCGACCAGCCTGCACTTCGAAAGGAAAGGGGGACACCGCCATGGAGCCGTTGCTGTGCTTCCCCGCCGCACCGCCGCCCGCGGTGACCGCTGTCCTCGATCGTGCCGGCTATCCGTGGCGGGGCGTCGACGGCCCCGAGGCCGCTGAGTCCGACGAGCCCGAGGACGGGTGGTCCGGTGCGGTGATCACCAGCACCGTCGATCCGGTCGGGGCGTTCCTCCTCTGCCGCCACCTGCGCAAGCGCGAGGTCCCGCTGGCCCCGGTCATGGTGGTGGTCCTGGTCGAGCAGCTGGGCGAGCTCGAGCTGCGCGAGGACCTGTTCGACGACCTCTGTGTCGAGCCGGTCAACGCCGAGGAGCTCAGCGCCAGGCTGGCCCACCTCTTCTGGCGAACCGGGCGGGGTCTCCGGCCGGACCTCCTCGAGCACGGCCCCTTGGTCCTCAACCTCGAGACCTACCAGGCCGCGGTCGCGGGCAAGGTGCTCGACCTCACCTACATGGAGTACGAGTTGCTCCGCTTTCTGGCCGCGCGCCCCGGCAAGGTTTTCACCCGCGAGACGCTGCTCAGCAGGGTCTGGGGGTACGAGTACTACGGCGGCGCCCGCACCGTCGACGTCCATGTCCGGCGCCTCCGGGCGAAGCTCGGCGAGGAGAACGCCCACCTGATCCAGACGGTCCGGTCTGTCGGGTACCGGTTCGGTCAGACCAACTGGACACCCTGAACCGCCCCGATCACGACGGGTCGCGGTACGCCCACAGCTCCACCTCGACCAGGGCACCCAGGGGGAGCCCTGCCACCGCCACCATCGAACGGGCCGGGCGGTGGTCGCCGAAGAACGCCAGGTAGGCCTCGTTCACCGCTGGTGCGTCAGCCATGTCGGCGAGGAACACCGTGGTCTTGACCACATCGGCCGGCACCGCATCCTTGCCGGCCAGAAGACCTCCGGCATTGGCGAGGGCCTGGGCCAGTTGGGCCGGGGCACCGCCCTCCACCAACGAGGGGCCCGGACCGGCTGACTGCTGGTCGAGCCCGAGCTGGCCCGAGCAGATCAACCAGGGGCCGGCGGTGACGATGGGGGTGTAGGGACCGATCGGGACACTCATCGCACGCTCCTCGGGACAGGTGGGACTCGGTGGGTGGCCCAGCCTATGTTCGACCACCGGCGATGGGGAGGGAACCTCAACGGCGACCGGCACCGCCACGATCGCACGGCCATTCGGGCGGCAGCCCGTCGGCCAGCCAGCGGGCGGCAGCCGCCGCCGCGAACACGGTGTCGGAGCCGTTGACAGGGCTTCCGGCGGACGTCGACTCGATCCGGACGGCGACCGTCGGCATGGCCCGGGCCTGCAGGATCCCGAACGAACGGACGGTGAGGTCGTGCACCGCCCCCTCGGCATCGACCGCGATCCCCTCCGAGCGCACCCATCCCAGCGCCTGGTGGACGGCCCCGATGCAGTAGGAGCGGAGCACCACCTCGTCGATGGCCGGTCCGGCATCGACCACCACGTCGATCGAGTCGTCGGCGAGACAGCGGGCCACGGCCCGGCCTCCGGACGGGCCCACCACCTCGATGGGGATGTCGTGGCGGGCACCGCCGCCGGTGGACCCGCCCGCCCGAGCGACCGCAGCCAGCACGGCCGCCTCCGCCCACACCGCGGCCCGCAGGTCCAAGGAGATCGGCGGACCGGCCAGCGGAACCCGTTCGAGGACCACACCGGGAGCCACCGCCGCCACCCTGGCCACCATCGATGCCCACTGCCCCTCGGCCACCCCGCCCTCGGTGAACCCGACCCGCAGGACTCCGGCCCCTTCGGCGTCGACACCACCGGCAACCGGAGGGCGCTTGGGGCCCTGGCGGACCACGTCCTCGCGGGACCACACGACCCGCACGGCCCGGCCGTGCCGATCGGCCAGACGACGGGCGTCGGCCGCCACCGGCGAGTGCAACTTGGCGCCGAAAGCGCCCCCGTTCGCATACGGGGACGCTGCCACCCCACCCGGGGCGCACCAGGACGCGTCCGGCTCGACGTAGGCCGGCTCCACCCAGGTGGTGCGGAGGCTCAGGGCCCACGCCCCCGGGGGAACGGCGATCGGATGGCCCGGCGCAACCGTGGTGCTCCGCCCCTGGACCTTGCCGGCCAGCGCTCGGGCCGCGGCCACCGACTCGGCCGTCGCGTGGCCACCCTCCCCGTCCGGTACGGCCACCAGTGCCCCGGGCGGGCAGGTGTCGTCGGCGAACCCCGCTCTGCCCAGGGCCACCTCGGGGCCGACCAGCTGGGGGACCCCTCCTTCGAGCGCGGCCCGCTCAGCGGCGCCGAGGAGGTCGCGAGACGGCCGGCCGGGCTCTTCGGGCGATGGTGCACCTCGGTAGACCCGGTCGGCGGCCTCGCGGATGGTCTGCCATCCGGTGCAGCGACACAGGTGGGCGACCAATGCCTGGTCCACCCTTCCCGATGCGGCGACGGCCGCGGAGGAGTCGGGGCGGCGCAACGGTGTCTCCGGCGCCAGGGCGGCCAGCCTCATCACGATGCCCGGCGTGCAGAACCCGCACTGACTGCCGCCGGAGGCGACCAACGCCCGGGCCCACTCGGCGCGCTCCCCCTCGGGGAGTCCCTCCAGAGTGGTCACCTGGCGACCGTCGAGCCGACGGACCGGGGTGACGCAGGCCACGCGGGGGGCGCCGTCCACCCAGACCGTGCAACAGCCGCACTGGCCCTGGGGGCTGCAACCGTCCTTGACCGAACGCAGGCCGAAGCGGTCACGCAGCACGGCCAACAGCGAGGAACCGTCGTCGGGAACCTCGACGTCGGCGCCGTTGACGCGAAGCCGGATCAGCGGATCAGCGGATCAGCTGAAGGACGAGCCGCAGCCGCAGGTGCGGGAGGCATTCGGATTGGTCACATGGAATCCAGCGTCGTTGAGACCGTCGCTGTAGTCGAGGGTCGAGCCCTTCAACAGGTCGGCACTGGTCGGGTCCACCACGACCCTCACCTGGCCGAACTCCCTCACCACATCGTCGTCGGCGACATCGGCATCGAAGAACATCTCGTAGCTGAAGCCCGAACACCCGCCCGGACGCACCGCAACCCGTAGGGCGAGGCCGTCGACGTCCTCCTGGGCCAGGAGCTCCGCGACCTTGGACGCCGCACCATCGGTCAGGGTGACCGGGCTCGGCTTCTTCCCGATGCTGACGTTCTGCACGGTGGTGCTCATCGGTGTTCCTCCTGGGTCACGGGACGGATTGGGAATTCATCCGGCGGGATCGTTGCCGGCCGGCCACTGGTTGCTGGTAACGGACCGGCCCGAGGGCGGCGGCACCGCTCTACAGAGCGTACCCGCGCACCGGCGCCGGCGGTACACCCTCGCATTGACTCGTTAGAAACCTCCGCGTAGCCCCATACGTTGCCTCAACTAAGAATCTCCGCCTGGCGGGGGTCCCAGGGACCGGTGATGTCGTGGGTT
>JADGOE010000008.1 GCA_017883135.1 Acidimicrobiales bacterium
CCGCAACAACTGGAACCACCCGGGGCCCTCCTACTTCTACCTCCTGTCCCTCGTCTACCGGCTCCTCGGCTCGGGGGCCAAGGCCATGTTCTTCGGCGCCACGCTGATCAACGCACTGGCTGCCGTCGGATGCGTCGCGGTGGTGCGGCGCCGGAGCACGCCTGCCCGCGCCCTGTGGGCCGCTGTGTGGGTCTGCGTGCTGGCAGGGCTGCTGGCGTTGGCCGGTCCGGGTGCGACCACCTACTCGGAGGGATCCCTCGGCGCACTGGTTAGCCCGTGGAACCCGATGGTGATCATCCTCCCCCTGCTGCTCTTCATCGTGCTGTGCGCAGGTGCCATGGACCGGTCGCCGCTCTCGTTGGTAGGGGCGGCACTGGTGGGCACCTTCATCGTCCAGACCAACATCTCGGCGCTGCCGTTGGTCGCGGTGCTCTTCGTGGTGGCAGCCGCCACCTGGGCGGTGACCGCCGTCGGCGGCCGGCTGCGGAGGTGGACCGGTGGCTCTCGGGACCCCGATGGCGCACCGGGCGATGCGGCTGCGCCATCCGCCCAACCGGTCCACCGGAGGCGCCGCCGGACCAGGTGGAGGGGGTGGGTGCTGGCCGGCGCGGGCCTGGTGGCCTTCGTCTTGATGTGGCTCCCGCCGTTCACCCAGCAGCTGGCCAACCATCCGGGCAACTTCACCCTCATCTACCGCTTCTTCGCCGCCGGCCACCCGGGGCGGACCCTCGTGTCCGGGGTGTGGTCGATGGTGTCGGTGATGGGCGTGCTGGTCGTGGGACCCTCGGAGGTGATGAGATCGCTGCTCGGCGACTCCGCTCACCACGCGGCGGTTGCAGTTGCCGTCACCATCGTGGTGTTGCTGGTCGCAATCGCGGCGACCGTCTTGGGTGTCCGTCAGCGGAGGCGGTTCGCCGCCGGCCTCGGCACCCTCAGCCTCATCGGATGTGCCGCGGTGGTGGTGTCGGTGACCCATGTGGTCGGGTTCATCTTCGGCTACCTGGTGGTGTGGTCGGTAGCGGTCCCGGTGGCAGCCCTGATCGGCGTGGGCATGGTGCGGCTGCCGTTGTGGTCGCGGACCTCCGTCCGGCGGCCGCTCACCTCGACCACTGCCTTCCGCTCGGTGCTGTGCGGCCTCGGGCTGGCGGCGTCGATTCTGCTCGCCGTCAGGGTGACTGCGATCCCGGCGCTCGGTGTGGTGTCCGACCCCAACGTGGGCCGCCTGGCGTCAGTGGTCACGCCGGCGTTGGACCCGCACGGTCACGTCTTCGTCGGTGACAACGACGCCGGGGGGACCAACACCAATCTGCTCGACACCGAGGAGTTCATCGGCCTGGTGAACGAGCTCGACCAGGCCGGCTACCACCCCACGGTCAACCACGTCTGGAAGGCCCAGTTCGGACCCGGCTACGTCACCTCCGGCCACGAGGGCCGCCAGATCCAGCTCTATACGTGGGACCCCACCTCGCCCTCGATGCCGGGCTATGTGGGCCAGGTGGGGGACATGGCGGTGACCGTCACCGGTCCGGACGGCCAGCCGGTCGCGCACTGATCAGGGGGCGGGCGGGGCCCCGGTCGTCGAGGTCGGGGCGCTTGGGCCCGGGGCGGTGTGCGCCGCCCGGTTGGCGTTGCCGAGGTCGGCCACCCGGGCCAGAATCCACGGCGACACCAGCTTGGCCCCGTCGGGGGTCACGTGGATCCCGTCGGCGAAGCGCACGTTCACCCCGCTGACGTTCTGTGCGTACTGGCCGGCCGGGTCGAGGCGACCGTTCAGGTTCGCCACCACCACGCCGCTACCGGACTCGCCGGCAACCTGTCTCAGCATGGTGTTGTAGCGATCGACCCGTTTGGGGTCGTCCTCGGGCCACGCTGCGCCGTTGTTCTGCTCGAGCTGGTGGTAGTAGGGGGCGGTCAGCAGCACCACGGTGGCACCGGTCGAACCGAGCGCCTTGACCGCGTAGCGCAGGGCGGACAGCTCGGCGGTGTCGAACGCGGGCGCTCCGATGTGGGTCCATGTGGTCCCCACCAGCTGGTCGCGCACCTCGTACTCGCCGTCGGCCAGCATCACCACGTCGGGGTGGAAGGCCTCCACATCGGCTTTCCACCGCGCGAGCTGGGTGGTGCAGGGGACCTCCTCGTGCCCGCCCCGCCAGCCCACCGAGCCCGAGACCAGCGTGCTGTGGAACAGTGTCTTGCCGTAGAGGAGCCCGCAGCCGAAGACGCCGTCGCCGGCATAGAGCACGTCGTACTTCGCCGAGGCCGGCCCCAGCCCGAACCCGAGGAAGCTCGCCTCAGAGTCCCCCACCAGCAGCAGCCGGATCGGTCCACCGGTCCCCGCCGGTACCACCGGGGCGATCGCGTCGGTGCCCGGGTTCCCATGTTGACCTGCCAGCGTGGTGGCGAGGGCGCTGGCGCCACCGTGGGCGTCGATCGCCGGGACGGCGCCGGCTGTGGATGCCACCATGATCACCGCGGTCCCACCGACCGCGATCGGGGTGGCTGCCCACGCCCGCCAACCACGCAGGACCCCACGCCGAATCGGCATCTCGAGGAAGTGGAACGAGATCGCAGCCACCGCGGCGGTCGCCACCACCCGGAGGCCGAACAGGGGCCACCCGACCAGCCCGGTCCGCGCGTGGTCCAGCACTACGAAGATGGGCCAGTGCCAGAGGTAGAGACCGTAGGAGATCGCGCCGATGTATCGCACCGGGCGCAGCGACAGCGCCCGCGCCCACGGGCTGTCGGGCACCAGCGCCACGCTGGCGATAACCGCGGCAGTTCCCAGGGCGATCAGGCCGAAGCCACCCCGGTAGATCCAGGTGGTGAGGCTGTTGTCGGTGATCGACATCCACGCCACCACCGCCAGGCCGATGCCGCCGATGGCCACCAGCGCGAAGCGGGCGGTTGGGGAAAGGCGGATGGCCCGGACCAGCGAGGTGGTGTGCCCGGATCGAGCGTCCGCAGTTCCCCGCCGCGAGATCGTGTGGGCGAGGACGATGGCCAGCGCCGCCCCGACCAACAGGGCCTGGATCCGGGTGTCGGTCCCGTAGTAGACGCGGTTCTCGCCGGAGCCGGCGTGGAACAGGTAGGCCATCTCCACCGCACTGGCGAGGGCCCCGACCACGGTGATGCCGAGCAGCACCCGGAGTGACCGAAACCAATGGAGGACGGCCAGCACCACCAGGGGCCACACCAGGTAGAACTGCTCCTCGATCGAGAGCGACCAGGTGTGCAGCAACGGGCGGGGGGTGTCGAGGCCGGCAAAGTAGCCCTGGCCCCCGGTGATCTGGTGCCAGTTGTTGCCGTACAGGAGGGTCGCCACCGCATCGCTCCGCAGTTGGCCCAAGGTGTCGGGAGGCGCGAAGAACGCGGCGTAGATGGCGACCCCCGCCAACATCGCCAGCAGTGCCGGCACCAGCCGGCGCACCCGGTGGCCCCAGAACCGCTTCAGCCCGATGTGGGAGTTCTGGCGGTACTCGGAGACCAGCAGGCCGGTGATGAGGAACCCGGACAGCACGAAGAAGACGTCGACTCCGAAGAAACCCCCTCCGGCCCAGCCGAAGCCACCGTGGAAGCAGAGGACCAGGATGATCCCGATGGCACGGACGCCGTCGAGGGCGGGGATCCGACCGATCGAGGGCTCGGGGCCACCGTCGAGGGCATGGGCTGTGGGCAGTTGCTCCTCTGTATTTCCCACCGGAGGATCGTATCCGTGTTCGCTCAGGCCCCCGGGGGCGGGGCGGGCCCACCGGGGGGGAGTGTCAGCGTGCGGCAGAGCGCTGTCGCCATCGCATCAGGGGCTTCTCGATGCAGAACCAGCTGGCGATGGCGATGGCGAAGATGATGGCGAGTCGGACCAGCTCCGTCGGCCAGAAGCCCCAGCCGGTGCCGCCCGGGCCGAGGGCCAGGTAGACCGGAAAGTGGACGAGGTACACCGTGTAGGAGAGGTCGCCGATGAACACGAAGAGCCCGATCCCGACGAACCGGGAGCCGATCCCCTCGGGGCAGATCACGAAGTAGGTGAGGATGACCCCGGAGGCGATGGTGGTGGTCGGCAGCCACCAGACGGCCAGGTTCTCCGTGAAGAGCGGTGCGTACAACAGGATCCAGACGAGGAAGGCCGCCGATCCGATGGCCGCGGCCGTCAGCAGGCGGACGCTCCATCGTCTCCACTGGTGGAGGTGACCGTCGGCGGCCAGCAGGCCGAGTAGGCACCCGAGGAAGAGCGCGTCGGCCCGGCTGTCGAAGGCGTAGTAGGTGCGGCCGAACACGGCGCCGTTGAAGTGGGGGGCGCCGTAGATCAGCCACAGCCGATCGGCCGCGCTGAGCACCAACCCGGCGATCGCGAACCCGTAGGCGAGGCGCCGCCGATGCATGGCGACGGCTAAGACCATCAGGACCGACCAGATGATGTAGAACTGCTCCTCAACCGACAGCGACCAGGTCTGGGCCAGGTACCCGAAGAACGGCGCGTGGCCGAACGCCTGGCGGTAGTCGGCGTAGTAGAACATCGCCGCCGCGCTGTCACCCCAGATCCGCTGGGAGGCGTCGGCCACGTGGACGAACGATGCGTAGATGGCGAGGAGTCCCACGGTCAACGCCAGCGGGGGGACCAGGCGGACGCCGCGCCGGGCGTAGAACCCCTTGAGGCTGATCCGGCCGTTCCTCATTCCCTCTCCGGCCAGCATCGCGGTGATGAGGAAGCCGCTGAGCACGAAGAAGACCTGCAGCGCCACCCACGTCCCGGGCAAGGTCTTGAAGTTCGAGTGGTAGGTGAGAACGGTGAACAGGGCCAGAGCCCGGATGCCGGTCAGGGGTGGCCGGTTGCCGAGGCGGAACCGGTACGGCGCCTCTGTGCCTGCCTCCGCGTCGGCGACCGCGACCTCCGTCTCCGGTTGGGCCGCGGCTAGCGCTGCGACCGGGGCCGGAGCCTCTTCGGCCACCACACCGGCGGCCACCAGGGGAGGGACGCCCTCGCCCACCGGAGGGCTACCTGGTCCCCGAGCGGCGGTGCGCTCGTTCGGTGGCGACGGGGCCTCGCCGTTGCCGCGGTTGCATCGATGGGACGATACCCCACCACCGCGACCGCCTATCCGGAGGGGGTGGGTCGGTTCGAGAACGCCCGCAGAGTTATCCGGGCAAGCCGCCACCGGGTATGACGCCGGTGTGCGGCGACAACCGTGTGGAGAACCCCGGGAGGCCGCAGCTCGGTAATGGTGATGGCCACTACTGGTCAAGGGGTCGGTCAAGTGGTCGGTCAGGTTAATGGACAGAACAGGGGGTAGATAGTATAATTGCCCTGGTGAAGCGCTATGAAGAAACTCATCCGTGGATCACTTTCGAGGCCACTCAGATCAACAACGTACTGCCCCGCCAGTGGATGCTGCTTGGTGAGGCCCGCTCGAAGTGTGACCACCTCGCAGGAACACCGCTTCAGCCTCGGCTCGCCGACGAGCTGTATACGGTGACCCTCGTCAAGGGCGCCCTTGCGACGACCGCCATCGAGGGGAACACCCTCAACGAGGAACAGGCCCGGGGCATTCTGGACGGGACCTACAAGGCGCCTCCTTCGCGCCAGTACCAAGAACAGGAGGTCCGCAACGTTCTAGACGCCCTGGAGGGGCTCCACTCGCGAATCATGAGTGGAGAGGACATCCCGATCACCAGGGAGCTGATCTGCGATTTCAACCGTCAGGTGCTGAGGGGGCTCGAAAGTGATCCAGACGTTGTCCCTGGGGAGATCCGGACCCACTCTGTGGCCGTGTCCAACTACCTGGGTGCACCAGCCGAGGAGTGTGCCTACCTACTGGACCGGCTATCGGAGTGGCTGAACGGTCCGACGTTCGTGAGCGACGACCCGGAATATCAGTTTGCGCTGACCGTGGCCAAGGCCGTCTACGCACACCTCTATCTTGCATGGATCCACCCATGTGGTGACGGAAACGGCCGCACGGCACGATTGGTGGAGTTCCTCATCCTGGCCAGTAGCGGCTTTGTGCCGATGCCGGCCGCCCACCTGTTGTCCAACCACTACAACCTCACCCGGACTCGCTACTACCACGAGCTGGCACGGGCCAGCGGTGCCCAAGACGCCATTGGCTTCCTCAACTACGCCGTGGAGGGATTTGTGGACGGCATCCGAGTGGTCATCGAAATGGTGCGGGATCAGCAGCTCCGGATCGCATGGACCAATTTCGTCCACGAAGGGTTCGCCGGCCAACCCACTTCGACTGCCACCGAGCGTCAGCGCGCACTTGTGCTGGCTATGCCCATGGGGTCAACGATTCCGAAGTCGGAAATGGATGGGCTGTCGCCAAAGGTGGCCAAGTTCTATGCCAATGCCGGCCCGAGGATGCTTTCCCGCGATCTCAATCACTTGGAGAAGATGGGTCTCATCCGATCGGTCTCCGGAGGATACGAGAACCAAGCGCAGACCATGTTGGCGTTCCGACCGCCGATCGCGAACACGGAACCATGAAGTCTGATCGCCCAACGTGTCCGGAAACTCGACAACGGTGTAGCTGCACTGTCCTGATGCCTGCGTTCCAAGCCGGCGGCTGAGCCGGCGGTGCCCCGATTGTTCGTGGCCCGGGAGGTCCGAGTCTTGGCTACCCGGAGCCGCCAGCGGGGAGTGCGGATCCTCCGAGCACGCATCGTGCCACCGCGACCCCGTTGGTAGGCACTTGGGCGTGACCGGTCAGGCAGGCGTCGAATGCCGCTGTCGCCACCGGTACCGACAGGGGAGCGTGGGCGACGTCCGACCACACCCAGGCGCCGTCCTGGTGGGTCGGCGCCGAGCCGAGCACCGACGAGAAGAACGCCACTCCGTAAGCGGTGCCGCGTGCTTGCTGGTAGGCGGGCAGCCGGGCACTTTCGGGGACCACGACCGTGGTCACCCCCCAGTGGGCCATGGCGCGCCTCACCGCACCCAGGTTCGCGGCCGACATCGCGGGAGCGACCAGCAGGGGTACCGAGGCGTCACGGAGCACTCCGAATCCGGCTCGATCCGCTCCGGCGCGGGCCACGGTTCCCGACGGTCCGCCTCCCCCGGCCATCAGGTAGTGCATCGTGTCGATCGCCTGCCAGGGGATCGACGCCTGCGAGTCGGCGGTGGCAAAGGGGTAGGCGAGCAGCACACGCCCGGGCGGCAGGTGGACCGCAGTGCTCTCGAACCACTGCGGCACGCTGACCGGCTGCACGGTCAGGGGGATGTTCGGGGCCAGTACGGCGGCCACCGGTCCCAACGCCACGATCGCCACCGCCAGCGCTCCCAACCCTGCAACCCAACGTGTCGACGGCGGCAACCGCCCGGCCCGCCCGGTCTGTCCGCTAGTGGGCTCGGCCCGAGCCTGGCGGCGGGCGGCCCACGCAGCGATGCCGGACCTCGACCGGTCCACGATCACACCCAGCATCACCGCGGCGCACAGTCCGACCACGACTGCGAACCGCGACTGCACCACGTCTCGAACGAGCGGCAGGTGGTAGAGGAGGGCCCACGGTCCCCACCGGCCGGCACCGACGCGCATGCTGAGTGCGGCAGCCACCACGCCGAGGGCGCCGAACAACCAGAGCCGGCGGTCCCGTCTCCACCAGATGGTGCCGGCGACCAGCACCGCGACCACCCCTGGGCCCAGGTACGAGGGCGACGGCGTCACCGGCCCCCGGTAGCCACCCAGGACGGGGGCCGCCTTCGCCAGCGCACTGGCGCCGATCGGGCCCCACCGACCGACGCCACTCCAGAAGTTTGCGACCGCGTTCCCGAGGTTGCCCGGGACGTTGGTCGACCACACCATCCCGCCTAGGTGGGCCGGTCCGGCCACGAAGAACCAGACCGGATAGGCCAGCAGTACCGCCGCCACCACCACCGCCATGCCCAGGCCTCTGGCCGCGTGGGGCACCCTCGAACGGAGGTCGGCTGCGTCCCGAAGGGCGGCATAGGCCACCAGGAGCGCCATCGTCACAGCGCCGGCCACCGCCGCGATCAGCAGCAGTTCGCTGCTGACGAAGAACTCGACGGTCACCAGTACGCCGAGGGCCACCCCCACCCGGGCCGGTCCCGCCCGCTGCCTGACCAGTAACTCGTCGACGCACCCCGCCATCAGGGGGAGGAGCGCCGTGCACGCCAGGTTGAGCCACCCGAACGCCAGCTGCACGAGCACGAACGCGGAGAACCCGTAACACAGCCCGCCCACGAAGGCCGCCGGCAGCCAGCGCACCCAGCGCTGCAGCAGCCAGAACATCGACAGGGCGGACAGCGCAGGGATCAAGGTGGCCGCCACGTTCACGCCGGTCACCGGCCCCAACAGCGAGGTGACCGGTGCCATGACCAGCGCGATCGCCGGCACGCTGGTATCGGCTAGCAGGTTGAAGCCGCTCGGGTGGAACTGCCAGGTGGAGAAGAGGAGGTTGTGGCCGTGGCCCAGTGCGAACGTGGACCACTCGAGGTCCCAGACCATCCGCCCGGCATCGGTGCAGCCGCACGTCATGACCGAGGAGGGGCCACCGCTCCAGACGTTCCACCAGACGACGACCGACGCCACCAGGTAGAGGCCGCCGGCCACAAGGTAGCGGGGGAGGCGGCCGGGCCTCCCACTCGACGGGGTCGTCACGCCTGGTGCAGCACGCACGCTGCCACCACCGCCCCCGAGCCGGCGTTGCTGTCGACGCCGGTGCAGGCCACGAACGCCGACGGGCTGATGGTGATCGACGGCCCGGCGGACCCCACGTGGTCCCAGACCCACGCGCTCGCCTGGTGGACCGGGGCCCGACCGAGGGCGGTGGTGAAGAGCCCGACCGCATAGGGGACACCTCGGCCGCGGTCGTAGGTCGGCAACCCCGGCTGGTCCGGTACCACCACCGTGGTCACCCCCCAACCGGCCAACGCCTGGCGAACGGCGTGGAGCTCGGCCGTCCCGGGCTGTGGGGGAGGTCCCAGGTGCAGCGTGGCCCGGGCCAGTACGGCGAACCCGGGGGCCTCCGGTCCGGCCCGCGACCGGGTGATCCCCGGGCCGCCGCCGCCCACCATCGAGAAGGTCATCCCTGCCACCGCCTGCCAGGCCATCGACGACTGGATGCCACCGAGGGCGGTGGGGTAGGGCAGGACCACTTGACCGTTTCCGAGCCGGGGCGCCACCGAGGTGAACCATCGAGGCACCACTACGGTCCGGACCGTCATCGGGATGTTCGGCCACAGCGCTCCTGCCACCGGCACCAGTGCCAACCCGGCGGTGGCCACTCCGGCGAGCGCGGCGCCACGCGGACCGACGCGGGGCACCGCCGCGGCCCGGACGTGCCCGACGACCACGGCGAGCAGCACCGCCACACAGGTGTCGATGATGACCGTGAGGTTGACCGGCACCACGTTGTCCAACAGCGGAAGGTGGGTGAAGAGGCGCCACGGAGCCCAGTAGCCGTCACCCACCCCGAGGGAGAGCACGGCAGCCAGCAGGCCGATCAGGCCGAAGCACCACAGCAGACGGTCGTGGCGCCAGACCGCCACACCGCCGACGACCACGACGAGCACTCCGATCCCGAGGTAGGAGAGGAGCGGGAGGGTCGGTCCCTGGTAGCCGCCGAACAGGTGCATGATGCCGGTCAGCGGTGCCCCGAAGAAGCCGTCGACGAACTGGGCCGGCGTGTTGGCCACGGCGCCGGGTGGCTCGTCGGGCCAGGCCCTGCCGACCAGGTGGGCCGGACCGGCGAAGAAGAACCAGAGCGGGTAGGCCAACAGCACCGCCGCCAACCCTCCCGCCACACACAGCCCAGGTAACGCCCGGCGGACCGTGGTCGAGGTGGCGCTCGGCCGGTGCGCGAGCGCCCGCGATCCCACCACGAGTGCCGTCATCGACGCGAACAGCGCCACGAGGAGCAGCACCTCGACGCTGATGAAGAACTCCACCGTCACCAGTGCGCCCAGGGCCGCTCCCACCACGAGGACGCGGTGTCGGTGGCGGACGAAGAGGTCATCGATGCAACCGATGATGAGGGGCACCGGTGCCAGCAACCCGAAGTTGGGATGGGCGAGGGCCAGGCTGACGACGACGAAGGGCGAGAAGCCGAAGAACAGTCCACCGACGAAGGCGGCCGGGTCCCAGGCCACCCAGCGGCGGAGCAGCCAGAACATGGCCAGTGCGGAGAGAGGAGGCGACGCCACGTCGATGAGGTTCAGCGAGGCGACCGGGCCGAACAGCCAGGTGACCGGGGCGAACACGACCCCGAGCACCAGCGAATTGGGAGCCATGTTGATCCCGCGGGGCACCAGGAGCTTGGAGGAGTAGAAGGGGTTGAGCCCGTGGCTGAGCGCGTATGCGGGCCACTTGATCACCCAGATCGTCAGCGCCGCGTCGCCGCAGCCGCAGGTGGTGACCGTCCTCGGATGGGGCATCACGTGCCACCAGAGGATCGAGGACAGGACGAGGTACGCCGCGCCGGCCACCGCGTAGGGAAGCCATCGGCGCCCGGGCGCGTCGACCGCGTCCGTCAAGTCCCCCGCTTCGAGGTCGGGGCCGTCGAGGTCGGCTGCCGGACCGGGCGCGCGCTCCTGGCTGGGCGGATGCGACTGCGGTGTCATCGGCTGGCGCGCATGGGTACGGGGTGGCCGCCGACCGGTGGTCGCCGCCATCGTGGAAGGCGGGCAAAGCATACCCACCGCCTCGACGGTCGACCGCGAGTCCGCAGCGGCAGGTCGATCGCCCGGTTGGCACCTAACATGCGGTTCCGGACGTGACAGAGACCCCCGTTGTGATCGAGTCGCCGCCCGATGAGTTGTCGGACGCCGATGTGGCGCCTGGCGGCGCTCGGTCGGCGTGGCAGGGGGCGGCACCGGCCGAGCGTTCGGGCCGCGGGCCGACCCGCCGGACCATCGCACTCCACCTGGCCGTCTTCGGTGGGTTCGTGTTGGTGGGGGTGGTGCTGTGGTGGAACGTGTGGGTCACCGGCCATCCGACGACGACGCTGACCTGCCAGTGCGGTGACCCCAGCCAAGAGCTCTGGTTCCTGACGTGGACGCCGTGGGCCATCGTGCACGGCCACTCGCCGTTCCTCTCCAACGCCATCTTCGCCGGCCGGGGTGGCGCCAACATGATGGTCAACACCTCGTGGATGCTGCCGGCGGTCGTCATGGCTCCGATCACCTGGCTGTTCGGCCCGATCGCCTCGTTCAACGTGGCCGCCACGGTGGCACCGGCCGTTTCGGGGTGGTGCTTCTTCCTCGCGGCCCGACGTGTGACGACCTTCGTGCCCGCCCAGATCCTCGGTGCGCTGCTGTTCGGCTTCTCGCCGTTCGTGTTCCAGAACGATCCGTTCGGCCACCTCAATTTCGTCCTTCTCTTCTTCCCCCCGCTGGTCTTCATCCTTCTGCACGACCTCTTCGTCACCCACCGCCGTGCTCCCGTGCGCATCGGCGTGCTGCTGGCGGTGCTGGTGGTGGCGGAGTTCTTCACCAGCACCGAGCTGTTGGCCATGTGCACCCTGGTCACCGTGGGCACACTGGTGGCGGCCGCGGCGATGGCACCCCGCTCCGCCTGGGCCCAGCGGGCCCGCTTCCTCACCGCCTCGGCGCTGGCGGCCGGAATCGCCCTGGTGGTACTGGCCTACCCGCTGTGGTTCACCGTGGCCGGGCCACGCCGGATCGTGGGCCTTCCGTGGACCAACTCCCCGAAACTGGGTATCAGCCCCTCGGCCATCGTCAACTCCGGGGTTCGGGTACACGCCTCGTCGCTCTTCGACCGGGTCGGGGGGTACTTCGGCGGGGTCGGCCCCAATGCAGGTCCGGTACACGTGCCGAGCCTGGTCTTCTTCGGCACGTTTCTGATCGGCTTCCTCCTGGTGTCGGTCGTCACCTGGTACCGGTCGCGCCTGGCCTGGGCCCTCCTCGTCGGCACCGTGGTCGCCTGGCTGCTCTCGTTCGGGACCACGATGGGCACCGAGGCCGCCCCACTTGCGATGCAGGTGCACCCGTGGTGGCTCCCGTGGCGCCTCCTCTCGCGCATCCCGTTGGTGGCCGACATCCTGCCGATCCGGCTCGGGGTGATGGTCACTTTCGGCGTCGCGATGCTGCTTGCCATCTCGCTCGACCGGTGGCGGACCATCGTCGGAGCGGCCCTCGACGACCGCGGCCCGGCGACCGCGGCTGGCGCGGCCGGGCACCGCCGGTCAAGGTTGATCACCACGGTGCTGGTCACCGCGGTGGGGATCGGCGTGCTGGTGCCGGTGGCCCTCGCCGAGCCCGTGCCGTTCACCGTGGTGCCTTCGACCCTGCCTGCCTGGTTCACCTCCGACGCACAGCGACTGCCCGCTGGGACCGTCGTCTTGGTGCTCCCCTTCGCAGGACAGACCGCCATGGGTTGGCAGGCCCAGGCCGGTCTGACCTTCGCGCTTGCGGGGGGTTTCGCCGTCGTTCCCGACCCCGGAGGGCGTTCGGCCTTCGCGTCCCCACCCGCCGGAGCGATCGCGGTCCTCGACCGCCTGTCCGCCGATCCCCAGACCTTGGTGACGACACCACTCCCGTCCTCTGCCACCGATGTCGCTGAGGTGAGGAGCGCGATCGAGCGATGGCAGGTCGGAGTCACCGTGGTCACCCGGACGGGCTTGCAAGCGGACTACTCGGCCGGCTTCCTCTCCGCCGTGTACGGCCGTCCGCCCCGCTTCGTCGACGGCGTATGGGTCTGGACCGGGCCTCCCGGACCGGCAGGGGCCGGCTGATAGCGTCCACAGCCGTGAGCGGAGACGGTTCGCCGAGCCGTGGGATCGGGCCCGGTCGCCTCTCCGGGGCGTCCGTGGTCGTCGTGGGCGTCGTCGTGGCCACCGCGGCGATGGTCGGGCTGGGCGTCCAGGCGGTCAGCGGGGCCCGGACGGTGACCGCGCAACGAAGTGCGGGATCTGCTCGAGATGCTGCACTGGACGATGCGTTCTACCGCTGTATCGACGTGCAGACAGCCAGCTTGGTGTCGCCGGGCCAGCCGGTGGTCGTCGCCAACTCCAACCTGGCGGACTTCATCACCCTGGTGAAGGGGGCCGGCAGCTGGCTCACGATTGCCGAACCGCCGTCCCGCGCGTCTGGCGAGCTCTCGTTGCGCAACAACGTTGCTGGGCCCGGCACCTGTCGCGGCACCGTCGTGGTGGAACGCTACGCGGTGCCGCACCACGGGGTCAGGGTCGGTGTCGGCTCTGGGGCGAGCGTCCCGGGACACGGGCCACCACCGGCGACGCCCCTATGACCGCTCCCGGCGGGTGAAGCGGCGATGAGCACGGCTCCGGCGGCGATGGTGGCCATGGTGGTGCTGTCGGCCTCGGGCCTGCTGCCCGTGCTCGTGCTGGTCGGTCTGCGCTGGATCACCATTCCCCTGGCCCCACTGGCCGGCGCCCTCGTCGCCGCGTTCGCGGCCACCGGCTTCGTGGCGTTCGGCGGGACATTTCTGGAATGGTTCGTCGCCCTGGCGGTGGCCGGAGCGTGCGCGATCGGTGCCGGCTGGGTGCTGCGCCCGGACCTGCGACCGCGGTGGCCGGTGTCGGGCCCGGGCCAGGTCCACCTGTCCGGCGGCCGGTATCGGGCGACGGGTGCCATCGGCATGGTCGCCGTCCTCGCCACCTGTGCATGGTGCCTGAGCGACCTCTCCTCGCCCACGGTCGGGTTCGATGCCCGGGCGGTGTGGCTGCAGAGGTCCGGGTGGTTCCTCCAATCCCACCATCAGCTCCTCGTCAACATGCGGGTGCCGTACATGGTGCTGATCCAGAGCGCGTACCCCTCGCTGGTCAGCGCTTCGGGAGCGGTGGCCTGGGGGGTCACCGGCAACCACTCCATGCGCCTGGGAGTGGTTGTGATCTCTCTGCTCAACGCGTGCGCCCTGGCCACCGCGGCCTTTGCAGTCGTCGAGGTCGGGCGCAACCTCGCCAGGCGCCTGTCGGTGCGCGAGGACCGGGCCGGGCCCGACCGCCCTCTGCCCACTGCACCCTTGGCGGTGGGGGTGGTCTCCGCCGTGCTCCTCGTCCTCATCTCCTTCGGGATCACCGGGCCGTTCATGACCAACGGCTACGCCGACCCGCTCTGGTCACTGGCGGCGGTCGGTGCCGTCGCCTACGGGCTGCAACTGCAGTCCGGGCGCTCCGAGCAGGGTGTGGCGGTGATCCTCGTGCTGGTCGCCGGGGCGTCGAAGAACGAGGGATTCGCGACCGCTGCCGCCCTCATCGTCCTGATCGCACTGCGTGGTCTGGTGGCCGCCCGGAGGGACGAGCCCCAACGCCCGTGGTGGCCGCCTGTCCTCGTGGGAGCCGGCGAGCTGGCTGCCATCGCTGTGTGGCCCGTGCTCATGGAGGTCCTCGGTGTCCGGGGTCGGTCCACCTCCTTGACCGCGGGTGCGGTGGTGTCCCGCTCCCGCGCCAGCTACGACGCGCTCTCCCCCTACCTGCACTCGCTGGTGTGGGCGGTACCGATTGCCGTCGTCGGCGGCCTGGTCCTCTCGGGGGTCCGCAGGCGGAGTGGGATCGCCAACGACTGGTGGGCCTGGGCCGGGCTGGCCGGCGGGCTGGTCGCCGTCGTGGGTGCACTCGCGACCGGCACCGGTGCCATCGGGCCCTGGCTGGTGACAACGGCGCACCGGGTCACCGAGTTCCCTGCCCTCTGCGGGTGGTGGATCGTGGCCACCTGGGCCGTCGTGGCCAGCGGTGCGTCGCCATCCGAGGACCGGCGGCGGACGCCTGGCGAACCGCCCGATCGCGGGACCGGCACCAGGCCCCCGGACGCCGTTTCCGAAGGCCGGCCGGATAGTCACGAGCGGGGCCAGACGTCCCGAGCACTGCCGGTGGGACACAATGGTTGTGATGTCCGACCAGCGTGAGTCCGCCAGCCCGCTGGCCACGGTCCCGAGCAGCCAGGTGCCGCCGGCCGAGGTGTCCACGTCCGCGGCGACCCCCGGCACCGGGGGGAAGGCGTTCTCCCTCGGTAACCGGCCCGCGCTGACCGGCATCCGGGCCATCGCACTCTCCTTCGTCCTGATCTTCCACTCCAACTTCAAGACCCTTCCGGGTGCGTGGGTCTCGCTGGGGATCTTCTTCGTGCTGAGCGGGTTCCTCATCACCACGATGTTGGCCGGCGAGCACCAGCGGACGGGTCGGATCAGCCTGAGCAAGTTTTACTCGCGACGCGGCGTCCGGCTGCTTCCCCCGCTCCTGATCGCGGTGGCACTCCTCGGCCTCTACGCCACCTTCGTGCCGGTGGCCAACGCCGGCAACCGGATCTGGGGGGACTCGGCCGCCGCGGTGTTCTACCTGTCCGACTACCGCTCCGCCTTCGGCCACGAGCCGTTCCTCGGGTTCATGTCCCAGTGCTGGTCGCTGGCGGTCGAGGAGCAGTTCTATCTGATTTGGGCGGCGCTGCTGCTGGTGGCGCTCAAGTTCGGCAATCGCAAGCTCGCCTACACCCTGACCTGCATCGGGATCGCGGTGTGCGCAGCCAACCGGATCTACCTGGTACTCGGTGCCCACCACTGGAACAGCTACGTCGCAGGGCGCGCCTACTACGCGTTCGACACCCGCGGCGACGCGCTCTTCCTTGGATGTCTGCTCGGGCTGATCGCCACCGGGGGCCACCTCGAGGGATGGAAGCCGTGGGCCAAACGGACCTTGAGCGTCCTGGCCGTCGCCTCGACCGCCAGCTTGATCTGGATCATCGCGACGGTGGGCCTGGCCGCCAGGTCGCTGCCCCTGTGGTGGCTGCCGATCAGCGAGGTCGCCTCGGCCGTCATCATCGTCTACCTGATCATCCGACCCAAGGGAGTAGGTACCCGCGCGATGAGCTTCTCCGCGTTGGTGCTGGTGGGGAACATGTCGTACACCATCTACATCCTCCACTGGCCGGTCTACGTGGCCATCAGCCCGTTCACCGTGCGATGGTCGTACGGGGTCACCGAGGTGGTCCGGCTCGCCATCATCCTGCCGCTGGCCGCCCTCAGCTGGTACCTGATGGAGCAGCCGTTGATGCGATGGCGCCGGAGGGCGCTCGAGGTGGCGGCCGCCCCTGCGCCCATCGAGGGTCTTGGTGTCCCTGTGGTCCCGGCCGCCGTCGGCGACGCGCATCCCGCGCCCGTCGAGGCGCCCGGCGCGGAGGAAGGGCCCCACCCGGGCGACCACGTTGTGCCGGACGGACGGCCGCTTGCCCGCCGGCCCACCCCGGCATTCGAATGAGCCGGACGGCCTGCTCGGGTGGTGAGACGGACCTGCCTGCGGCATCGACATCCCGACTGGGCCCGGCAGCTGCGGCAGCCGACCGAAGCCGCCGCCCCTCCCGACTGCCCGGCTGGTGGTACGTGGTGGTGCCCACCGCCATCGTGCTGGTCGGCGCGTGGCTCTACCGCTGGGTGGACGAGGACGCGTTCGTCAACTTCCGGATCATCGGCAACCTGGTGGCCGGTAACGGGCTGGTCTACAACCTCGGCGAGCGGGTCGAAGCCGGCTCCGATCCCCTCTGGCTGTTCTCACTGACGGCGCTCCACGAGGTACTTCCCTTCGTGGCGCTGGAGTGGCTGTCGGTCGTCCTCGGGCTCTGCTGCACAGGAGCCGGCTTCCTCGCCGGCGGGCGGGCCGTGCAGCGGCTGGGACACTCGCGCCACGAGACCGCGGTGTTCCCCCTCGGGCTCCTCGTGGTGTCGGTGGTCGCGGGTGTCTGGGAGTTCGCGACGTCGGGGCTCGAGATGTCGATGGTCTTCTTGTGGCTGGGAGTCTGCTTCCTCGCGCTGGTGCGGGTCGAGGGGCGGCGGAGCAGGGCGGTGCCGGCCGCCGTGGTGATGGGACTCGGCACGTTGATCAGGCCCGAACTGGCCCTGGGGTCGGTGGTCTTCCTCGCGGCCCTGCTGGTGGTGGTGGCCGCGCCGGGCTGGTCTCCGGCCGGCGGGCGCCTCCGCCGGTGCATACTTCCCCTGGGGGGCGCCTTGGCCGTCCCGCTCGCCTACCAGCTCTTCCGCATGTGCTACTTCGCCCTGTTGGTGCCCTCGACCGGACTGGCCAAGGCGGCGGCCTCCTCGTGGTGGACACAGGGATTCACCTATCTGTGGAACTTCGCGTCCCCCTACGCGCTGTGGCTCCCGTTGCTGCTGGCCGTGCCCTTCGTGGCCCTGCGGGTGTCCGACTGGTGGAGCCGGGGCGATCGCATCGGGGTGGTGGTACTGGTCACCCCCATCGTGGTCGGGGCGGCCGACGTCCTCTACGTGGTCCATCTGGGTGGTGACTACATGCACGCCCGGCTGCTGCTGCCGGGATTCTTCGCCCTCTGTCTCCCGATCTTCGTCACCGTCCGCCAGGCATCCACTGCACTGGCCCTGCCGCTGGCCGCGATCGTGGTGTGGGCGGTCGTCTGCGCCGGCTGGATGCGGTTCGTCCCACCCACCACGTCGAGCCTCGACCCCCAGGCGGTCTTCATCTCCAACGAGCGCAACAGCTGGATCACCGCGACCGGACATGCCCATCCGGTGACCGCGGCCGACTACCGAGGAGCTCTGTCCGGCAAAGCCGGGGAGCTGCTCGACCGCCTGTCCCATCGGGTGCCCCACGGCAAGCAGGTGCTCCTGGTCGTCACCAATCCCTTCGCACCGCTGGACGCGCTGGGTACCGAGCCCGCTCGATCGGCGCTGCCGTTCACCTTGGCCGTCAATGTGCCCGCCATCGGCGTGATCGGGTACCTGGCCGGCCCGGACGTCTACATCTTCGATGCCTTTTCGCTGGCCAATCCCATCGGCAGCCACACCACGGTCACCAGGCACGCCCGCCCGGGGCACGAGAAGTACATCGGCCCTGCATGGATGGTGGCGCGCTTCGGGGTCGGCGGGCGGCCCCCGGCCTCCGGTGACCCGTCGGCCGGGTCGGTGGCGAACGCCCGGTCCGCCCTGGCCTGTGATCCCCTGCGGTCCTACCTCGGTGCAATCACCGCGCCGATGGGCGTGTCGCAGGCGATCTCCAACCTCGGCGACTCGTTCCGGTTCACCACCATGTCCTTCAGCGCCAATCCGACCCTCGCCGCCGCCCAGCTCTGCGGTGCCCCATCGTCGCACCGTCCAGCCGCCGCCCGATGAACGAGGAGCCTGACCGCCGGGCCGACCCGGGCCCGCGACACCGAGCAGCGCCTGCGTGGCGGGCGACCACGGTCGCTGGGCTCACCTACCTGCTCATGTCCCTCGGTCTGTGGTGGGGGATCTGGTCCACCCACCCGTCGACCACTACGACCTGCGGGTGCGGCGACGCCGCGCGATTCCTCTGGTTCTTCGAGTGGCCAGCCTTCGCCCTCACCCACGGCCACAGCGTCCTCTACTCGCAGTGGCTGTTCCACCCTGGCGGCATCAACCTGCTCAACGACACCAGCGTGCTCGCCCTCGGGATCGCGCTCTCCCCGGTGACCCTGGTGGCAGGTCCAGTGGCAGCGATGAACGTGGGGCTGACCCTGGCACCGGTCCTCTCCGCGCTGGCCATGTTCGCGCTCCTGCGCCGCTGGGTGAGCTGGTCGCCCGCCGCCTTCGTCGGCGGCCTGGCCTACGGGTTCTCGCCGTTCCTGATCACCGAGCTCGCACTCAACCAGTTGAACATCGCGTTCTTGGCCATCCCTCCGCTGGTGGTCATGGCCCTCGACGAGCTGCTGGTGCGCCAGCGCCGCTCGCCCTGGCGCACCGGCGTCCTGCTGGCCGTGCTGGTGGTGGTCGAGTTCTTCGTCAGCACCGAGGTGCTCCTCGTCCTGTGCCTCTTCTCCCTCGTCGCCGTGGCGATGATGGTCGGGTTCACCTGCCTGCGCGAGGCCGGCGAGGTGGGACCCCGGGTCCGCCACGCCCTGCAGGCGTCGGCAACCGCCCTCGTCGTTGCGGCGGTGCTGCTCGCGTACCCGTTGTGGTTCCTATTGCGCGGCCCCGCGCACCTTGCCGGCCCGATCTGGTCGAACGGCGCCATCGACCGGTACGGCAACACCGTGGCCAGCTTCTGGACCACCGGGGGGCTGGGCCAGCTCCGGGGGGAGATGCTCCGTTTCGGTGGCTACCAGGGCCCCACCCTCCCCGGCCTCGGCTATCTCGGGGCGGGTGTCGTTGTGGTGGCCGTGGTCGGGGCGTTGGTGTGGCGCCACGATCGTCGGCTCCTCCTGTTCGGGGGGCTCGGGTTGGTAGCGGCCGTACTGTCGCTCGGACCCGGCCACGGGTACTGGGTGCCGTGGCAGGTCGTCGAGAAGGTCCCGTTGGTCGGTGACATCGTGGAGGTGCGATTCTCCGTCGTGGTCACCCTCTGCGTGGCAGTCATGGCAGCGGTGGTGATCGACCGGACCCGCACCTGGCTGGCATCCCGCCGGAGCGAGGTCCGCGGACTCGCCGGCGACGTGGCGGCGGGGGCGCTGGCAGCGGCCATGCTGGTCCCCACCGCGGTTGCCCTCTGGCCCAACGTGCCGCTGACGGCGCGGGCGGTGGTGCTGCCCCGCTGGTACGCCGAGGTCGGGGCAGTCCTGCCCGCAGGAAGGGTGGTGCTCTCCTACCCGGCGCCCTTCTCCGGCCTGCAGTCCTCGCAGGCGTGGCAGGCGGTCGACCGGATGCGCTACGCCCAGGCCGGGGGAGGCGGGCCGGAGGGCCAGGCCGGAAGGGCGGGCACCGCCAGGGCCGGATTCGACGTGCTGTTCGGCGCATCCCTGGCCCTGGGACGCGCCCCGGGGCCCAGCCCGGCGAATCTGGCCGCGATCAGGCAGGCGCTGGCGGTGTGGGGGGTGACCACCGTGGTGATCCCCGACGAGCCGGCGGCGCCCCCCTACGACCAGGGACGCAGTACTTCCTACGCCGTTGGACTGCTGACGGCTGTGATGGGACGGCGGCCCGCCTACGAACATGCAGCCTGGGTGTGGTCGTCAGTCGCGGTGAAGGGAACCCCGATCCCGATGACCGCGTCCGCCTTCGACGACTGCACCACCGGGGCGGTCGCCTCACTTCCGTCCCGTCAGGCCGTCCCCACCTGCGTGCTGGGATACGCCGGATGACGGACGGCGCCCAGTCCGGTTCGATCGGCCGAATGGGAGCGCCCATCGTCCGACAGGGCCGGGTGACGGGGGCCGCGATGTCTCCCGTCGGGGAGCGGGCACGGAGGCGGGTCGCACTCACCACGCGCGGTAGTGGTTCGGTTCTGGCAGGTTGAACCTTCTGCCAGATGATCGTGATCACACAGGGGGAGCGAAAGGGTCTGAATCGTCCCTCTTGTCCCTGGCTTCGATGATCTCCCGCCTGAGTCCGATGAGTTGCGGGCTGGGCAGGTAGAACCTGCCTCTCCGTTCGCCATGAGGAACCAGAAGCTCGGCCTCGACGAGTTGGCGAAGATCACGACTGGCTACGGCTTCGCTGATCAGATCCTCAGCAGACTCCTCGAATATGGCACGGTACGTTGCGTTGCGAACGGGGTAGCCCATTGCCGCATCCCAAAGTATTGAAATGGTCCGATCCGGAAGTCCTTTCTGCTTCGTAATGCGCTCCAGCTTCCCCCACAGCTGCTCGCTTTCCTTCACCCGGCGCAGGAGTGTCCTGGCTTGACGCAGATGGGCCGACAGGATGAGGTGAACCCTCGGCCTTGCGTCGCGGTCCGGATGCCAGGCCCCGGCGCTCCTGCGGTGCGGGCTTACCGTCTCGGCCGGCCGCGACCCGGAACGGTGCGCGTCGGCCCGGCCACGGCGGTATCGGCGGCCGGCGACGCCAGCCGTCGCTCGAACCCGGTAAGGGCATCGAGGAGTCCGGCGACCTCGAAGACACGGTTGCGCCGTCCGATGGTGCCCTGGACGAGGACGCCGCACTCGGCCAGGTGGTTGACGGCGTCGTTGGTGCGCTTGCGGGAACGGCCGATGGCCGAGGATGCCGTCTCGACAGTGAGGATGGGGAGTCCCGGCAACGCCGACAACAGCACGTCCGTCGCCGAGGTGCGGCGCACCTGTCCGGCGGCGTCACGCCAGCGTTGCTCAAGGCGGGCAAGCTCCTCGGCGAAGCCCGCTGCGTCGGCACAGGCGCGCAGCAGCTCGTTCACGAACTGATCGATCCACTGGAGTGCTGCCTCGTTGGAAGACGCCTGGTCGGCCCGCCCGTCGTAGCGGAAGGAGACCAGGCCGGCGATGTAGGCCCCGGCATTGGTGGCCAGGATCAGGCTCACCGGAGGGACGAAGGTGGGCGCCACCCCGCGCCGTCGGAGGACGAGATGGATGAGGGCCCGTCCCACCCGACCGTTCCCATCGACGAAGGGATGGATGGTCTCGAACTGTGCGTGCGCGAGGGCGGCCTGGACGATGGTCGGGTAGTCGTCGCTCGAGAGGAAGTCGCACAGGTCCTCCAAGAGAGCGGGGACCTGCTCGTGCGGTGGTGGCACGTAGGCGGCCCGGCAGGGATTGGTACCCCCGATCCAGTTCTGGTCGGTGCGCACCACGCCACCCCAGCGCTCGTCGCGCGTGCCGGCGAGGAGGTCGCGGTGCAGTGCACAGAGGTCATCGACGGTGAGCGCCCGGTCGAGGTCGGCGAGGTCGAGCGCCCCACGCAGGGCGCGGATGTTCCCGAGTACCGACCGGGCGGTGTGGTCGTTGGTCGGGAGGCCGACCTGCTCGGCGAACTCCTCCTTGGCCAGGCGGCGGGCATTGACCTGGAGCCCTTCGATGTAGGACGACCCGACCGCCTCGGCGCGGAGCAACAAGCGGGCCACCGATTCGGTGCTGGCCAGGCCCACCGGGCTGTGCTGGAGTGCGGCGATCGCCCGGTCGGCATCGGCCAGGTCGGCCACGAGGTCGGCAGGGAGCGTGAGGGTGCGCGACGCGAGGCGGTCCGGGACGTAGGTACGGTACGACCAGGCAGCACGATCCCGCCGGGTCTGGCCGGTAGGGGTACCTTCCCAGATGTGGTCTTCGAAGTGGGCCATGCAACTGTCCTCTCGTCAGTCATCATAGTGTCGGTTAGGCGGTAAGTGACACTATGGACCAATCGGAGGGGACAGTTAGCGGGGCCGGTTCGGTGGCACCACCGGCAACCACGACCCGGCCCACCTGCCACTTGGAGGCTGCCTCCGACCGCGGACGACGACCGGCTAAATCAGCCGACTCCACCCATTTACCTGCCAAGACAACTCAGAAGTCCACCAAACGCCGAATGGTGCGGGGGCTTGCTCGCGATGCAGGTCAACGAGGAACGTCTGGTCGTGAACGTGTGTTGAGCGCCTCGTTGGTTGACCACCGTGATGCCGCTTCCAACCATCGAAACTGATCACGGTTTGATGGCCACGTTGGCGGCGCCACCGTCGATGCGGACGGACGGACGGACGGACGATTGCGGGTTCGGGTTTGCCGGCTGACGGACGGAGCCCGGTCCAGTTCGTTCGGCCGAAGGATGCTCCAGGCAGTCCACATGGACTGCGCCCGTTAGGATTGTCCCCATGACCGAACTGCACATCGAGGTCACCGACGAGGTGGCGGAACGCCTGATGCAGGCAGCTGCAGCCCGAGGGACCTCGACGGAATCGGTCGCTGCCGACGCCCTCGCCTCCTATGTCGAAGGGCGCCGTCACCTGAGCTTCGCCGGGACACTTCACAGTGGCCGAGATGACCTGTCCGAGCGGGTCGAGGAGATCCTGGCGTCCGATCCGTCTCAGTGATTCTTGTCGACACCGGACCGCTGATTGCGGTCCTCGACGCCGGCGATCGTCATCATCGAGAATGTCTGGACCTGCTGGAGCGGGCCGTCGTCCCCCTCATCGTCCCGGCAACCGTTGTGGTCGAGGTCTGCCAGATGATCGAGCGGACCCGTGGTCCAGAGGCGGAAGCGGCGTTCCTCCGTGGGCTGGCTGCGGGTGAGATCATCCTCGAGGCGGTATCCCGTGCTGACCTGAGCCGGGCTGCCGAGCTCGTCGAGACTTACGCCGATCTCGGACTCGGCTTGGTCGATGCCTCCATCGTCGCCATTTCCGAACGTCTCGACATCACGAGCATCGCCACACTCGATCGTCGGGACTTCCACGTCGTCCGCCCACGACACGTCGACGCGTTCACCCTGCTGCCTTGATCCGAGCACCTTGACCTCCACCTGGGTAAAGGTGCTTCGTGACGCCGTTCGCTTGACCCCCAGCTCTGGAGAGGTGCATCGATTCCGCATTGGGGCGCATGGTCGCGGAAGCACAGTCGTTCGCCGTAGAGGGTGAGATATCGGTGGCGTCGTTGTCAACCTCCGTTCTCCCAGGTGACAACCACTTTGTCGCGTTTCGAAGGGCCGTTCGCCAGGGATCGTTCGCGAATGCAGGCCAACGAGGAACGTCTCGTCGTCGGCGTACCGCTCTTGCTGATGGCATCCCAGGAACTGCTTCGCCGGAACTGTGTCGTCAGTAGCGGGTCCCTGCCCCGGCCGGCCACCGATACGATGGCGCCCGTGGTAGAGCCCGCCGGCCAGCCTGCTCGGGGCAGGGCGATGCCCAGGGGGCCCCTCGTCTCCTCAGCGATGCGCGTCGAGGCGGTGCCGTCGTGACGACCACCGACCATGCCACGGTGGGACTCCTTGCCGCCGAGCCGACGACGGACACCCCGGTCGACACCTCGCTGCAGGCGCCCGGGCGCGACGCCGGGCCGGTCACCGCCGGCCGGCTGCGAACGCTGCTGATCGCGGCGGCCGCCTACCTCGTGTGTTCGTTGATCGTGTGGTCCCATGTGTGGTGGAGCCACCCGACCTCGGTCACCACCTGCGGGTGTGGTGACACCTCCCTGTTCCTCTGGTACCTCGAGTGGCCGGCCTATGCGATCTCCCACGGCCTCGACCCGCTGTACTCGACGGCCATGTTCCATCCGGGCGGGGTCAACCTGCTGGCCAACACCAGCGAGCTGGCCATCGGCGTGGCGCTGGCCCCGGTCACCTGGCTGTTCGGTCCGGTGGCAAGCCTGAACGTGGCCCTCACCCTCAGCCCGGTCCTTTCCGGCCTGGCCATGTTCTGGCTGCTGGGCCGATGGGTGTCGTGGGCGCCCGCCGCGTTCGTCGGTGGCCTGCTCTACGGCTTCTCCCCGCTGGTGCTGGTCAGCCTGACCGACGCCCACCTCATGCTCGGGATGGCGGTGGTGCCTCCTCTGGTCGTCGCCTGCCTGGACGAGGCGCTGATCCGGCAACGCCGTCGACCGGTCGTGGTCGGGGTGGCCCTGGGACTGCTGGTCGCCCTGCAGTTCTTCATCGGCACCGAGGTGCTCACCATCATGGTGATCACCGGAGCCATCGGCATTCTCCTCGTGGTCCTGTACGGGGCGCGGTACCCCGACGAGTTCCGGCGACGGGTCCGCCACGCCACCGTCGCCCTCGGCGCCGCCGGGGTCACCGCGGTGGTCCTGTTGGGCTATCCGGCGTGGTTCGCGCTGGCCGGTCCCGCCCACTACTCGGGGGTCGTCTGGCCCGGGTCGGCGATCGGCTTCGGCGGCACGGCGTTGAAGGGCTACCTGCTCCCCACGCCGGCCTCTCCCGGCTTCACCAATCTCGCCCACCAGCTGGGCGGGTACCAGGGCCTCACCCTGTCGGGCCAGTACCTCGGAGTCGGCCTCCTCGCGGTGCTGATCGGCGGCGTCATCGCCTGGCGCCACGACCGGCGGCTCTGGCTGTTCGGCACCGTCGCTGTCGTCTCGGTGGTGCTCTCCCTGGGCATGGAGAACCACTACTGGGTGCCGTGGCGGGCGCTGGTGTGGCTCCCGCTGATCCAGAACATCATCCCGAGCCGGTTCGTCGCCATGACGTACCTGGCCGTGGCGGTGATGCTCGGGCTGATCATCGACCACACGTGGGAGGCCGCCAACCGATGGCGCACCAGGGCTGACCCCCGGCCGACCGGACGACCGGAAGGGAGTCGAGGCGGGTGGGCCGGTGCCGCTGCAGGGGTCGTCGTCGCGGGGATCGCCCTCGTCCCCACTGCGACCTACCTGGCAGCCAGCACCCCGATGACCACCCAACCGGTCATCGTCCCGACCTGGTTCCGGACCGTCGCCCCGCGGCTGGGCGGGCGCCAGGTGCTCCTCGTGCTGCCTGCGCCGTTCTCCTTCATCGAGAGCGCCCTCACCTGGCAGGCCGTCGACAGGATGCACTTCTCGATGGTGGGAGGCGGAGGGCCCGGCGGCATCCTCGCGCGGGCCGGCGCCGAACGCGAGGGCCAGGCCGTCATCGCAGATACCTCCTTCTCCTTCAACCCCCGCACCATCAGCACCGGCGACATCGCCGCGGTCCGACGGGCACTTGCCGGCTGGGGAGTCACCACGGCCGTCCTCCCCGACCAACCCGGCCTTCCGGCCTATGAACGGGTCCGCTCCGTGCGTGCATCGGCGACACTGCTGACAGCCGCCATCGGCGAGCGGCCGATCCACCAGGCGGGCGCGTGGGTGTGGGCCGGGGTGCGCCATGCCGGCCCCCCGGTGCTCCTGAGCGCGGCCGCCTACGCGCAGTGCGCCGCCGACGTGTCGGCCGGCGGGTACGACTCGGTGGAAGGGGCGACCGCGTGCGTGCTCGCCGCCGCCCCGGGGGGACCGTGACGGTCGAGGTGGGGGGAGGCCGGCAACCGGCGCAGGTCGCCGGGTCCGCCGGTTCGCCACCCGGTGCCGTGCTCGACGTTCCCGGTCAGCGGGGCCTTCCCGACGGCTCGGACTGCGGTGACCCGGGTGGTGACGCGGTGACCATCGCGCGCCGGCCCGAGGTGGAGCGCTCCCGATGGCACGCCCGATTTGCACCGGGCGCCGCGGCGTTGGGCATCTACCTGGCCATCTCGGTGACGCTGTGGTGGGGGGCGTGGAGCACCCACCCGACCAGTACCACGACGTGTGGCTGTGGTGACGCCGCCCGGTACCTGTGGTTCCTCGAGTGGCCGGCCTACGCCCTCACCCACGGCCACAGCGTGCTCTACTCGACGTGGTTGTACCACCCGAGCGGGCTCAACTTGTTGAACGACACCAGCGTGCTGGCGTTCGGAGTGGTCCTCGCCCCGGTCACCTGGCTGTTCGGGCCGGTCGCTTCCCTCAATGTGGCCTCGACCTTGATCCCAGCACTCTCGGCCCTGTCGATGTTCTGGCTGTTGCGTCGCTGGGTGAGCTGGGCACCGGCCGCCTTCGTCGGCGGCCTCCTCTACGGCTTCTCGCCGTACATCGTGAACGGGGTGGCAGCAGGCTGGCTGAATACCATGTTGGCGGTGCCGCCGCTGATCGTGGCCTGTCTCGACGAGCTGTGCGTCCGTCGCCGCTACCGGCCGGCTGCGGTCGGTGCGGTGCTGGGTGGACTGATCACCCTGGAGTTCTTCATCAGCACCGAACAGCTGGCGATCACTTTCGTCACCGCAGCGATCGGCCTGGTCGCCCTGGGGCTCTATGCGGTGGCCTTCCACCGCGACGAGCTCGTGCACCGGGCCTACCGGATCGTCGTCGGGTTCGGCGTGGCCGGCGGCGTGGCAGTCGCCCTGCTGGCCTATCCGCTCTGGTTCACGTTTGCCGGCCCGGCCCACCTGAGCGGCCTGGTCTGGCCGTCGGTCGCCCCGGGGTACTACGGCACCACCCTCGCCGAGTTCTTCCGTCTGACCACCCGGGCCGAGGTGGCCCAGACCACCGGGCTGCTGCACCGCTACGGCGGCTACCAGGGGATCGCGCTCCACCAGTCCGAGTACCTGGGCATCGCGCTGGTGATGGTGCTCATCGCCGGGGTCGTCCTGTGGCGCCGCGACCGGCGCCTGTGGCTCTTCGCCACGGTCGGGGTGGCTTCCATGGCGCTCTGCCTGGCTCCGTTCAGGTGGGTCAACGGCTTCTGGGTCCCGTGGCGGGTGCTCGGCCGTATCCCGGTGCTGCAGAACATCCTGCCGGTGAGGTTCGCCTCGATGACCTACCTGGCGACCGCGGTCATGCTCGGAATCATCGTCGATCACGCCCGGGCGTCGACGTTGCGGTGGGCCCGACGGTCCAATGCCGCCGACCGGAGCGATAGCGCCGACCGCGCTGACCGCGCTGCGGCCCGACGGCCGGGGCCGCGTCTGGTTGCCGCTCTGGTGGCTGCGGCTGTAGCCGTGGTCGCCATCGGCCCCATCGCGTCCACCTATGCGGACAGGCTGCCCCTGGTGATGGAGCCGGTGGTGCTGCCCGAGTGGTTCGCGACCGTCGGTCCGCACCTCCCCCCGGGCCAGGTCGTCCTCACCTACCCGGCTGCGCTGGGCGGCATTCAGGCGTCGATGGCATACCAGGCGGTCGACGGGATGTCCTTCGCTCTGGTCGGCGGGGACGGGCCCACCGGCGTTCCCCAGCGGGCCGGCGCGCAACGCCCCGGCCTCACCGTGCTGGCCGGCACCACCTTCTCCCTCGATCCGGCGACCGCGTTCCTGCCGGCCTCCGTGGCCCAGGTGCGCCGGGCGCTGACCGGGTGGGGGACGACCCTGGTGGTCATACCGGACCAGCCCGGGCTGCCGGCGTACGACAAGGGGAACAACACGGCCTATGCCGTGGCACTGATGACTGCCACCCTGGGCGCCGCGCCCAGCTACCGGGCCCGGGCGTGGACATGGGCGGTCGGGGAGAGGCCGTCGGGACCTCTGACCATCACCCCGGATGCCTTCCGGTCCTGTGTCGGCACGGCGAACTTCCCGGTCGGACCGCCCCAGACCGTTCCGGACTGCGTGCTGACTGCGTCCACCGGCGGTCGAGCAGGCTGATGGCATGGAGCGAGTGAACGGCATGGAGCGGGCGAACGGCACGGGTGCGCGGTGACGACGGTGGCCCAACAGCAGAGGCCCGACCGGCCGCTCCACCCGAAGGGGACCGACGTCCCTCTGTCGCCCCCGGGGGGCCTCCGGCGCTTCTCGGCGTTGGACGGTATCCGGGCGTTCGCGGTGATGGCGGTGCTCACCTACCACGCCGGTATCTCGTGGATGGGCGGGGGACTCCTCGGCGTCGACGTCTTCTTCGTGCTGTCCGGGTTCCTCATCACGTCGCTCCTCTGCCGCGAGCTGGTCCGGAGCGGTACCGTCCGGCTCGCACGTTTCTGGGCCCAGCGGGCGCGACGGCTCCTCCCCGCGCTCTTCATGCTGCTGGTCGGCATCGCCGCCTACGCGTACTTCTTCGCCGGCTCGATCGACGTCGCCTCGATCCGCGGTGACGCGCTTTCCACCCTGCTGTACTCGGCGAACTGGCACTTCATCATCTCGGACCAGGGCTACTTCGCCCAGGCTGGCGCGCCCTCCCCACTGCTCCACACCTGGTCACTCGCGGTCGAGGAGCAGTACTACCTGGTGTGGCCGCTGATCGCGCTGTGCGTCGCTCGACTGTGGGGTGTCCGCAAGCTCGCGCTCACCGCCGTCGTCGGAGCAATGGCCTCCGCCGCGCTGATGGTGTCGATGTACGCGGCCGGGTTCTCGATCGACCGGCTCTACTACGGCACGGACACCCGCGCCCAGTCGTTGCTGGTCGGCTCGTTCCTCGGTGCGGTCGGTTCCCATGTGGGCGACGGCTTCGCCATACTGCCCGACCGCTGGACGGCGACCCGCCGCTGGCGCCAGTTGTGGGTGGTACCCGGCGTACTCGGGGCCGTCTACCTGGTGTGGGCGTGGCACGCGCTGGCCGGCCCCGACGGCTTCCTCTACCGTGGCGGTTTCCTGCTGGTGGCAGTGGCTGCCGGGGCGGTCATCCTCACTTGCGTCACCGCACCGGCTTCGCTCCTCGCGCGGCTGTGCTCGTTGGGCCCGCTCGTGTTCGTCGGGCGCATCTCCTATGGGCTCTACCTGTACCACTGGCCCCTGTTCTTCGTGATCAACCACGCGCACACCGGGCTGAACGGTGCGTGGCTCCTGGTCGTTCGTCTGGTCGCGACGTTCGCGGTCGCCACCATCTCCTTCGTGGCCCTCGAAGAGCCGATCCGGACCGGTCGGCTCCTTCGCGGTTGGAAGGGCTCGGTGTGGATCGGCCTTGCCGTGGTGGCGACGGCGGTCGCGGTGCTGCTCGCCACCGTCACGCCGGCCGCCACCGCGGTCGCCCGGCAACCTGGCAACACGATGCCGAGCGCCGAACGCCGCGCACTGACCGCGGCCGGAGCGTTCACGACCAAGCCGGTACGGTTCCTGCTCCTCGGGGACTCGATCGCCCTCACCTTCGGCATCGGGCTCGTCGTACAGAGCGAACAGCGCTACGGGGTGCGCCTCTTGAACGGGGGTTTCCTCGGTTGCGACCTCGACGGCGTGAACACCATCGTGTCCGGTGTGGTGAGTCCTGCGACGTCGGAGTGCGCGAGTTGGAGATCAGTGTGGCGCGGCGCTATCGAACGGATCCGTCCCGACGTCGTCGGGCTGCTGATCGGGCGGTGGGTGGTGAGCGATCACCTCTACCAGGGCCACTGGGTGCACGTCGGCGAGCCGGTGTGGGACCGGCACCTGGCCGCCGAGCTCGACCAGGCCATCGACATCTTCACCGCCGGCGGCGCCAAGGTGGTGCTGTTCACAATGCCCTACGTCGATCCCCCCACCGAGGCGGCCAACGGCACCCCGTTTCCCGAGAACGATCCGGCCCGGGCCCGGGCCTTCAACGACCTGCTGGTGAAGATCGCAGGCCAACGTGCCGGAGTGGTCACCTTGATCGACCTGAACAAGCTCATCGATCCCAACGGCCGGTTCCAGCCTGTGGTCGACGGCGTCACGGTCCGTTGGGCGGACGGGATCCACATCTCCAAGACCGGTGGCGAGTGGCTGCAGCCCGTAATACTCCCGACGGTCGCCCGGCTGGGGCTACAGGCCCGTTCCGGCTGAGCGCCGACCGGCACTAAACGTTGACCTGGAACGTTAGGGGCGGTGGCAACCATGGGGTAACCGAACACTCGAATTGGTGACCGCTTCCCAGGTGGTCACTACCGATTTCGCCTTAGTTCGGCCCACACCGGCAACACGGACGCAGACCTTGGCATCCCGCTTCGAGATATCGACCCCGGCGCACCGGGGATGCACCACATCCATCGCTCGCTCCTTCCTCGACATGAGGACCATGGGGTGGGTGGTCGTCCCGGGAGGGCAAGGAAAATCAGAAGGCTGACGCTCGTGCTCGAAGGCAACAGTCCACGGTTCCCGTGGGAGCCCTTCACCACCGTGCTGAACTACAGGCTCACTGGCACTACAGAGGATTCCGTATCGAACCGGAACGAGCCGAACCATTGTGCCCAACGGTCTCGATGGTCGCCAGGGGCGCTCCCCACGGCGAGGGGCGATCGCGTCACACGATCTTCGCTTGCCCCAGCGAGCCTGGGTCAGGGCTCTATGTCGCTGAGGCGAAGATCCATTCCGGGGAATACGCCAGGTCGACAGACGGGACTTCGAATCGCAGCCCAGAGGCCGGCAGCTCAGCGCCTCGATCCGCGTTCGCCAATAGCACAGATGTCGTCGACCAGGAACTCGTCCCACTCGAGATGTGGATACGCAGCGAAGTAGAGGTCGGCTGCCTGTTCGGGTGACTCGAATCCGCACTCACTCCAGATTGCGGTGAGATCAGTGAGGTCGACTGCCCGAGCAGCGAATAGCTTCATGACGAACACCTGTTGGAGGGGCGCTCCGAGCACCCGCAGCCTGGGGTGGTCGAGTTCAACGGTGCAGGCGGTTTCATCGAATGTCTGCGGAGTGAAGTCGGCCGCCGAATCGTTGAGCCAACGAGGAGCGAGGCCATGGCGGTCTGCCACATGAGCGATAGCCTCTTTGAGAGATGCCCCGAGCCGCTTGATGCTGTCGACGTCGTTGGTCGCCTCACGAAAGCCGAGCAACGCGAGCAGTGAACCGCCGACCACGACGATGCACTGCGGGGCATCGTCGGGCAGGAGATCGGCGACTTCCGTGAGGTAGGCCCGGATTCTGTCCGGTGTAAGGAGTGGGTCAGGCACCGACCGTCTCGGGGTTTCGCCACAGGCTGGGCTCATCGATGACCACCCCGCGGTCCAGGAGTTGAGAAGGGGCGGCGTTTCGCCACATCGCCATCAGTCGTGGCGTGCCAAACGGAGACCACTCTTGACGCAGACACGGGGTGCGCCGAGTCCAAGCCGGACGGCTGATCCCGGCGTCGTCAGCCAGCTTCTCGGCGATTCCGGCCAACAGCGTGTCAAGGACCGGAGACTGAGACTTGGCTGGGCGGCGAATGATCGCCGTTTCAACACGGTCGGGGTGAAGGGCAAGGTCATCGAGGAACGACCGGAGCTTCGTCCAATCAGGATGCTCGTCAGGTGATTCGACCCAAGCGTCTGCTAGCTCAGCGAGGACGGGGCCACGCTGTGATGGTGGCCTGCGTGTCGACCTCAAATGTAGATCCTGCCCTGCGGCCTCAAGGAGTCTCCGCAGCATCCCGAACGTGGGGTCAACCTTGCCGGACTCGATACGAAGGACGGTCGATGAGGGGACTTGAGCCAGCTTTGCCAAGGCGCGAGCCGACAGGTCGGCAGATTGCCGGGCGTCGCGAACGAGGTCAGCAGGACTCTCCATGAATGAGAGCATATATGCAGCGTTGCACAGTCGTCCACAGCCCGGTATGGCCCCAACTGGTCGCTTTGCACGGGAGACGCCAGCAGTCCGGGTACGAGCCCCTTCTCCAGAATCGAAGACCTGAGCGCAAGGCGCTCAACATTCGGTTAACCCATGTCTGATCGAAACAACTGGAGAGAGCAAAACCGCAGGTCAACAGCCACTTCTGCACAGGGCGATGCCCGTCTTCCTCGGCATTCAGCTAACCCATGTCTCGTCTCAACCCACTCCGGTGCGTTCCGACGGAGGACACCACCAGTTCCAGCGTATGGATCGCCGATTCTCGAGGCCGGCCGGCCCTGAAGGTCTACGCGCATCCCAGCGACGACCGACAGCGTGCGGCGTCAGCTGCCATAGCCGGGAGGCTCCGATCGTTCCGGCCGAATCGCGGGCGACATCAGGGGTGCGGGCCGATGCTCACGACGGTGATCTCGCCGGCGTCCGGACCGAAGAACCACCAGACCCGCCACGCCGAGGGGGTGCCCTGCTCGACGTAGGACTCCCACACCTTTTCGCCGTAGAAGGAATCGAAGCTCTCGTAGCGGTGGCTGGCGAGACTCGGGTGCCGGTGGTTCTGTTCGAGCAGGCCCAGGCACTCGGCTATCTTCTTGGCCCGCTTCGGGTCCTGTACCCCTTCGATGATCTGATCGACGGTCTGGGTGGTCTGTACCTGGTGGGCCATGCGCCCAGTATACCCGATTAGGGTAATCGGGTGAAAGGGATTGACCCTTACGTCACAAAGGGGTAAGGTGGCATCAGGCAGGGTGCGGCATGGAGCATGCGGCATTGGCCGGAGCAAGGGAGAGTGCCGATGGCACAGGAGATCGAAGTCGACGAGCGTCAACGCGTCTCATTGGGAAAGATCATCGGGAAGGACGTGAAGCGGTTCCGTGTGGAAGAGCTGGCCGGGGGCGAACTGTTGCTCACCCCGGTCGTATCTCTCTCGCAGCGCGAGCTGAGCGTCCTGGCAGACCCGGCACGGGTGGCCAGCATCCAGGCCGGCATCGTCGAGGCGAAGGAAGGCAAGATCGTCCGGCACGGGCCGGGATACTGGACCCAGCGGGCCAAGGACCTCGCCGACGCCGATGACGAGGCCGAGGCGTTGCCGTGACGTGGGAGTGCTGCTCCGAAAGGTGAGCTTCAGGTCGTCAGGCGGGTGCCCAATCGGACCTTCCCGGGTTCGAAACACCGCCGGCGAACCATTAGGTAGCAAAACTAACTAAACTGGGGACATGTCACGCGTCCCGAGCGGCTCAGGCCCGACCGCATCCCTCGCCTTGGCCGACGGGGTCGGTCCTGTCGCAGGCGACGGCGCGGTGGAGGGCGCCGTCGAGGACGCCGAGTCGGAGATGGCCTCCCGGCTGCGGCTGGCCGTCACCCGGCTGCACCGCCGGCTCCGCCAACAGACCACCGGGGGACTGACCCCGTCCCAGGCATCGGCTCTGGCCAGCATCGAACGCCTGGGCTCACCCACCCTGGGCGCGCTGGCCGGTCACGAGTCGGTGCAGCCACCCTCGATGACCCGCATCGTGGGGGCGCTCGAGGGGTTGGGCTACGTGTCGCGGGTGGTCGATCCCGACGATCGACGAGTTGCCCGGGTAACCGCAAGCGCCGAAGGCCGCGAGGTCCTCCGGCGGGGCCGGTCGCTGAAGAACGCGTTCCTGGCCGGGCAGCTGCACTGCCTGTCGGCCGACGAGCGCGAGTCCCTGGGCGCCCTCACCGCGTTGCTGGAGCACTTGGTGGAGGTGGACGGCTCGTGAGCGCGGTGCGCGCCGCGTGGCGCCAGACGTTCAGCTCCCTTCGCATCCGCAACTTCCGCCTCTACTTCACCGCCCAGCTCGTGTCGGTGTCCGGCACCTGGATGCAGTCGGTGGCCCAGGCCTGGCTGGTCCTCCACCTCACCGGAAGCGGTGTGGACCTCGGGATCGTGGTCGGGCTGCAGTTCCTGCCGATGCTTCTGTTCGGACCCTTTGGCGGCCTGGTGGCCGACCGGATGAACAAGCGCTTCCTCCTCTTCGCCACCCAGGCGGCCGGTGGCCTGCTGGCACTGGCCCTCGGCATCTTGGTGGTCTCCGGCCTCGTCCACCTCTGGCAGGTCTACCTGCTGGCCACGCTGCTCGGAGTGGTCAACGTGTTCGACAATCCGGCGCGCCAGACCTTCATGATGGAGATGGTCGGGCGCGACGACCTGCCCAATGCGGTCAGCCTCAACACGGTGGTGATGAACGCCTCGCGAGTGGTGGGACCGGCCATCGGTGGCGTGATCATCACCCTCTTCGGGCTGGGGGTCTGCTTCTTCGTCAACGCCGCCTCCTATGTGGCCGTCATCGTCGGACTGGCCATGATGCGCACCAAGGAGCTCCACCCGAGCCAAACGGTGGAACGGGCCAAGGGCCAGATCCGCGAGGGGTTCCGGTATGTGTGGCGCACCCCGAGCCTGCGCAACACCTTGTTGGCCATCGCCCTCATCGGCATCTTCGCCTACAACTTCACGGTCACCTTGGCCCTGCTGGCCAAGGTGACCTTCCACGGCGGCGCGGGCACCTACTCGGTGCTCACCTCGTGCATGGGAGTGGGGGCGGTGGCGGGGGGCCTGATCGCCGCCCACCGGGCCAAGCCGACCGCCCGGCTGTTACAGGGTCTGGCACTGCTCTTCGGCGGTCTGTTGGCGGCGGTGGCCTTCGCCCCGACCCTGCTCACAGCGGGCATCCTCATCATGGTGATGGGCGCCGCCTCCATCGGGTTCATCGCCACGGCCAACGCCAACCTGCAGTTGAGCTCCGAGCCGGCCATGCGGGGCCGGGTGATGGCCCTCTACGCGATGGCCTTCCTCGGCACCACGCCGATCGGGGCCCCACTGGTCGGTGCCATCGCCCAGTGGACCAATCCGAGGATCGCCCTGCTCAGTGGGGCGGTGGCCACGGTGGTTGCCGCCGGGCTGTTGATGTGGCGGCACCAGGTCGGCCTCAACCTCGGTGGGATACCGTCGGGCGAGTCGGCCCAGGAGGTCGAGGCCCTGGCGGTCGAGGACGTCGAGTCGAACGTGGCCTGACCGGCTCAGCCGGCCACAGCGGCAGCGGAAGTGGCCACAGGCTTGGGCTCCTTGGGCAGGCCGAGCACCCGCTCACCCACGATGTTGCGCTGGATCTCCGCGGTCCCTCCCCAGATGGTCTCCGAACGCGAGAAGAAGAACGACGCCTGCAGATCGCTGACCGGATAGTCGTCCCGACCCCGGCGCATCCGCTCGTCGACCACGTCGTCGGGATCACCGGTGAGGATCTGGCCCTCCATCCCGAGGATGTCGATGGCGAGGTCCATGGTGTCCTTGTGGAACTCCGACCAGAACATCTTGTTGCAGGCCCCGAGGGCTGCCATGTGGTGGGTGCCGTTGAGGGCGTCGGTCAGTGACCGGTAGCCGTTGATCTCCATGATCTTGACCTTGGACCAGGCGGTGGCCAGGCGCTGGCGGATCGGCGCTTCGTCGATCCGGCCGTTCTTCTTCGCCGCGTCGATGATCTGGTCGAGTTCGCGGAGGAACCGGCGGTGGCCGGTGGTGGCCGAGGAGCCGCGCTCGAAGCCCAGCGTGGTCATGGCCACCTTCCACCCGTTGTTCTCGCCCCCGACCACGTTCTCCCGTGGGCAGCGGGCGTTGGTGAAGAAGACCTCGTTGAAGTCCGCGCTCCCGTCGACCTGTTCGATGGGGCGCACCTCGACGCCGGGCTGCTTCATCGGCACCAACAGGTAGGAGATGCCCGCATGCTTGGGGGCATCGGGGTCGGTGCGCGCCAGCAGGAAGACGTAGTCGGCGAACTGGGCCTGGGTGGTCCACACCTTCTGGCCGTTGATCACCCACTCGTCGCCGTCGAGCTCGGCGCGCGTCTTGAGCGAGGCCAGGTCGCTGCCGGCGTCGGGCTCGGAGAACCCCTGGCACCAGGCGATGGTGCCGTTGAGGATGCCGGGGATGAACTGCTTCTTCTGCTCTTCACTTGCCCACTGCAGGATGGTCGGCCCGACCAGGGTGTCGCCGAAGAAGTCGGCCCGCAAGGGTGCCTCGGCCCGGGCGAACTCCTCGTTGAGCACCACCGACTCCATGAGGGAGAGCCCCTTGCCCCCGTACTCCTTGGGCCACGAAGCGCAGATCCAGCCGCCGTCGAAGAGCTTCTTCGTCCACTCGTTGTTGAAGGCCTTCTTCTCGTCGCGGGTCATGGTGAGGCTCGGGGTGCCCCACCCCTCGGGAAGGTTGTCCGCCAGCCACGTGCGGATCTCCGCTCGCAACGGCTCGGTGTCGGCGGGATAGCTCAGGTCCATGGTCCGACATTACCCCCGGGGCAGCCGGAGGGAGAAGGTGGACGGTTGGCACGATCCCCCGACGTGGGTGAGAATCCGATCGTGACCAACGCCCCACCGACCGGACCCGGTACCCCTGCGACGCCCGGCGGCATCGACGGATTGGCGACCGTGCCCCACTGGATCGGGGGCGGCGCCTACGGGGGCGCGCCCGAGCGCACCGGCGAGGTCTACGACCCGGCGACCGGCCGGGTCACCAAGCGGGTGGCCTTCGCCTCGCCCGCCGACGTCGACGCGGCCGTGCACAGTGCAGCCGAGGCCTTCGCCACCTGGCGCAACGCCTCGCTGACCCGGCGTTCCAAGGTCCTGTTCGCCTTCCGCGAGCTCTTGAACGCGCGGACGGCCGACCTGGCCGCCATCGTCACCGCCGAGCACGGCAAGGTGCTCTCCGACGCCACCGGCGAGGTCGCCAGGGCGCTCGAGGTGGTCGAGTTCGCCTGCGGCATCCCCCATCTCCAGAAGGGCGGCTACTCCGAGTCGGTCTCCACCAAGGTCGACTCGTACTCGATCCGCCAGCCGCTGGGCGTGGTAGCCGTCATCAGCCCCTTCAACTTTCCGACCATGGTGCCCTGTTGGTTCTTCCCCATCGCCATCGCCGCCGGCAATGCGGTGATCCTCAAGCCGAGCGAGAAGGACCCGTCGGCGGCCAATTGGATGGCTGAGGTGTGGGCCGAAGCCGGCCTGCCCGCGGGGGTCTTCAACGTGGTGCACGGGGACAAGGTCGCCGTCGACGCCCTGCTCGAGCACCCTCAGGTCAAGGCCGTGTCCTTCGTCGGCTCCACCCCGATCGCCCGTTACGTCTACGAGCGAGGCACTGCCCACGGCAAGCGGGTCCAGGCCCTCGGGGGTGCGAAGAACCACATGGTGGTGCTGCCCGATGCCGACCTGGGTCTCGCGGCCGACGCAGCGGTGAATGCCGGCTTCGGCTCGGCGGGCGAGCGTTGTATGGCCATCTCGGTCCTGGTCGCTGTGGGACCGGTGGCCGACCCCCTGATCGAGGGAATCGTCGAGCGTATGGATGGGCTGACAGTCGGCGACGGCCGGAGGGCCTGCGACATGGGCCCGCTGGTCACTGCCGCTCACCGGGACAAGGTGGCCGCCTACCTCGACGCCGGGGTGGCGTCGGGGGCCGAGCTGGTGGTCGACGGCCGGGGCATCCGGGTCGACGGCGACCCCGGTGGCTTCTGGCTCGGTCCGACCCTCTTCGACAAGGTGACTCCCGAGATGTCGATCTACACCGACGAGATCTTCGGCCCGGTCCTCTCGGTGGTGCGTGTGCCCACCTACGACGACGCGCTCGAGCTGGTCAACGCCAACCCCTACGGCAACGGCACGGCCATCTTCACCAACGACGGCGGTGCGGTCCGCCGCTATCAGAACGAGGTGGAGGTGGGGATGGTCGGGGTGAACGTCCCCATCCCGGTGCCGATGGCCTACTACTCGTTCGGCGGCTGGAAGGCCTCGCTGTTCGGCGACTCCCACGCCCACGGGATGGAGGGCGTGCACTTCTACACGCGGGGCAAGGTGGTCACCAGCCGGTGGCTGGACCCTGACCACGGGGGGATCAACCTCGGCTTCCCCCAGAGCATCTGAGCGCGCTGCAGCCCCTGCAGACCGGGTCCGCCGTCAGCCGGCCACCGCCGACGCGCCCTGGGCCCCGGTCTACTGTGGGACCCGCATGAATACGCAGACGCCGGTGAACGACTCGGAGATGGAGATCCTCCACCTGTCCAGCGTGGTCAAGCGGCCTCTTGTCGATGCCGCCGGTGATCGCCTGGGCCGGGTGCAGGACCTCATCGTGCGGGCGGGGGAGTCCCCCCACCCCCCCCTGGTCGGCCTGGTCGTCAACATCGGTGGCCGCGACCTGTTCGTCCCGATCCGGAAGGTCGCCGCCTTTGAGCCCGGCCGGGTGCGCTTCGAGGGGCGCCGGGTGGACCTGCGCCGGTTCGAGCGCCGACCCGGGGAGCTGTTGCTGGCCCGCGATCTCCTGGCCCACCACTTGATCAACTTCGTCGGTGGCAGGTTGATCAGAGCCAACGAGATCGAGCTGGCCAAGGTGAACGGCACCTGGGAGGTGGTGGCCGTCGATCCCTCGGGCCGGCCGGTCCTGCGCCGTCTGGTCCCGGGCCGCTTCGGTCGGCGCACCAAGCCGGGCATGATCATCGACTGGGCCAGCATCGAGCCGTTCGTTGCCCACGTGCCCTCGTCGCGGCTGCGGATCCCCTACCGCAAGCTGGCGAAGCTTCACCCCGCACAGATCGCCGACCTGGTGGAGGCGGCGTCACACGACGAGGGCGAGGAGATCATCGAGGCGGTCGGGGCCGACCGCGAGTTGGAGGCGGACGTCTTCGAGGAGCTCGACACCGAGCACCAGCTCGAGTTCGTCCGCAGCCGGTCCGACGAGGAGGCCGCGCGCCTGCTCTCGTCGATGGCGCCTGACGATGCTGCCGACCTGATCGCCGAGGTCGACCAGGATCGGCGCCTGCCGATCCTGAACCTGCTCCCCGAGCCGCAACAGCGCAAGGTCCGCTCGCTGCTCAGCTACAACCCCGAGACCGCCGGCGGGCTGATGAGCCCCGATTTCCTGTGCCTGCCGGCCACCCTGCCGGTTGCCGGTGCCCTGGAGGCCATTCGTTCGAGCACCGCACCCCCCGAGGCACTCAACGTCGTCTTCGCCGCCGACGCCGACGATCGGGTCATCGGAGCGGTCTCTGCGGTCCGGCTGATCCAGGCCGAACCGACGGTGTCGCTCGGATCGGTCACCGAGGCCGACCCGGCCCACGCCCATGCCGACTGGGATCTCGGGGCGATGGTCCGGATGATGTCCGACTTCAACCTGACCGTTGCTCCGGTCATGGACGCCGAGCACGACGAGATCCTGGGTGTGGTCACGGTCGACGATGTGCTGGAGCTGCTCCTCCCGACCGGGTGGAGACGCGACTTCGGTAGGACGGCGGTCGAGGACTGAACGATGTTCCGAGAGCGAAAACCCGCCACCGCCACCGAGTAGTGGCCGACCAGCATCGGGCCGGTCCCTGGGCAAGCCGGCCGATCTTCCGCGTCCAGCGAGACGTGAAGCTCGATCCGGCCGGCTCCGCCACACCCCGGGCCTGACTCCCGAGTCGGGACGCAGATCCCGGTCCCACCGAGCAAGAGCGCTCGACGCTCGTATCCGACTACCCGAACCGATGATCCGCACACCGGCGACCGGCACCGAGGGGCAGCGATCGCCCTTGGCGTTCCGCCGTGTCGTTGCCAGTGTCCACACGCATTCGGCGCCGCGCAAGAGGAGGTGAACCATGGCCGACGACAACCCGGGGACGGACCGCCCCGACGCAGTGCTCGACGAAGCGCACCATGGTGACATCCAGGGCGCCTTCGGGACGATCCGCCAGCACGACCTCGACACCCGCCGGTCGTGGACCGCGCGCCTGCTCACCCTGTTGGCAATCATGGGCCCCGGGCTGATCGTCATGGTGGGCGACAACGACGCCGGCGGGGTCTCCACCTACAGCCAGGCCGGTCAGAATTTCGGCCTCTCCCTGCTGTGGACCCTCCCACTGCTCATCCCCGTCCTCGTGGTGAACCAAGAGATGGTGGTCCGCCTGGGAGCGGTGACCGGTGTCGGGCACGCCCGGCTCATCAACGAACGGTTCGGGAAGTTTTGGGGGGCGTTCTCGGTCGGCGATCTGTTCGTCTTGAACTTCCTCACCATCGCCACCGAGTTCATCGGCGTGAGCCTCGCCCTGAACTACTTCGGGATCAGCCAGTACATCTCCGTCCCGATTGCCGCTCTCGTCCTCATCGCGATGACGGCCACCGGCAGCTTCCGGCGCTGGGAGCGTTTCATGTTCGTCTTCATCATCGTCAACTTCCTGGTCGTCCCCCTTGCCTTCTTGAGCCATCCGACCGCGGGGTCGTTCTTCCGGGGCCTGGTGATCCCCGGTGTGAAGGGTGGCTTCACCTCCACCTCGGTGCTCTTGATCATCGCCATCGTCGGTACGACCGTCGCCCCGTGGCAGCTCTTCTTCCAGCAGTCGAACATCGTGGACAAGCGGATCACCCCACGCTGGATGAACTACGAGCGGGCCGACACGGTGCTCGGCTCGCTGATCACCGTCTTCGCCGCCGCAGCGCTCCTTGCGGTGACGGCAGCGGCCTTCGCCGGGACGCCCCTGGCGGGACACTTCACCAACGCGGGTGGCGTGGCCGGCGGTCTCAAACAGTATGTGGGACATGCCGCCGGGGCCCTGTTCGCGATCATCTTGTTGAACGCATCGATCATCGGAGCCGCCTCGGTAACCCTGGCCACGTCGTATGCGTTCGGCGACGTCTTCGGTGCCCGGCATTCGTTGCACCGCAGCTGGCGCGATGCCAAGTTCTTCTACGGGGCCTTCAGCGCCATGGTGGTGCTGGCCGCGATCATCGTCATCATCCCGGGGGCCCCGTTGGGGCTCATCACCACCGGGGTCCAGGCGCTCGCCGGCGTGCTGTTGCCGAGCGCCACGGTCTTCTTGCTACTGCTCTGCAACGACAAGGAGGTGTTGGGCCCATGGGTCAACCGGCCCTGGCTCAACGTCCTTGCCAGCCTGATCGTCTCGGTGCTGCTGATGATGTCCTTGGTGCTGATGACGACCACGCTCTTCCCGCAGATCAACGTCAGTGTGCTCTCGCTGGTGCTGGGCGCCGTCGTCGTCGTGGGGAACCTGATCGGTGGCTTCGTGATGTTCCGCAAGCGTGCTCGGCGTCCGGAGATCGTCGCCGTGCCGATGGAGAAGCGGGCCACCTGGCGGATGCCACCTCTCAACCTGTTGCAGCGTCCCCAGTGGTCGCGTGGCCGCCTGATCGCCATGTACCTGTTGCGGGTGTACCTGGTGGTCGCGGTCCTGATGCTGCTGGTGAAAGCCATCGAGCTCGGCCTGCACCACTAGGTGAGCCGCCGCCCGAGGCCAACGGAGCACTCCCCACCAGGCAGGATGGGCCGGGGTTTGCGCCGATGGGCCCGGCCGGGGGAGTATCTGACTTCTATGTGCCTGCTGATCTCGGTTCTCCATGCCTAGTTTCGGGCTCAAGCGGCACAAGGTCAAGGGTCCGGCGAACCCGCCCCCGGTCCCTGAGCGCATCGCCCCCCGGCCACCGGCCCCAGGGGGCCTTCGCATCGCCTTCCTCGTCTACCGGGGCAATCCACGCTGCGGTGGCCAGGGGGTCTACACCCGCCACCTCACCCGCGAGCTGGTGGCCCTGGGCCACTCGGTGGAGGTCTTCGCCGGCCAACCCTGGCCCGAAGTGGACGAGGGTGTCGGGTTCACCCCGGTGCCCAGCCTCGATCTCTACCGCGACCCCGATCCGTTCCGGGTTCCCCACCTGCGCGAGTTCGTGAACTCCTGGACCACGCCGATCGCCGCCCTCGAGTTCGGGGTGATGTGCACCGCAGGCTTCCCCGAGCCGTGGACCTTCAGCCTTCGGGCCCGCCGGCTGCTGGCCGCCCGGATGGGCGATTTCGACCTGATCCATGACAACCAGTGCCTGGGCAACGGGATCCTGGGCATGATCGAGGACGGGTGGCCGCTGCTCACCACCCTGCACCACCCGATCACCGTCGACCGCCAGCTGGCCCTCAGCCATGCCGCCAACCCCTGGCAGCAGTTCACCCAGCGCCGCTGGTTCGGCTTCTTGCGCATGCAGGTCAAGGTGGCCCGGGCCCTGACCCGGGTGGTGACCGTCTCGGAGTCGTCCAAGGCCGACATCGCCGACCAGATGCACGTGGAATCGTCGCGGATGACCGTGGTGCCGGTGGGTGTGGACCCCACCGTGTTCCGGCCCCGCGACGAGGTCTCCCCGGTGCCCGGACGGATCATGGTGACCTCCTCGTCCGATGTGCCCATGAAGGGCCTGGTGCCCCTGCTCGAGGCGGTGGCCAAACTGCGCACCGAGCGGGAGATCGAGCTGGTGGTGATCGGCAACCCCCGCCCGGACGGGCGGGTGGCCAAGGCCATCGAGCGACTGGACCTGGCTCCCATCGTCCATTGCGTGTCGGGCATCAGCGACGACGAGTTGGCTTGCAACTACGCCCAGGCCCAGGTGGCGGTGGTGCCGTCGCTGTACGAAGGGTTCTCGCTGCCGGCCATCGAGGCCATGGCATGTGGGGTGGCACTGGTGGCAACCACCGGGGGGGCGCTGCCCGAGGTCGTGGGCACCGACGGGGTCACGGGCCTGTTGGTCCCCCCTGACGACCCGGGTGCGTTGGCCGTGGCCATCGGCCGACTCCTCGACGACGACGAGCTGCGCGGCCGCCTGGGTGCAGCGGGTCGCGAGCGGGTGCTCGGACGGTTCACCTGGCAGGTGACCGCGGCAGGCACCGCCGAGCAGTACCGCGCACTGATGGCCGATCAGGACCAGGGCAACCTGACCGCCGGCCACGAAACGGCGGCCACGCCGTGTTGACCGTCGACTACGCCAAGCTCGGCGTCCGACCCGGTGACCGCCTCCTCGATCTGGGGTGCGGCTTCGGTCGTCATGCCTACCAGGCCGCCCGGTTGGGTGCGGAGGTGGTGGCCTTCGACGCCGGAGCCGAAGAGGTCCGCAAGGTCAAGGACACCTTCGGGGCCATGGCGGTGGCCGGCGAGCTCGATGCCGAGGCTGCCCGGGTGGGGGAGGTCCGGGGCGATGCTCTCGAACTTCCCTTCGCCGACGGCGCTTTCGATCGCGTGATCGCCTCCGAGGTCCTCGAGCACATCCCCGAGGACGAGACGGCAATGGGCGAGCTGGCCCGAGTGCTGAGGCCGGGTGGTTCGATGGCGGTGACCGTCCCCCGATGCGGTCCGGAGTTCGTCAACTGGGCGCTGTCCGACGAATACCACAACGTGCCCGGCGGCCACGTGCGCATCTACCGCCAGAGCGAATTGGTCAACCGGCTGCAGGGGACCGGGCTGCGGGCGGTCGGCAGCCACCACGCCCACGGACTGCACGCCCCTTACTGGTGGCTCCGGTGCCTGGTGGGGCCGAAGAACGACAGCCACCCCGCCGTTGCCGCCTACCACCGTCTGCTGGTGTGGGACATCGAGAAGGCACCCAAATTGACCCGCTACGCCGATCGCGTGCTCAACCCGTTGGTCGGCAAGAGCTTGGTGGTCTACCTGGTCAAACCCGCAGATGCGGCAGCGGGATCACCGGGGGGGCCTGAAACATCAGAGGAGTCTGGCGCACCACAGGAGGCGGTGGCATGAGGTCGATCCCCGAGGTACCCGGCGTGATGACGGCCGACCAGGTGATGGCCACCGCCCGGTCCATCGTGGGGTTGCAGCGACCCGACGGGATGATCCCGTGGTTTCCCGGCGGCCACTGTGACCCGTGGAACCACGTCGAAGCGGCCATGGCGCTGACCGCAGTGGGTCTGGACGGCGAGGCCGACCTGGCCTATCAGTGGCTCGTCGATACCCAGCTGCCCGATGGCAGTTGGTTCAACTACTACCTGGCCACCGGCATCAAGGACTCCCGCCTCGACACCAACGTCTGTGCCTACCTGGCCACTGGTGCGTGGCACCGCTTCATCTCGACCGGCGAGATCGACGGCCTCGAGCAGCTGTGGCCGACCGTCGAGGCCGGCATCGACTTCGTGCTGCGGTGGCAGCGGCTGGACGGCTCCATCCGCTGGTCGCTCGACCCGTCGGGCTTCCTCGAGGAGTACGCCCTGCTGACCGGGTCGTCCTCGATCTACCACAGCCTCCGGTGCGCCATCGCCTGCGCCGAGCGCCTCGGTCACGACAAGCCGGACTGGGAGCTGGCCGCCGGCCGGTTGGCCCACGCCGTGGCCCACGACCCCGATGCCTTCGCTCCCAAGGTGGAGTTCGCCATGGACTGGTACTACCCGGTGCTGTCCGGTGCGCTCACCGGCGCCGCGGCACGTGGGCGGATCGAGGGCTCGTGGTCGACCTTCGTGATGGAGGGCCGCGGCGTACGCTGCGTGTCCACCGGCGAGTGGGTGACTGCAGCAGAGACCGCCGAGTGCGTGCTTGCCCTCGACGCACTGGGCATGGACGACGCGGCCATCGAGTTGCTCTCGTGGGTGCAGGCCCTGCGCAACGCGGACGGCTCCTACTGGACGGGCATGGTCTTCCCCGAAGAGGCGACCTACCCTCCGCTGGAGCGCTCGTCCTACACGGCCGGCGCCATGGTGCTGGCCGCCGATGCCCTGAGCCGGACCACGCGAGCATCGGGCCTCTTCCGCGGCGAGGGGCTGCCCAGCCACCTCGACCTCACCGAGCCGGCACCGGAGACTCCGGTGGAGCCGGCGGTGCGCGCACCTGGCTCACCCGGCGCCGCCTGAGCCGAACCCTCCTGGCCCGCGCCCTGGCCCGCGCCCTGGCCCGCGCTCCGGCTCGCGATCGGGATTCACAGCGGGCTCTACGCTGACGCACGGTTGCGCGTACGGCCCGATCCGTAGGTTGGGGCCGAAGGAGGCGGGCGGTCCGACCGACGAAGCTGCCCGATCGACCATGGAACAGCTGCTCATCGCACCGCTGGTGCTCATCGCCCTTGCCATCGCCGCCCTTCCGCTGCTGACCCTGTCCCTCGGCGACCTTCGCCACGGAGGCACGGGTCGCGCGACGCGGCGGAGGCCCGAGCCGACGCGGAGCACCACCGTGCCCATCTGGGTGCAGTGGGTCGGTTCCGCTCGAGCGGAGGCCGAAGACCGCGAGCCACGGCGTTGAGGGGCACCTGTCAGGTGTGCGGTCACTAGCGCAGCCGGTCAAGTAGCCGGTCACGCAGGCGGGCGTACGTCAGAGGCGACGCAGGATGCGCAACGACCCGCACTCGCCGTCCTCGACGAACTCCCCCGAGGCGAGAGCGGCCAGCCAGATGTCATAGGGTGGCCGACCCCCGTCGTCGGGGTTGGCGAAGACATCGTGGATGGCCAACCAGCCTCCTTCGACCACACGGGGCGCCCAGCCCCTGAAGTCGGCCCAGGCCGGCTCTTCGCCGTGCCCCCCGTCGATGAAGCAGAAGGCCAGAGGCGTCGACCAACGCGAGCTCACCGTGGGTGAGTCGCCCACGATGCCGACGACACAGGACTCGAGGTCAGCGTCGACAATGGTCCGGCGCCAGTGGGGGAGGGTGTCGATCCGACCGGTCGCCGGATCGACCAGCGTGCCGTCGTGGTGCTCCCATCCGGCCTGGTTCTCCTCGGAGCCATGGTGGTGGTCGAGACTGAAGAGGACGGCGCCCGTTTCCTCGGCGGCCGCACCGATGTACACGGTCGACTTGCCGCACCACGCCCCGATCTCCACGAACGTGGCGTTCCCGACCGACGCGCCGGCGCGCAACGCTGCCAGATAGAGGGATTCCCCCTCGTCCTCGGGCATGAACCCGGTGGCGGAACTGGCCAGGGCGAAGAGACGGTCCCGCCGTTCTCGCAGCTCCGCGGTGTCGGTGGACGGCACAGTGGGAGGCAGATCGTCCATCGTTCCAGCCTGGCACGGAACCGGCGCCCGGGCACGTCGCGTGCACCCGACCGGATGGTGCCGGTCGGCCTCAGCTCCTAACGCGCAGCCCTCTGGTCTGCCTGCGTTTACCCCTGCCTGACTTTGGCGAATACGCTGTCGGGAGGCACGAGTGGAGTTGGGGGGTTGCGCCATGGGTTCGCGGGAGAAGAAGAGGATCGGGATCCTCGTGGTGGCCTACAACGCCGCCGGCACCCTGGCCAAGGTCCTCGACCGGATCCCCCAGGAGATCCGCGGCGACATCGAGGAGGTGATCGTCAGCGATGACCACAGCCAGGACTCGACCTACCTGGTCGGCCTCGGCTACCAGCAGGTCTCCGACCTGCCGATCACGCTGATCAGGCAGCCCGCGAACCTCGGCTACGGCGGGAACCAGAAGGCCGGCTACGACCTGGCCATCGAGCACGGCCTCGACATCGTGGTCATGCTCCACGGCGACGGTCAGTACGCCCCGGAGTCGCTTCCCGACATCGTCGCCCCCCTGCTGGCCGAAGAGGCAGATGCCGTCTTCGGCTCCCGGATCATGGTCAAAGGGGCGGCCCGGCGGGGGGGCATGCCGCTGTACAAGTACGTCGGGAACCGGGTGCTGTCACGTTTCGAGAATGCCGCCCTCGGCACCAACCTCTCCGAGTTCCACTCGGGTTACCGCGCCTACTCGGTGGCCGCGCTGAAGCAGATCGCGTTCGCACAGAACTCCGACGGGTTCAACTTCGACACCCAGATCATCATCCAGTTGCACGACGCGGGCATGCGCATCGCCGAGGTTCCCATCCCCACCTACTACGGAGACGAGATCTGCTACGTCGAAGGCCTGAGCTACGCGGCCGACGTCACCAAGGACGTCGTCGCCTACCGGCTGGGCAAGGCCGGGTTCGGGGACGGCAGCCGGATCGCACTGAGTGAGGAGTACCAGCTCAAGCCCAGCGAGGACAGTTCGCACGGCCGGCTCTCGACGCTGCTCGGTTCGCGGCCACCGGCTAAGATCCTCGACCTCGGCTGTTCGGGAGGGCTGCTGGCCGAACGGCTCGCCGACATGGGCCACCACGTGACCGGCGTCGACGTGACCGAGGTCGCAGGAGTCGGCGAGCGGACCAGTGCGTTCTTCAAGGCCGATCTCAACGATGGCATCCCGCCCGAAGCCGGCACCGGCTTCGACATCGTGCTCGCCGCCGACGTGCTCGAGCACGTGGTCGACCCGGGCGCCCTCATCCGCGAGACACGCCGGGTGCTGTCACCGGAGGGCACCGCCTACTTCTGCGTCCCCAACATCGCCCACTGGTACCCGCGGTTCCGCTCGACGTTCGGGATGTTCGACTACGACCAGCGGGGGATCCTCGACTCGACCCACCTGCGGTTCTTCACCCGCCGCAGCATTCGAAAGCTGGTCGAACGCAACGGCTTCTCGATCCGCCGTGTCGAGCCGGTGGGCCTGCCCCTCGACGCGCTCGGCATCGACGGCGCCAACGCCCGCCTGCTCCGTCTGGTGGACCACCTGGTGTTGACCCTCTGGCCGACGATGTTCGGCTACCAGTTCATCATCGAGGCAAAACCGAACCCTGGTTGAGAGTTCCTCCGTGCCTGTCCGGGGACTTGCGGGGACGTCGAACGGGCTCTTGACCACGCTCCATCATTTCGAGCTCGCGGAGTACCTGGTCGGCTCCGACCCATGTATCGAGCCTGGCGGATCGGACAGCAGCGTCCGTTCCCCCATGGCCGTGAGTGCGGGACAAGATTGTCCTGGTTGACCCGAAGCTCTAGTTCGGACAGTATTGTCCGTATCGAAGATCCAGCTCGATGCGATGGCACGGGCTCGGCGTACACGGGAGGCAGGATTGTGGAGAGAACATGGGAGGTGCGGTCCGGACCTGACCTGGGTCGTGCCATCGCCGACATTCGCAAGAGCCGAGGCCAGACCCAGGACGAACTGGCACGAAACGTGCCGATCGATCCGAACTACCTGTCCAAGATCGAAGCTGGCCGTTCGGTGTCCCTGCTCGAGCAGACACTGCGGGTCCTCCGCCGCCTCGGTGCAAGGATCACCGTCACGTTCGACGAGGACGCTGATGGCCAAGCGTGATCCCCTGGGCGTCTGGCTTCATGGACGACATATTGCCGAGCTCAGGTCATCAGGGCCGGGGAAGGTGGAGCTCCGGTACACCTCGGAGGCTCTCGACACGTGGCCGAGCAACACCCCCCTGCTCTCGTGCTCGCTTCCACTGGGGACACGACGCCAACAAGCGGGCTTGTTCTTCCGGGGGCTGCTCCCAGAGGGCCAACATCTGCAGGCGCTCGCAGCACAGGCGAATCTAGCGAGCTACGACACATTCGGCCTGCTCGCCCGATACGGCAAGGACGTCGCTGGGGCGGCGATCGTCGCCGACGCAACTCCCCGGGAGCGGCCGGGCAGCGTAGCGCCCTACACCCGAGAGGCACTGGAGGGGGAGGTCGCCGACATCAAGCACCGGCCGCTCGGCATACACGACGACAGCGAACTTTCGTTGGCGGGCCTGCAAGACAAGTTGCTCCTGATCGAACTCGGCCCTGGTTTGTGGGGGCGCCCGATACATGGGCGTCCGTCCACTCACATCCTCAAGGTCGAGGACCGACGGTATTCGGGAATGGCGGAGATGGAAGCTGCCTGCCTGCGGATTGCCCGAGCTGCTGGCCTCACGACGATCGATGCAACCACCGAGACCATCGGCAACGTCCCCTGCCTCATCGTGTCCCGCTTCGATCGGCGAATGGAGAGCGGAACCACCGTACGGATCCACCAGGAAGACGCCTGCCAGGCGCTCGCGCGTGACCCCGAAAAGGAACAAGGGGCCGGAAAGTATGAGCGGGCAGGAGGGCCCACGCTCCGGGACATCGCCCAGTTGCTGGACCGCTATGCCCGGAACGGGCCAGCCGAGCTGACCCGCTTGGCGAGCATCGTTGCGTTCACTGTGCTCATCGGCAACGCAGACGCCCATGGAAAGAACATCGGCCTCGTTCACGCAATGCCCGGGGACGTGCGACTGGCCCCTCTCTACGACACCGTTCCGACGGCATTGTGGCCCAAGCTCCGCGATCGCGCGGCGATGACGGTCAACGGACAGCAACGGCTAGAGAGCGTCACACTGGACGACATCGCCGCTGAAGCGCTTCGGTGGCCCTGGGACCCGGACCTGGCGCGTGCAGCTGCCATCAGCACCACCGAAGCCGTTCTTGAGGCGCTCGAGTCAACTGGAGCCCCCGGACAGTTGGTCGATCTGATCACCTACCGCTCCGCCGCGTTGCTCCCGTGAATTTCCTTGGCGAGCGAGCTGAGCGAAGGGCGGGCTCCTGAGGTGTGACATCGTTAGATGTTGCGATCGGCACCGCACCCGGCATGTCGTCTACGACGGGTCGCCGCCCCCGGCCACGTGGTCGACCAGTGCCCGGAGCTGCGCTCGGGCCACCGACCACTCGTAGCGCTCGAGATACTGCAGCTCGGCCGCGTCGACGATCCGCTTGCGGAGATCCGGGTCGATGAGGAGGCGCTCGCATGCAGCGGCGAAGGCTTCGGGCTCGTCGGCGAGCAGCAGGTGGACACCGTCTTGCGCGTCGAGTCCTTCGGCCCCCATCGTGGTGGACACCACCGGCACCCGATGGGCGAACGACTCGAGGATCTTGAGGCGGGTCCCGCTCCCGTAGCGGATGGGGACGACGGCGATGTCGGCACGAGCGAGCTCGGGCTCCATGTCCGCCACCCGGCCGACCACGGTGACCTCGGGGGGACGGTGCAGCCGTTCGACACCCGGCGTGGTCCTGCCCACCAGCCTGATCTCGGCACCGGGGGCCCGGGCCCGAATCCGAGGAGCGAGCTCCGCTGCCAGCCATGCGGCCGCGTCCACATTGGGGGCGTAGTCGAACGTCCCTTGGAACAGGACGGAGGATGGCTCCCCGACCTCGTTGCGCCCGACTGCCCGGGCCGGCCGTTGGTAGGTGTTGACGATCACCTCGGCGTTGGACAGCCCGGAGCGCTCCACGTCCAGGTCGCTGCAGAGCACCACCCGGTCCACCTGTCGTGCGACTGATCGTTGGAGTCCGTTCCAATCGCGGGCGTTGAGACGAGCCTGCCCGATGGCCACCGACCGACGGACCCGGCCGGCAATGCCGCCGCTGGAGGGAGCAGCGCCCATGATGGCCGCGCGTTGTTCCTCTTTTTCGCTCTCGAGGTCGATGAGGTCGATGACGGTGGGTCCCAAGCGGGGCCGGCCCAGCCACTCGAAGGTCGCGGCGGTGCTGAACCAGACCAGGTCGTATCGTTGCGCCGCCCACGATTCGAATGCCCGACGAGGCGCCTTGTCGGATCGCCGCATGATGACCTCCATGGGCACGCCTCGCCGGGCCAGCCAGGCTGCCCGCCACCGGAGCGAGTTGCCTACTTCGGGGTACGGCGTGGTCCCCACCCTCGAAAGGTTCACGTTCGGTGGCACGGTCCGATCGGGTACGCGCTGGTCGTAGAGGGAGAAGAGATCGACGTCCCCCATCTCGGCCAGGGCCTCGACGGACTTGGCCAATCGGATCAGGCCCCCGTTGGAAGGCGGCCAGGGGAAGAAGTTGGCGACCGCCAGAATCCTCATCGGGCGACCGCCGCGCGATCGGCCCGGCCACCGCCGATGCCGAGCTCAGGGGCGTGTCCAACCAGCGTCACCCTGGGAGGGTAGTCCAGTGCCTGCATCACGGTGCGGCCGGGTCGTCCGTGTCGGGGGCGGTGTGCCGCAGCGGGCGACCGGCGGTCAACCGCGGACCAGGGCGACCAGGGTGTAGACGGCGAACCCGGCCAGCAACAACCCGCCTGCCTTCCGGATGACAGCGAGTGGCAAGACGCGGAGCAGTGCACGACCGCTGAACGCGCCGACGGCGGCGACGCTTGCCAGGCCGGCGAAGGCGCCGATGAACACCGCAACCGGTGCGTGGTACTTGGCGGCCAGGTTGGCAGTGAGGATCTGGGTGAGGTCACCGAACTCCCCGATGAAGATGACCACGAAGGCGGTGGCAACCGGCTTGAGGCCCTGGCGGGCACTGTCGGCCTCCTCTTCGCCCTCGGCCTCTTCGGCCTCCTCTTCGCCCTCGGCCTCTTCGGCCTCCTCGGGGACGAAGAAGAGGTAAGCCGCACCTCCGGCGAAGAGCAGCGCGGTGACCGCCTCCACCCACCGGTGGGGGAGCAGCTGCAGTAGCTGGCCGACCGCCACCGCCAAGGCGACATGGATGCCGAAGGCCATCGTCGCCCCCAGCCACACCAGCAGTGGCCGGTACCGGCTCCCCATGATCAGGGTGGCGATCATCGTCTTGTCCGGCAGCTCCGCCACGATGATCAGGAAGAACGTCCCGAAGACGACGCCGAGTTGCACCGCCTCAGGATACGGACTCGACGATGGCCCGTCGGACCACTCCCCCCGCGGCCGGGAGCCACCGGTTGCGGGTCCCCCATTTTGCGGCACCGCCGCTATGGGTGGCCCCGTTAGGGGTGCGCCGACCCAAGTGCAGCGGTGAGCGTGCCGGCCAGCGTTGCCGCCTCCCGCTGCCCGAAGGCGACGTTGACGGCCAGCCGTTCGAGGATCTGCTCCACGGTGCGCCCGCCCGCGGCCAATGGGTGGGCCTGGACGAAGCCGGTCACCTGTTCGGCCAGCTCGGGCGGGGAGCACAGGCCGCGGACGCCATCGAGCATGCGCGGGAGGATGTTGGAGGGGAACTTCTCGACCAGGACGTCCCACTTCTCGGTGATCTGCTGCCAGGCTGCCGGACCGTTGGCCCGGTTGGCGATCAACGACTGCAGCAGGAACGGCGCGTTCTGGGTGCGGACCTCGGACAGGGCCAGGTCGAAGGTGCGGGCGGCCAGGTCGGGATCGTTGAACGAAGCGAGGGCGTAGAGGTACCGGTTCTCCTCCTGCGGGTTGGCAGGGGCTCGGTAGCGGTCCAGAAACGCTTCGTACTCGGACGGTCCGCCGTTGGCCGCGACGATGTCCAAGATCGCCGATTCGGTGTCGGGGTGGAGCGCGGCGGTCGCCGAGCCGGCAAACCGCCGGGCGGCTTCGGCGACGGTACCGGGGTGGTCCCCGATGGTGCCCAGCCCCCGCAGCACCGATGACCGCAGCGACGGGGTGCGCTCGCCGTCGTCGGGGCGGGGATCCCACCCGAGGTCGCGCTCCAGCGGCCCGAGCAGTGTGCGGACGGCAGAGGCCAGCACCGGCCGGTCGCCGTCGGGGACGACCCGGTCGAAGAGGCCCAGGGCTCCGAGCAGCACCGACCACACACTGGGGTCACCCTCGGCCGAGTCCACCAGGGCCTGGGCCAGGCGGAGGAGATCGGACAGGGGGGCCTGCCCCGAGAGTGAGGCGGCCCAGGCGTCCGACACCAGGTTGTAGCGCTCGAGGGGTGCGAGGTCGCCCATGCCGGCGGCCAGGCGCTCGACCATGGCGGTCGGGTAGGAGACCCGGTAGTACCCCGAGCCACCGGCGTTGACCACCACCCCGGTGGAGCCGGTGCCGTCGGCCGCGTGGCTCGCCCGACCCAACAGGACGGACAGTGGGTCGAGGCCCGGGTCATCGAGGGACCGGGTCAGCACCGGCACCTGCCAGTGCGACCCGATGGCGCCACCTGGCAGGCCGCGATAGGAGAACGGGGACTGGGAGAGCGATCCGTCCTCGCCGACCTGCACCAAGGGGTAGCCGCCCTGGTTGATCCAGGTGTCCATGATGGTGCGGACGGCACGGCCACTGGAGCGCTCCAGCGCGTCCCACAAGTCGCTGGTCTCGGTGTTCCCGTAGCTGTGGGTGGTGAGGTAGTCGTGGATGCCCTCGCGGAAGACGTCGGCACCGAGGAACTGCTCGAGCATGCGTAGGACGCTGCCTCCCTTTTGATAGGTGAGGACGTCGAACATGCCCTGTGCCTCCTCCGGCCGGCCCACCGGAAACTCGACCGGCCGGGTGGCGTGGAGGCCGTCGACGGCCATGGCTGCCTCCCGTTCCACCCCGAAGCTGACCCACCGCTGCCACTCGGGGCGGAACGCATCCACGGCGAGCACCTCCATAAAGGTGGCGAAGGCTTCGTTGAGCCAGATGCCGTTCCACCACTTCATCGTGACCAGGTCACCGAACCACATGTGGGCGATCTCGTGGCAGATCACATCGGCCACCCGTTCGAGCTCGACCCTGGACGCCTGGGCCGGATCGACCAGCAGCACCGACTCGCGGAAGGTGACGCACCCCAGGTTCTCCATGGCGCCGAAAGCGAAGTCGGGGATGGCCACCAGGTCGAGCTTGCCGGCCGGGTAGGGGATGCCGAAGTAGTCGGTGAAGAAGTCGAGGGCATGGCTTCCGACGGCCAGGGCGAACGGGGTCAGGTGGGCCTTGCCGGGTACGTGGACGATGCGCAGGGGGACGCCGCCGACGTCGACCGGGTCGGTGGCCTCGAGCGGTCCCACGACGAAGGCGACCAGATAGGTCGACATCGCCATGGTGGGTGCGAAGCGGACCCGTCGTTTGCCGCCTGCCTCCACCGTCTCGTCGACCACCGATCCGTTGGAGTAGGCCGCCAGGGCGTCGTCGACCACCAAGGTGACCTCGAAGGTTGCTTTCAGCTCGGGCTCGTCGAAACAGGGGAAGGCCCGGCGGGCGTCGGTGGACTCCATCTGGGTGGTGGCAATGACGCGCTCGCTGCCGGCTTCGTCGACGAAGGTGGAGCGGTAGAAGCCGTGCAACTTGTCGTTGAGGATGCCGGTGAAGGCCAGGTGTACCGTGGCCGGACCGGTGGCCAGCGGCTCGGCGAAGGTGAGGACGACCCGCTCCTCGTCGCCGTCGAGGGCGATGCCGGACGGGGCCACTGCATGGCCGTCGTCGGGGTCGCCCGAGTTGAGTTCGGCGATGGTGACCTCGAGCTCGGCGGCGTTGAGGGTGATCGTGGTGGTCGGCTCGTGGATGGTGACGTCGATCTCCACATCCCCCGCGAAGGTGGCGGCGGCCAGGTCCGGGGTGAGCACCAGGCGGTACGCATGGGGGCGGACCGAGGCGGGCAGGCGGTAGGCGGAGGTGTCGTCGGCGTCGTTTGTCGGGGTGCTCATGTGGGGCAGGCTACCGTCGGGCCGTGCAGACAGACTCCCAACGCAACGATCCCTCCCGCCCGGCAACCGAGGGTCGCGGCCTCGGGCCCCGGGCAGCGGACACCGATGGCGGTTCCGCCAGCGGATCCGAAGCCGGTTCCGGCGGCGCTTCCGATGGTGGTCCCGCCAGCGCAGCCGTGGGTCCGAAGCTCGATGTGGTGGCAGTGGGCAACGCTTTGGTCGACGTGCTGGCCTCCGCCACCGACGAGGACCTGGTGGGACTCGAACTGGTCAAGGGGACCATGGCCCTGGTCGATCACGTCCGCAGCGGTGCCATCTACGCCGCCATGGGACCGACCACCGAGGCGTCCGGCGGCTCGGCGGCCAACACGGCGGCAGGCGTGGCAGCCCTCGGGGGCCGTGCCGCCTTCCTCGGGCGGGTGGCCGACGACGGGTTGGGCCGGGCGTTCACCCACGACATCCGATCGATCGGGGTGGCCTTCGAACCGACTCCGACGGCGGCGATCCCCGGCCAGGTGGTGACCGGCCACTGCCTGGTGCTGGTCACCGACGATGCCGAGCGCACCATGGCCACCCACCTCGGCGTGGCCTCGGAGTTCGGCTCCGAGGACCTGCACGACGGTCACCTGTCGCTGACCCAGGTCGTCTACCTCGAGGGCTACCTGTGGGAGCAGCCTTCGGCCAAGGCGGCCATGCGCGAGGCGATCGAGCTCGCCCATGCCAACGATGCGGCCGTGGCCCTCACCGTGTCCGATCCCTTCTGCGTCGAGCACCACAGGGCCGAATTCCTCGAGATGGTCAACGGCGACCTCGAGATGATCTTCGCCAACGAGGAGGAGATCATGATGCTGTTCGGCGTCGAGGACTTCGACGCCGCGGTGGAAGCGGTCGCCGAAACCGGAGTGCTCGCCGTGCTGACCCGGGGGGCTGGTGGGTGCGTGGTGGTCACGGCCACCGGCCCGGTTGCCGTCGCTGCCGCCCCGGTCGAACGGGTGGTCGACACCACCGGAGCCGGCGACCTCTTCGCTGCCGGCTTCCTCTACGGGATCACCAACGGCCTGTCCCCTGAGGAGTCCGCCCGGTTGGGCGGCGTGTGTGCCGCCGAGGTGATCTCCCACGTGGGTGCCCGTCCCCTGGCCGACTTGCGGGCGTTGGCCGTGGAGGCCGGACTGCTCAGCTGAGCCGGTCTCGTCTCGACAGAGCCCGCGCTACCCGCGCAACTCGCCGGACCAGTGCGGTCAGTGCGGGCTCCGCATCTGAGCTCGCTTCAGGCTCCGGCTCCGGCTCAGGCCGGTGGGCTGTCGGTGGGTCGGAAGGTGAAGGGCAGGTCGCCGATCCGCACCAGCGCCGATGCCACCGACCGCCCGAGCGGCGCCAGTGCCGCGTCGAGGCTCTTCGGGTCGTCGAGGATGGCCTCGTCCAGCTGGCACGACCCTTCGTAGGAGACCTCGACGGCGCATTCGGGCCCGTCGGCCCCCCCGCTGAGCACCTGTTCGATGGTGGCCGGGCTGCGCAGGAGCGGCTCGTCGCCCAGGACGTCGAGGTGCTCGGGGAGCGCGTCGAGCAGCGGGCCGACCTCGGGCACACCCGCGAGGCCCTGGACCCGGAAGGCGATCTCCACCAGCACGTCGGGGAGCTCTTCGGGTTCCTCGCCGATGGCCCAGCTCCGGTAGGAGGTCTGGCTCCAGGTCGGCCAGTCCAGGCTGGTGTCGACCCGGACCCGGGCCGGTCGCTCCTCACCGGGGAGGCTGTACGAGGTTTCGAAACTCACGTCGCCGAGGAACACATCCACCTGAAACCGTTCCTCGACCGCTTGACGCTGCAGCAGTGCCGCCTCGAATGCATGTCGGTGGGAGGCGACGAGTTGGGTGAAGACGTGGTCCAGCATGGCGGGGCAGAGGCTACCGTTCTTCCATGCCCCCCTCTTCCGAGTCGGCGAAGTCGTTGCCGTGGGTGGATCGCAGGGTCATCGCCTATGCCCACCAGGGTGGGGCATGGGAGGGTCCGTCCTCCACGCTGCACGCCATTCGGTCGGCCCTCGACGCCGGCGCCACCGGCATCGAGCTGGACGTGCACGCAACCGCCGACGGCGAACTGGTGGTGTGCCACGATGCCAGCGTCGACCGGACCACCGCCGGCACCGGCCAGATCGCCGAGCTCACTGCGGCCGAGCTGCGGACGATGGACAACGCCTACTGGTGGGCCCACGGCGCCGATGTGTCGCCCGGGCTCCCCCCTGACCGGTACCCGTTCCGCGGTCGTGCTCCCTACGACCCGCGTTTCGGGATCGCGCTCTTGGAAGAGGTGCTGGAGGAGTTCGCCGGAGTGGTGCTCAACCTCGACATCAAACAGACGGCCCCGGCGGTCGAGCCGTACGAGGAGAGGCTGGCGGCGATGCTCCGGCGCTTCGGTCGGGTCGACGACGTCATCGTCGCCTCGTTCATCGACTCCGCCACCGATGGCTTCTCCTCGTTCGCCCCCGAGGTGCCGACTTCCGCAGGCACGATGGCAGTCGCGGGGTTCTACCAGGCGGTCCGAGCCGAGGAGCAGCCACCGCCCATGCGCCACGTGGCACTGCAGGTGCCGGCCACCTACGGCGACGTCACCCTGGTCGACGAGGAGTTCGTCGAGGTGGCCCACCGCCAGGGCCTGGCCGTGCACGTATGGACCATCGAGGAGGAGTCGGAGATGGAACACCTCTGTGGCCTCGGGGTCGACGGGATCATCACCGATCGGCCGTCTGCCCTGGTGGAGGTGCTCAACCGCCTCGGTTGTGCATGGAACGCGGAGGGCTGACCACCTTGATCCTCGGCACCACGTCGGCCCAGGTCACAGGGTTGGCCACCGGCCCGTCGGCTCGCCCGAGGACGGTCAGCCGCGCCCGCAATTCGGCTTCTTGCCGTGGTTGGCCTTCTTCTTGGCCCGGAGCTTGCGCTTGTTGGTTCGTTTCGACACAGTTCGGAAATGCTAGTCGCTATGGGTCGTCCGCGGCCAACGGGCGCTAGACGGTGGCCTGGTTGCTGCGGGACGGGGACGTGCTGGCCACGGCCGACGTGGCCGCCGGCCTTGCCCAACGGTCGAAGGGGCTGCTCGGACGGGCCGGCTACGACGGTGCGATGGTGCTGCCCCACACCAGGTCGGTCCATACCGTGGGCATGCGCTTCTCCATCGACGTGGCCTTCTGCAACAAGGAGATGGTCGTGGTCGGGGTGACCACGTTGCGACCGTGGCGGGTGAGCGCCCTGCGTCGGGGATGCCGCTCGGTTGTCGAGGCGGAAGCCGGCTCCTTCGAGCGCTGGGGTCTGAAGGCCGGCGACAAGTTGGAGCTTCGGGGATGACCTACCGCGGCGGGGGAGCAGGGCCCGAGCCCGAGCCGGAACCCGACCCCGACCCCGAGGTCCTCGAGGATCCGGGGTCCGGTGTCGAGCCCGGCGACAGCGGGGCACAGCGGTCGGCCGGAGGTGCGCTGGTGCTGGTCGGGACCCCCATCGGTAACCTCGCCGACCTGTCACCACGGGCGGTACAGGCGCTCGAGGGCGCCGACGTCATCTACTGCGAGGACACCAGACACTCGCGGAAGCTGCTCACACACGCCGGCATTACCGGCGCATCGCTGCGGTCGCTCCACGAGCACAACGAGGACGACCGGATCGCGGAGGTACTGCGGTCGGTCGGGGGGGGCCGCACCATCGCCGTGGTCAGCGACGCCGGTATGCCGGGCATCTCGGACCCGGGGAGCCGGCTGGTGGGGGCGGCAGCCCGGGCGGGGCTGGTCGTGACGGTGGTGCCGGGGCCTTCCGCCGTCCTCGCTGCACTCGTGTCGAGCGGACTACCCACCGACCGCTTCTGCTTCGAGGGCTTCCTGCCCCGCTCCGGCAAGGATCGACGGGACCGGGTGGCGTCGGTGGCCCACGAGCTTCGGACCACCGTGCTCTTCGAGGCCCCCGGCAGGGTGGCCTCCACGTTGCGCGACCTGGCCGAGGCGTGCGGAGGTGAACGGCAGGTGGCGGTGGCCCGTGAACTCACCAAGCTCCACGAGGAGATCTGGAGGGGCACCCTCGCCGACGGTGCGACCTGGGCCGAGGAACGTCCACTTCGCGGCGAGGTGGTGTTGGTGCTCGCCGGTGCCGAGGAGGTCGAGGAGCCGCCGGTGGGTGACGACGTGCTCGCAGCCGCACTGGCCGAGCGGATGGCCTCGGGGGAGCGGACCCGCGGCGTGGTCGACGACATCGCCGCCGCGTTCGAGGTCCCCCGGCGCCGGGTCTACGACTTGGCCCTGACCTTGCGGGGCACCATCGGCGCGCCGATGGGAGCGGACGCTGGGGCCGGCTCACTTCGCCCGCCGGAATGATGTGACGGTGCTCGGCGTTGTCGGGACAGGGCCGGTTGGCGGAGCCGTCGTGGACGAGGAAGGACTCGAGATGTTCGGACGCAGTGAGTTGGACGGGGCCCATGCCCCGGCGATCGCCCCTGATGACGTTCCCGAAGGACTGGACCGGGTGGCGTTCGCCGCCGGTTGCTTCTGGGGAGTGGAGGAGTTCTTGCGGGCGGTGCCGGGCGTCGTCGACGCCATCTCGGGGTACGAGGGTGGCGAGGTCGACGATCCGACCTACGAGCAGGTGTGCTCGGGCAGCACCGGCCATGCCGAGGCGGTGCTGGTGACCTTCGACCCGGCCCGGGTCTCGTTGGAGACGCTGCTCGAGGAGTTCTGGCGCCACCACGACCCGACCACCCCCAACCGCCAGGGCCCCGACCGCGGCACCCAGTACCGCTCGGCGGTGTTCACCCGTGACGAGGTCCAGGAGAAGGCGGTCCGGGCTTCGTTGGACGAGTTCCAGGCCCGGTTCAAGCGCCCCATCGTGACCGATGTCGCCCCGGCGTCCACCTTCTGGCCGGCCGACGCGCACCACCAACGCTTCGCCGAGCGGACCGGGCGGGGCGGCTGCCACGTCGCCAACTGGTGAGCGGCGGAGCACGCCTGGGCAGGTAGTGGCCGGCCCGGCCCAGTGGGATCGGTACGCTACCGGGCGATGCCTCGCTACTACATCACCACCCCGATCTACTACGTGAAGGACGCGCCCCACGTGGGGCACGCCTACACGACCGTCAATGCCGACGCGCTGGCCCGCTGGCATCGGCTCATCGGCGACGAGGTGTTCTTCCTCACCGGAACCGACGAGCACGGTCAGAAGGTCGCGCGAGCCGCCGAGGAGCAGGGCATGTCCCCCCTCGAGTGGACCGACCAGGTTGCCCCCCGGTTCGTCGAGGCCTGGGCCGGTCTCGACATCGCCAACGACGACTTCATCCGCACCACCGAGCCCAGGCACCGTGAGGCCGTCCAGCACTTTCTGGGTCGCATCAACGACAACGGCTACCTGTTCAAGGACGTCTACCGCGGCCTCTACTGCGTGTCCTGCGAGCAGTACTACGGCGAGGACGAGCTGGTGGACGGGAACCTCTGCCCGATCCACCGCATGCCCGTGGAGCACCTCGAGGAGGAGAACTACTTCTTCCGGCTGAGCGCCTTCGAGCAGCCCCTGATCGACTGGTACGAGGCGAATCCCACCGCGGTGGTGCCCGATTCGAAGCGCAACGAGGCGCTCAGCTTCATCAGGGGCGGCCTGCGGGACATCTCCATCACCCGGACGTCGATCGGCTGGGGGGTCCGGGTCCCCTGGGACGAGCAGCACGTTTTCTACGTCTGGTACGACGCGCTGATCAACTACCTGACCGCCATCGGTTACGGCGACGACGAGGAGCGGTTCGACGCGTGGTGGCCGGCCGTCCACCATCTCATCGGCAAGGAGATCATCCGCTTCCACTGTGTGTGGTGGCCGGCCATGTGCATGGCCGCCGGCATCGAGCCACCGGCCCATGTGCAGGTGCACGGCTGGCTGTTGCTGGGCGGCGAGAAGATGTCCAACTCGAGTGTCAACCAGATCTCGCCTGCCAACCTGGTCGACGAGTACGGGGTGGACCCGGTCCGGTACCACCTGCTCCGCGACGTGCCCCTCGGCACGGACGGGGAGTTTTCGGCGGAGGGCATCGTGAGTCGGTACAACTCGGACCTGGCCAACAACCTGGGCAACCTGGTGTCGCGGGTGGCCACGGTGGTGGGCTCGAAGTGCGGGGGGATCGGACCGGCCCCCGACCCGGCCAGCCGCCTGGCCGGGGTGGCGGCCACCGTGGTGGCCGAGGCCGCCGATGCGTGGGCCGCCGGCCAGCCCCACTTGGCGCTCGAGGTGACCTGGAGGCTGATTCGGGAGACCAACGCGGAGTTGGAGATGGCCGAGCCGTGGAAGTCGGAACCGGGTGCGGGTGTGGACGCGGTGCTGGGCAGCGCCCTCGAGGTGCTGCGGATCGTGTCGATCCTGGTCGTCCCTGCCATGCCGGCCAGCGCTCAGGAGATCTGGAGGCGGATCGGCCTCGAAGGCTCGCCCGCCGATCAGCGGCTTCCCGCTGCGGCCGAGTGGGGTGGGTACCGGGCAGGTCGGCCGGTGGAGAAGGGCGCACCGCTCTTTCCCCGGCGCAAGGCGTAGGCGGGCACGGTGGGTGACGCGGTCGTCGAGTGGTTCGACTCCCACTGCCACCTCCAAGGGGAGTTCGCCGAGTCCGGCGAGGGATCCGAACCGGGTGCCCACGCCACCAGGCTGACCGAGACCATCGCCCGGGCCGCCGAGGCCGGTGTCACCAGGATGGTCTGTGTGGGGACCGGTGCCGGCTCGTCCGCCGAGGCGGTCGACCTGGTGCGGGCCATGCGCCACCCCGACTCGGTCGCCGTGGCCGAAGGGGTGGAGCTGTGGGCCACCGTGGGGCTCCATCCCCACGATGCCGTCGACGGTGTCGACACGCTCGACGCGCTGCTGGCGGCGGAGCTCGGCGCACCGGTCGACGAAGATGGCCTGCGGGTGGTCGTGGGTCTCGGCGAGTGCGGCCTCGACTACCACTACGACCACTCGCCGCGTCCCGTGCAGCGCGAGGCGTTCGCCCAACAGATCGAGCTGGCGAACCGCCATGGGCTCACCCTGGTGGTCCACACCCGCGAGGCATGGGACGACACACTCGACATCCTTGCCGCGGCCGGGGTTCCCGAGCGGACCATCGTGCACTGCTTCACCGGGGGACCCGAAGAGGCCCGCCGGTGCCTCGACCTCGGAGCCTCGCTGTCGTTCAGCGGGGTGGTCACGTTCAAGAATGCGGACGACGTCAGGGAGGCCGCCGCCCTCTGTCCCCTCGACCGGCTGCTGGTGGAGACCGACGCCCCGTTCCTCACTCCGGTACCCCACCGCGGAACCCTCAATGAACCATCGAGGGTTCCGGTGGTCGGTGCCGCAATTGCCCAGGTCAAAGGGGTTGAGACTCCCGTACTGGCCGAGGTGTCGACCCGCAACGCCCGGGCGATGTTCGCCCTCTGAGGCCTGAATCGGGCCCTTTGTGAACTCCAGCACAAAGGCTGTGGGACGTCATCCCTGGCCAGGGGCCGGGTTTGACCGATGGAAAACGTCCCCCTAGCCTCTCCCGTACGGCCGCTCGCCAAGGCGGTCGTTTTGCATTGATGAGGTGGTGCGCGCATCCTGCGCATCCGGGTCGGCTTGGAGGAGCCGGCCCCGTCCGTCCCCCGTGGGCCGGACCTGTCCCGAAGGACCCGCTCCGGTGGAGCACGTCCCGAAGGGCAGCCGACTTCGTCCCATAAGGAGAGTGGAGTCCTGAGGACCAAACTTCGGAAGGGCAGCCGACCCGGTGTCGCGCTCCTCATGTGCGGAGCGGTGCTGATCGTGCCGCTCCTGTTGACCCAGGGCGGTTCGGATGCGTCGGCGTCGCCGACGGCAGTCGGGCACTCGTCCCGCGCTCAGCCGGCCGGCGGTTCGCATGCCACCTCTTCCTCGGTGCCGCTGGCCTCGGTCGTCCACCCGCACACCGCCACCTATGGCGCCGGTGCCTGGCAGAGCCAGAACGTCGCCCAGGTCACGCCGACGACGGCCGCTGTCGCTGCTCCCGTCGCTCCTGCCCCGACCGCTGCGCCGGCTCGGGAAGTACTGCACCTGGTAGCGCTGTCGACGCCCCCGACCACAGCGACGACAGCGCCCCCGACCACCACCACCCTGTCGGCGGTGACCGTCCCGGTCACCGCCACTACTGGGCAGGTCACCTACTACGACCATCCCCCGGGCAGGTGTGCCAGCCCGTGGCTGCCATTCGGAACCGTGGTCCGGGTGACCAATCCGGCCAACGGCGAGTCGGTCTCCTGCGTGGTGGACGATCGTGAGGCGGACACCGCCCGCTCCATCGACCTGGCCACCAGCACCTTCGCCCAGATCGCCCCTCTCTCCCAGGGCGTCATCGACGCCCAGCTGAGCTGGTGAGGGCGGCCTCAGACCCCCACTGCAGACCTCCCGAGCCGCTCGGTGACGCGATCCGGGTGGCCCCCCGGGTCTTGCCGGGCCAACCTCCCTCCCCGAGCGAGTTCCGCTCTGGTGGCGACCTGCGGGCGTCGCCACGGTGGCCAAGTCAGCGGACTCGCGGTTCGGAGGCTCGTCGGCAGGCCGATTGGGGGAGGACCATGATCCGCAAGTTGGTTGGAATGGCCGCGGCGTTCGCGCTGGCGGCCACGGTGTTCGCAGTGGTGGAGCCAGGGGTGAGCAGCGCCGCACCGCTGCCGTCGGCCTCGGGGACTGTCGGTTGCAAGATCGTAGGGAGCGGCAAGTTCGCCCCGAAGTTGACCCTGGCCGGTAACGCCACAGCCGTCAAGATCCACTTCAGCGCCACCAGCAACCCCACTTCCGGACCGTTGGGATGCGGTGGCTCGGCGACGATCCCCAACTCCGCGGGCACCCTGAGCCCGGTGAACGTCACGGGCGTGACCATCACCGGAGCGGGCTACCTGGTGCCGCTGGGCCCGGGAAACGCCAACAAATGTTCCGTCTTCACCGCCTCGGACACCATCGGGGTGATCAAGGTCAAGTACGTGTGGACCGCAGTGCCGGCCATCGCCCCGACCGTGCTCACCTTCACCGGGGGGACCGCACCGATCGTCTCGGGCTCTCCTTTCGACACCATCACGCTTCCCGCCCCTAGTGGCACCTCCATCGTCGGAACCGGTTCGTTCACCCCGTCGACGTGCTCTGTGCTCCGGCCGGTGGTCCACAGGTGACCCCGGCCGGGGTAAGGGCGCATTCGGAAGGTGAGACACTGACCGGGTGACCCACGGCAGAGCCGAGATCCACGAGCTGCTCCTGGCCCACAACCTGCGGCCGAGCCGTGCGCTCGGCCAGAATTTCGTGGCCGACGGAAATACCGTGCGGCGCATCGCGCGCCTTGCCCCGATCACCGAGGGCAGCCAGGTCGTGGAGATCGGGGCTGGGCTCGGCTCGTTGACCCTGGCCCTGGTCGAGGCCGGCGCCCAGGTCACCGCGGTGGAGATCGACCGCCGGGTGCTTCCGGTGCTCCGCGCCCAGGTCGAGCCACACGGGGTCCGGGTGGTCGAGGCCGATGCCCTGACCATCGACTGGTCGGCGCTGCTGGGGACCGGCTCGCCGTGGTCGCTGGTGGCCAATCTGCCCTACAACGTGGCGGTGCCGCTGGTCGTCACGGTGCTGGAGGGGGCTCCCCAGGTGTCTTCGCTACTGGTGATGGTCCAGCGCGAGGTGGGGGAGCGCCTGGCCGCCGAGGCCGGGGACGAGGCCTACGGCGCGGTATCGGTGAAGGTCGCCTACTGGGCCACCGCCGCGGTGGTGGGGCGGGTGTCGGCCCAGGTGTTCATCCCGAAGCCGCGGGTGGAGTCGGTGCTGGTCCGGCTCGACCGGCACCCCGATGGACTGGGGGTCGCTGGGATGGCGCCGGGGGCGGGAGGAGCGAGGCCGGGGCCCGGTTCGCCGGCCTACGACCGTCTGTTCTCGGTGGTCCGAGGTGGGTTCGCCCACCGGCGCAAGATGTTGCGGCGGTCCCTCGACGGCCTGGTCCTGCCCGAGGCCTTCGAGGCGGTGGGCATCCGCCCCACGGCGCGGGCAGAGGAGCTCCCTCTCGACGAGTGGGTGAGCCTGGCCGCCTGGCGGCCGGAAGGCACAGCGCGGCCCGAGGGCACTGCGCAGCCGGAGGAGGGTCGGTGACCGGCGGAGACGCTGGCGGAGCTGGCAGCCCGAGGTCGGGGATGCCGGTCGAGCTGACGGCACCGGCAAAGCTCACCCTGTCCCTGCGGGTGACCGGCATCCGGTCCGACGGCTATCACCTGCTCGAGTCCGAGATGGTGACGCTCGACCTGGCAGACACCCTGGTGGTGGGTCCGGGTGTCGGCCTGACCATCTTCCAGCAGTTGGGCCAGGCGGTGCTCGGCGGTGACGATCCGGACCCCGGGTCGGGGCAGGGGAGCGACATCGCTTCCGGTCCATGGGGGCCACCTGCCATCTCGACCGGCCCGGACAACCTGGTGGCCCGGGCGCTGGATGCTGTCGGTCGAAGCGCGCGAGTGCAGCTGATCAAGAGGATCCCGCCCGGCGCCGGCCTCGGCGGAGGGTCGGCCGACGCGGCAGCGATCCTGCGTTGGGCCGGCTGCACCGATCTGGGCGTGGCCGCCGGGCTTGGTGCCGACGTGCCGTTCTGCCTCACCGGAGGGAGGGCGATGGTCCGGGGCATCGGCGAGGAGCTGACGCCCCTTCCCTACGAGGATCGGCGGTTCACCCTGCTTCTCCTGCCCTTCGGCGTGGACACCGCTGCCGTCTACCGGGCCTGGGACGGTCTGTCCAAGGGAGGTGGAGGGCGGGCGTCGGGAGCGGGGGTCAACGAATTGGAGGATGCAGCGCTATCGGTCGAGCCCCGGCTCGCGCCGTGGAAGCAGGTGTTCGCCGAGGCGGCGGGCGTCGAGCCGCGGCTGGCCGGAAGCGGTTCGACCTGGTTCGTCGATGGCTCATCCGACGAGCTGGACCTCAAAGCCAGGGGCTGGCTGCACGTTGGTGCCGCACGGGCGCTGCTGGTCCCGGTCCGGACCACACCGCCACTTGGGTAGGGCATCCGTCCGGTGGTCGGCGTCCGAAGGTCAAACCGTTAGCTTGCAATTAAACCCTTGACCTACCCGTTGACGGCTTCCTTCAAGAGGAGTTCGGCGGCCTTGGCGTCAACGGTGCGTATCTGATCGAGCAGGGCAC